>DATJSB010000332.1:0-34950 GCA_035504315.1 Occallatibacter sp.
GACATGGCCCGGCGTGGCTGTGGTGCACAGCCCACCCAGCAAGTCGGCCACTCGCTCAGGGTAGCCCGCTGTTCGAAACAGCGCCTGCACGCGCGCCGAACGGATCGACGGAAAGAAGTCGCGCATGTCCATGCGCAGCACCACGTGCTGGCCGATATGGGGGGCGGCAAATGTCTTGATCGACCGCCCCTTCACGAACCCATGGGCTACGCTGTGAGCTGGAATTCTTTCGAGAATCCCGGTGAGGATCGCGCGCTGCATCTGCTTGAGTCGCTGCTTGGGAGCTTCAATCAGTCGCACGCTGCCGCCCGGCTTGGCCAACAGGCGATAGTTGTAGTGGCGCAGTTTTTCTTCGCGGCTGCGCGCGCCAAAGCGCTTAAAATCGGAAAACCACTCCAGCTCTTCGGAGGTAGCTCGTAGCCATGTGGCCAGCGCGCCCTCGGTTTCAATCGCGGGGATCTCCCACTTGGCCGCCGCGCGAACTGGAAGCATCTCGGCTGGAGACGAGAAGCGGTCAACAACGGCTGGCTTCACTTTGCTTCGCGCATAAGCGCCGTTGAAACCAGCATCGGTGACGAGAAATTCAACTACGGCCTTGGCGCGTGGCCGAGTGCCCCGGGCAAACTCCTGCGCGTATCTTTTTGCCAGCCCGTTGATCCATTGCGAGTCGCGGCCCAGAGACTGACGCAGCCGCTCGGCGATTGCCTTTGGCGTTGCTTCGCCGGCGAGCATCGTTCGCGCCAGCGCCAGCAAGAATTGCGGATTGGGCTTCTGGTATTGCAGCGGTGCACTCCAACGAGTCGTGCATGGCGCGGTCATGTCTGCGGGGGAGCGCAGTGGAGATCGCGCGATGGAGTGGCAAGTTATTCACGTTCCCCTGGGGTAACCCCAGAGAGGCTCACACCGCGCCCAATAGGGCACGGCATGTTCCATGCTTGGAGCGCTCCACCTTGCCCCGCATCATAACAGTGCTACGCAATGAGAATGCAAACTGCTCTCTGAATCGGACCCAATCGACCGCGAACTGCCAACACTCCCGCCTGAAGCGACTTGCTCTTACAGGTACGCATCGTCGATGTAACACCAGCGCCAGTTTTCGCCGCGTTCGGCCGATTGGATGAGTGGATGCTGTGTCTCGTGGAAATGCGCGCGGGCGTGGCGGTTCTTTGACGAGTCGCAGCAACCCACGTGGCCGCAAGTGAGGCAGCGGCGCAGATGCACCCACGAGTCGCCAGTCTTCAGACATTCTTCGCAACCCTTGCTGCGGGCCTTGGCATTCTTGTCGAACTCAGCGAGATGTGTGCATGCCGCCATGGTTGACCTCCGTGTTTTGATTGTTGGGCCGGGGGCGACCCGGCAATCAATCAGATGTCCAGAGTGACACGCGGGACCCTGGTTTTTCCAATCGCGGGCAAAATGCGGGTTACGCGACCTGGTATTGCGCGGCAAGGGCATGGAATCGGGCAACTTCCGCGGCAATCCAGTCGCTGCCTTGGTTGAATTCGGCGGCCAGCAGGCGGGCAACGGGCTCGGCCATCTCGCATGCGGCGCGGGCGTTAAGGAAGAGCGCGCGGGTGCGGCGGGCGAGCACATCTTCAACGGTCCGGGCCATTTCGTTACGCGCGGCCCAGACGGCCTCGGCGCCGATGTACGGCAGTGCGGGATTGAGCTGGGCGGTGAGCGAGGGGTCCTGGGCCAGGTTGACGATGGCTGCGGCGTCAGAGCCATAGACGGAAAGATGCTTCGGGAATGTTGCCGGATGTTCCGCAGCGTAGCCGTGAATGTGGAGGTTCTTTGTGGCGCAGGCGGCATCGTCGAGACGCCCGAGAGTGATGGCGTGGTCGACGCAGTCCTCGGCCATGTGGCGATAGGTGGTCCACTTGCCGCCGGTGATGGTGAGCAGGCCCGAGGATTCGACGTGGATGACGTGGTCGCGCGAGAGGGTTGAGGTTTGGCCTTCACCCTTGCCTTCGGTGCTGACGAGAGGCCGAAGCCCGACGTAGACGGCCAGCACGTCGGCACGGCTGGGAGGCCGCGTGAAGTAGCGGCCGGCTGTTTCGAGCACAAACTCAATCTCTTCTTCAAACGGGCGCGGCTCAAGGCTGGGTTCGTCGACGGGAGTGTCGGTTGTTCCGGCCACGGCGTGTCCGTGCCAGGGAATGACAAACAGAACGCGGCCGTCGCTGGTGCGCGGTACCATGAGCGCAGTATCGCCGGCGAGGAAGGAGCGATGGAAAACGAGATGAATACCCTGGCTGGTGACCATCATGGGCTCCAGGCCGGGATCGGCGAGACGGCGCACTGAGTCAGTGAAAACGCCGGTGGCATTGACCACCACCCGCGCCTGCAACGTGAATTCCTCGCCTGTTTCGCCGTCGCGTGCCACTACGCCGTTCACGTAGCCCTCGGAGTCCTTGAGCAGAGCCGTCGCGGGGCAATAGTTCACCACGGTTGCGCCATGGTCAGCCGCCGTCATGGCGAGATGGATGAGGAGCCTCGAGTCGTCGAACTGGCCGTCGTAGTAAACCACGCCGCCGAGAAGTCCCTCGGGCTCGAGTGCCGGCAGCTTGGCCAGAGTCTCTTCTTTGGATAAGAGCGTGGAACGACCGAAGCCGTATTTGCCGGCGAGCAAGTCGTAGAGCTTGAGGCCGATGCCGTAAAACGGCGCTTCCCACCAGGAGTAGTTGGGCACCACGAACGCGAGGTCATGAACCAGGTGCGGAGCGTTCTGGCGCAGAAGGCCGCGCTCTTTGAGTGCCGACATGACGAGCGGAATGTTCCCCTGCTCGAGATAGCGCACGCCGCCATGAACCAGCTTGGTGGAGCGGCTGCTCGTGCCCTTGCCGAAGTCGTGTGCCTCAACCAGGGCCACGCTGAATCCGCGCGTGGCCGCATCGACCGCGACCCCCATTCCAGTTGCGCCGCCGCCGATGATGACGATGTCCCACGGGTGGGCGGTTGCTGACCGCTCCCGCAGCTTCTGGATCATCTGGTCACGCTGCATGTGACGCCTTTCCGTGCTTCGTGATTCGTGCTTCGCGATTTCCTACACGTTCCATTGTTTTGCGCGTTCCACTGCCTTTTGCCAACGGGCGCTGCGCTCGGCGCGTTCTGTGGCGCTCATTTGCGGCTCGAAGCGCACGTCGCCCGCGCGACTTGCCTTGAGATCCTCAGTGCTGGTCCAGAATCCCGTCGCCAAGCCTGCCAGATAGGCCGCTCCCAGCGCAGTGGTCTCCGTCACGAGCGGGCGCACGACCGGCACGCCGAGAATATCAGCCTGGAACTGCATGAGCAGGTCGTTCACCGCGGCGCCGCCATCGACGCGTAGCGCGGCGAGTGGGGTTGAGGTTTCGCTGTGCACGGCGTCCAGGACGTCGGCCACCTGGAAGGCGATGGCCTCGAGCGCAGCCCTCGCGATTTGGCCGGGCGTTGTGCCGCGGCTGAGGCCGATAAGCGTGCCACTGGCGTGAGGGTCCCAGTGCGGCGCGCCCAGGCCGACAAAAGCGGGAACAAAGACCACGCCGCCCGAATCGTTGACGGTCTTGGCCAACGCTTCAACATCGTTTGAGGCGCCGATGAGCTTGAGGTTGTCGCGCAGCCATTGCACAACTGCTCCGCCGATGAAGATGCTGCCCTCGAGTGCGTACTCGCGGCGCGGCTGGGCGCTGGCGGCGAGCGTGGTGATGAGCTTGTGGCGCGAGCGAACGAATTGGGAGCCGATGTTCTGCAGCAGGAAGCAGCCGGTGCCGTAAGTGTTTTTGGCCTCGCCCGCCTGCCAGCACAACTGGCCGAAGAGCGCGGCCTGCTGATCGCCGGCGATGCCCGCAATGTTTGCGCCTGCCAGACCAAGCGACGTGGTTACTTCACCTACCTGCTGGCTCGACCAAACTACTTCCGGCAGGATTTGCTCCGGAACGTCAAAGATGCGGAGCATTTCTTTGTCCCACTCGCCTTTGACGATGTTGTAGAGCAGCGTGCGGGAGGCATTTGTAACATCCGTCACATGCTTGTGGCCGCTCGTCAAGTTCCAGATGAGCCAGGAGTCGACGGTTCCGAATGCAAGCTCGCCGCGCTCGGCGCGGCTGCGCGCACCATCAACATTGTCGAGGATCCAGCGGACCTTGGTCGCCGAGAAATAGGGATCGAGCACGAGGCCGGTCTTGCTGGCAACCGTGTCCGCGAGGCCGCGCTCCTCGAGCTCTTTGCAGAAGGGGGCGGTACGGCGGTCCTGCCATACAATCGCCGGGTGGATGGGCTTGCCGGTTGCGCGTTCCCATACAATCACCGTCTCGCGCTGGTTGGTGATGCCGATGGCCGCCAGGTCGCGCGGCCGGGCGTTTACCTTACCCAGCGCCTCGACAGCGCAGCTCATCTGGCTGGTGAGAATCTCAGTCGGGTCGTGCTCGACCCAGCCGGTCTGCGGATAGAACTGCTCAAATTCCTTCTGGGCGACGGCGGCAATGGCGCCGTTCTGATCGAAGAGGATGGCTCGCGAACTGGTTGTCCCCTGGTCGAGGGCGAGAACGTAGGACATGAGAACACTCCTGGTGACGGGAACCAGTCAAACATGCGGGATGGGGGACGGGCAAGGCGGCGGGGCTATTCAATCCACGGATTATGGAGTGCTACGCGTATTCCTCGCACATCGCGAGTGTTGCGCGTGACAAAGGTCAGGCCGTGCAGGATTGCAGTCGCTGCGAGCAATGTGTCGACCACGGGACGCGGTCGATCACTGGACAAATCGCCCCAGAGTCGGGCCGCAGCCGCATCGATGCCGAACATGCGGTCAGCAAATCCAACCTCGAGCCCCTGCAACCACGCCGAAAGACTCTTTGCCGCAATTGGGTCCCTACGCATTTTTGCAGCCACGCCTTTGCGCAATTCGCCAATCGTCAGAACACTCAAATAGAGCGAAGATGGATCAACTGCCTTGAGAAAAGCGATTACACCGGCATCCGCTTTCTTCTTGCGGGTCTCACTGAGGACGTTTGTGTCGAGAAGGTAAGCTGGCGAGGGGCTCACAGTTCAATCTCGCGGCCTGTATCGCCGTCCGGCTCAATTTCGAAATTGTCGACTTTCGGCCCACCCAGAAGGTAATCTCTTAGATTCGGTTTATGCGCCGTCAATGAGCGGTACTCTTCTATTGAGAGCACCACGGCCCGCTCGGTTCCGTGGCGCGTAATGATCTGAGGGCCTTTTTTCTGGGCCTTCTCGATTACTTCACTGAACCGTGTCTTTGCTTCCTGAACCTGCCACCGCGCCATCGTCTGTAATCTCCCAATAAATTAGACCATATTTCTGGTCATTCAGACCAGATTTGTTCGCGGCAGCCAGCTTTCATCCCGTAAAGTGTCGACAAATGGGAGTCACCATCACGGCGTCGCCTGCCTGCCCGCACCCGGCGTCAGCTTCTTAATCAGGAACTCCTGAAAAAGATTCTGCACGGCTGTGCCCGCAATTCCTATGCCCGCGCCCTCGAATGTGACCGCCGCGTCGCTCTTATCACTGGCTGGGTAGTACAGGTTCGAGATGCCGCCAGAGGCCAATCCGCCGAGGATTCCGGAGTAATTGAATTGCCAACGCATGTTGTCGCCCTTGCAGATGAAGGCGTTGGCGAGCGCATATCCGATCCGCGACTTGATGGTACCCGTACCCTTGTAGAAGTAGCGGGGATCCTGATGGAAGAGCGAGGGGAAAATGGCGCCGCCAATCATGGCGCCGAAAAAGTTATCGGCGGCGTTGGCCCCGAAGCGCTTGCCGTAGCCCTGCATGCCCTGGCCGTACCCGGGAAAAGTGTTGGTGGCCTGCTCGATGCCCGCAAAACCGGCCGTGGTCAGCCAGTTGAATGGGTCAACATTGGCGTGCCATGCGAGCCTGAACTTCTGTTTTGTGGTGAGAGGCATCGGGTTGGGAGAGTAGATGACGTAGTAATTGGGCAGCACGCCGAAGACCCGTTGTTTCTCCTCGATCTGAATCTGGTGATCGGCAATCAATTCCTGCTCTTCGGCCGAAACGTGAACCTCGCTGACTGATTCCTTCATGGCCAGCACGACATTCGGCACACTGAAGGCTTCGCCGGATTGAAGCTCTGCCGATGTGGTTTGCGTCACGAATCCCTGGGAAACGAACTTGAGCGTGAATGGACCCGGCGTGACTCCATTAAAAAGGAACCCGCCGTCGGCGTCGGTCTCGAGCGACTGCTCGGCTCCGGCATTGGTAAGCGTGACGCGCACGCCCTGATAAACTGTGCCGTCTTTGCCTTCCACAACCCCGCGAACAGATCCTGACGGTGAAGGAAGCGGGACCGACGATGCGGACGCAGCGGGCGGATCTGCGACCGCTTGAGCAGGGGCCCTCGTTGCGCCGGCAACGACGACAAGCAGCAAGGCGCACGTGCAGATTGGCAGTCCAGAAAAACGAAGCGAAGCGCGTGGCGCTCGAGAAAGGTTGGAATTGGAGAAACGCAGTCTGGGCCTCTTTGATGACTGGAGAGATGGTTAGGATAAATGACGTCACCAGTCTCTTGGACGGAAAGTTGCCCCTGAAGTTGCGGCGCTGACCGGGTGAATGGACTGTGCAGCGGCGCAGATCTCTGATTCGAATGCGCTCCGCCGCTCACCTATTGCACTTCGCCGATGTAGATGCCGAACGGGGCCAGAACAATCTGGTCGAGCGATTTGGGATCGACTCCGCCGGGCGACTTGAGGAGCGTGTGCAGGGTGCCGGCAGTAAGGCCCGAACCGCCGGACTGCAGATTGACGATCTGCGGCTGCGCCGTAAAGTTTACGCTGACCACCGCCTGCGGCATGCCGGGCGCCTGGCGCAGCCAGCTCAGCACGCTCGTGTTTTCGGTGTCGAGCATGATGTTGGCGCCGTGCTCAAAGGCCGGTACGGTCTTCTTAAGGCGAATGAGGGCGCGATACCAGCTGAAGAGCGAGTCAGGATCGTTGCGCTCGACCTCAACATTCTTCTCCTCGGCGCTGGGCGGTACCGGCAACCATGGGGATCCGGTGGTGAATCCGGCGTTCGGCTCGGTATTCCACTGCATGGGCGTGCGCTCGCCGTCGCGCCCTTTTTCTTTGGGCCAACCGGTGATACCGATGGGGTCCTTCACGTCGGCTTTGGTCTTGGGTGGGGTGGTAACCATGCCAATCTCGTCGCCGTAGTACATCAGCGCCGCGCCGCGCGAGGCAAAAAGCACCGTTGCGATGACCCGCTCGATTTGCGTGTTGTGAACACCGTCGCCGTAGCGCACGTCCATGCGCGGATTGTCGTGGTTGTCGAACAAGAGCAGGGGTACGTTGCCGTCGATCCTGGTTTCAACGTCGGTCAGCTTCGACCGGAACGTAGCCACGTTGAGCTTGTTGATCATTCCAACCTGCGTATCCATCGGCAACTCGAACTCAGGATGCGCCACGCTCCCGTACATCTTGGCCAGTTCTGCGATGTTAGGCAGATAAGTTTCACCTATCAGCACGCGTGCACCCGGAAACGATCTCAAGTCGAATTTGTCCGCCTCGGCGCGCATCTCGGCAATGACTTGGTGCACACCGGGCTGGTTGTTAGTACGCGAGTCGTCAAGCTGCGGATCGCCGTAGGCATTGATGATCGGGTTGCCGTTTTTGTCTTTCACCACGCCTTCGTCGCGCAGCTCCGGATCCTCATAAAGCGCGGTAATGGCGTCAAAACGAAATCCGGCGACTCCGCGCTGCAGCCAGAAGGCCAAGATGTCTTTGAAGGCCTCGTGCACCGCGGGATTGCGCCAGTTGAGATCGGGCTGCTGGACATAGAACTTGTGGTAGTAGTACTGGCGGGTTTTGGCATCCCACTGCCAGGCAGAATGGCCGAAGTAGGATTGCCAGTTGTTGGGCGGTTCGCCGGGGCTGGTTTTGGTTTCGCCCTTGCCATCATGCCACACATACCAGTCGCGATAGGGGTTGGTGCGCGACGAACGGGATTCGAGGAACCACTTGTGCTGGTCAGACGTGTGGTTCATCACCATGTCCATAATCACGCGGATATTGCGCTTGCCGGCCTCGTCAACCAAGCGGTCGAAGTCGGCCATGGTGCCGTACTGGGGATCGATGGCGCGATAGTCGGAGATGTCGTAACCGAAGTCGACCTGCGGCGAGGGATAAATGGGCGTGAGCCAGATGGCGTCGACGCCGAGTTCCTTCAGGTAGTCGAGGTGGCTGGTGATCCCGTTCAGGTCGCCGATGCCATCGCCGTTCGTGTCCTGATAACTGCGCGGGTAAATCTCGTAGATGACGGCGTTTTTCCACCAGTCGCGCTCGCTCTGCTGGCTTGCAGCCGTCTTTGTTGCCCGTGGTTTGGCGGGCACTGTCTGGCCCTCCGCGGCGAGCGCTGCCGGCCCAAGAATAAGGGCCGCCGCCAAGCCCGCCAGAATGAGTCTCGCTCGATTCAGATGCTGCATGATGCCCCCAGTTGCCCAGCCGGACCGAAAGAGTCCAACTCAAGCAAGCTATCACTTTGGGCCTTGGCTTCGCATCGGGCGGGAGGCTGCCTGCGGGTTGTGCGCGAGGAATTGTACCCTCGGGACACGCAGGCCATTTGCGACGTAAGTCCCGGTGCGATCAAGCGTCAGGTTTCGCTTCCGGCTCCGGCTCGCGCGAGCAGGCCCGGCGGCTGGCCATCTCCTGGCGGAACTTCTCGCGCTCCTCGGGCGTCATATTTTGCCAATGCTCGCCCATGCGGTGGCGCCAGCGCGGGCCGCCGCCTCTCGGGCCTCTCATGCCGCCAAACAGCAGCCGGCACAGGATTACCAGCCCAATGGCCTGCCAGAAAGTGATGACCTTCCATCCGAAGAGCCCCGGCAGCAGCCAGTTCCACAGGCTCATTGTCACCCATCCAAAGAGTGAAAGGACGAGCGCGATTACGATCGGAGCCGCAATTGCGATCAGCGTAAACTTGAGGCTGCGCGGCATTCTGTTTTTCATTTCAGTCTTCTCCCTTGTTCACAAATTCCTCGTAGATGTCGCTCAGACGGCGGCGCAGATGCAGCACCGCGTAATGCTTGCGCGAGAGGAGCGTGTTCACGCTCACCCCGGTGCGCGCCGAAATCTCCTTAAAGCTCAGGCCTTCGATCTCGTGGGCCACAAACGCCTCGCGCTGTTCGGCTGGCAGCTCGTCAAGCGCTTCATCGAGCTCGGTCTGCAAAACGGCCCGCGCATAAGCCTCGGTCGGCCCGGCCTCGCGCGAGGGCAAATCGTCCTCAGGCCACCGCGCCGCATCGTCGCCGTTCGCTGCTGCGTTTCCCTCCGTTCCCCTCGCCCGCCGCCTGCGGAAAAAGTCCACGACGCGGTTGCGGGCCACGCGAAACATCCACGCGCCCCACTGCTCAACCGGTTCCGGCAACCGGTAGGACTCGATCGCCTGCAGAAATACGTCCTGCAGCAGGTCTTCAACGTCAGCCTCGGTGGGCACGTGCCGGCGGATGAAATTGCGTAGCCGCAACCTCTGTCCCGCAATGATCTCGGAGATCTGGCGGTTCTGCTCGGTCGTAAGGCTCATGCTTACCGGCTGTTCCATCCACTGGTGAAGACGGATGAGGAGTGCAGATATTGTATGGAATTTGTTGGACGCGGCTATTTCAGGGATTTTTTGTGCGGCGGCCAGGACCGGTTCAGGCCCAACTCGACCGAACCCGCGCGAACGCCCACAGGTCAGACAAGGCGAAGTTCACAATCGAGCAGCCAGCAATCGCAATTCCGTTGGCTGCAAGCACCGGCAGATGCCCGTACCCCACCAGCAATCGCATCAACGCAATGTTGCCGAAGAACGAGACCATACCATTCGCAAGATGAAAACGAAGGAGCCGGACGATGAGTGCGGAACCGTCGCGACGGTCGCGCCACGTGTACCGCACATGCCATGCGAAGTTGTGCAGCAGCGTGATCTCAATGGCCGCTGCTGTCGCCACTAGATAATGGCCGGGCGCGAGACGGTTGAATACCGACAGCAGCACAAGCTGCACCACCACTCCACCTGCGCCCACCAGGTTGAACTTTCCCAATCGAATCAGCGTTTTCACCCATCTCATTTGACCGGCTCCTCGCGGTAAAGCTGCAGAATGTGCCGAAGGGTAACCGTCACGGCCATGGCGAACATCATCGATGCGGCAATGGATCCACCAATATCAAAGAGCAGAATCCTGTGGCCGAAGATTGTGGCCCAGGGGTTGCGTAGGAGTTTAAGCGTGCCGATCGCCAGCACGATGCGAATCTCAGTGGGTCCGAACAGGCCCTGTGAAAGCTGGAAGCGCGCGAGTGTATAGGTGGCGAGGAAGCTCTCGGCAGCGAGCACAAGAAACGCCAGCAGCATGGCGACCGCGACCGCGGGACGCAACATGCCGGAGCAGCCAAGCCCCAGCATGAGAGCCACTGACCCGAAGACATCGGCCATGTGGTCGACGTAGAAGCCGTAGCGCGGCCGCTCGATACGGCGCACGCGGGCCAGCGTTCCGTCGAGCGAGTCGCCCAGCCAGTTGAGCGCCAGGCACACGATGACGCCGAGGAGCATCATGCGGTGATAGCGGGCAAGGGCGAACGAGACACCGCACGCAATCTGCGCGGAGAAGCCCAATAGCGTGAGGCGGTCGCTCGTCACCCAGCGCGGGGCGCGAACGGCCATCCATTCAAGCGCGCGTTTTTCGATGGGCGCGGTCAAAGAGCGGTTGATTCGGGTGGCAGAGTGGAAACCGGATTTGGTGGACATGGATGCAAGTGCGCTCATGGGGTTGTCCTTTCTGATTGCGGCGAACGCCTTAACGCATTGGCAGTGGAGCGCAGAGTGAACTCCATGCTCTCGCGCGGAATGCTCTCGATGAATGGCCAGATCGCCCAGCCGAGCCCGGTGGGGACGGAACGCGTGAGGGAAACCGTTTCAATCTGCATGTAGAGACCTCCATCGCGCTCCTCCCAGCTCCAATAGGTGTTGAGCCGCCATAGAAAACCGTGCTCGTGGCCCGCATCGAGCGCGCGTTCGCTGGCCGTGCCGGGCGAGGCGATCTCGGAGATCCGTGTAGAGTGCGAGATGTTGTATCCGCGCACGCCGGAGCGCGCGTCAGGCATGGCAGCAGCGGGAAAGAAATAAATGTCGTAGGTTGTGTCGAGCACCACTCTGATCACGTGCTTCTGGCTAACGCGTAGGGCGGTCTGAAAGTGGTCGCCATCCTGGGCGAGCACTTTGGCTGTGAGGACCTGGGGCGCGTAGACCTTTGGGTAACGGCTGTAGTCGCGCAGGAGCTTCTCGAGTTCCGCGGCCGTTGCGCCAGGAACGAATGTGGTGCCGCGCCAGTGGTGGAGCATCGCCCCGGGAAGGTTGGTTCCGGATTTGGCCGTGAGCTGCTCGATGACCACTTCGCCGCGGCGCACGCGGGTAGCGTCAAACGGAGCGAGGAATGCGTCAGCCGAACTGTGCTGCCGGGCCAGCCGGGATTCGAGCCGGACGATGTATGAGTTAAAGCCGGAAATGGCCTCGGCTGAAGGGCCCGCAACTGCGGGCTGCGGCGCCGCGATCGACACAAAAACAGCCAGCCAGGATGCGGTCATAAGAAAGGCAGCGGCGCCAGCCTGAGCTCTTGCCTTCAAACTCGCGTTTCGTTTCGGGGGTGACTCACGGTTCATGGTGTGTACTCTGCCCCTTGAGACGGTTCAGCGCAATACCTGGGCCATCATTTCGGCTCGAATGATTGTCACGGCGCAACGCGCTGCATGGAGAAGGGTTAGCTGGAGTTCTCCATTTCGTTGAAGGTGGGCTGAGCGAGTTCTCCATCGAGTAAACTGAACGCGAGTCAATGTCAGAGCCCAATCAAGAGCGGCGCTATCGCTTCGGAGTGTTCGAGGCGGACGCAGGAACGGGGGAACTGCGGCGGCGGGGAGTGCGTGTGCGGCTGAACGCTCAACCGTTCCAGGTGCTGCTGATGCTGCTGGAGCGGCCACGCAGGCTTGTCACGCGTGAAGAGATCTCGCGTGAGCTGTGGCCCGAGGGTACCTTTGTTGACTACGACCACGGCGTGAACTCAGCTGTGAACCGGATTCGCGAGGCGCTGGGAGACACGGCCGGAAGCCCGCGGTTTATTGAGACGCTGGCGCGGCGCGGCTACCGTTTCATCGCGCCCGTGGAACGGATCACCGGCGCCGAAATTGTCGTGGCGCCGGGACGGCAGGAAATGCCCAACGAAGAAGCCACAACCGGAGATGTTATTTTCGAAGCCGGGCCAGCGTCCGAAGCTGCGAACGATGGCAAATCCGGCTTTGGAATTCTCGCCAGCGAAGAAGACCTGCCCAAATCGCCCTACGCGGTTGTGCAAACGCTCTACGTTCTTTTCCAACTCATGTATCTCGGCTTTTACGTGGGGGCGCTCGGCAACCTGGCTGAGATTGAAGGCCTGCTTTCACCGCTGCCGCGTGCAGCGGTTGTTTACGGCACGGTGATTGCGACGGCCGCGATCCTGATCCCGGTACGCGCGTTTCTGCTGTGCGCGGTGCTCTTCCATCCGCCGGGAGTGCGGCAAAAGCTGCTCAAGGTTTGGCCAATTGTGCTCGTATTCGACGAATTATGGGCGCTGTCGCCATTTCTCCTGCTGCACCACATCAACTTTGGACTGGCGCTGGCCTGTACCACGCTTCTGGTTTACTCGCCATTCGCGCAGCGCTCGCTGGTGCTGATGGGTGCGGGAAGCATGCCGCGCTCGGTTCCGGATGAGCGTCGAGAGGCCTGAAATCGGCGATCACTGCTGTTGTGGAGGCACGGTAACTGGCCCGTTGTCGGGAATGTTCGCGCCAGGCCTTTGCGGCGAGGTGTGCTTGATTTTCCCAAGATCGAACCCGAACTGCGGACTGTCGCGCGTACCGTCCACGCTAACGCCGACCTCGGTGCCTGCGCCGTCTTTTTTGAAGAACCGATCGAGCGGCGAGGCCAGCGCGCCCTTCCATCCGCCGATCATCTGCGAGACGGTAGCCTGCATCTTTGCCTTGCCGGCGAAGTTGAGCGCGCCGCCGTCGACCACGTAGGTGCCACTCAGTGCGATGTTGGCACCGGGTACCTGGTAGACGAGGTCGGGCAGCGTAACCACGCCATCGGCCACGGTAAAGCTGCTCTGCATGGTCGCCTCGGCGGGTGCGGCGCTGCTCTTGTCCCTGGATTTCGTGATCCCCTGCCCGCGCAGGCTAAGCTCATTCACGCGATCCTGAATCTTGGCGCTGGTGAACTGCGCGTTGTCGAGCAGGAAGTTGCCTTTGAGCCGGATGCGCAGGTGAACGGGGTCGTTTCCGGGAGGGATATCGAGCGAGGTTTTCAAGTTCAGCACTCCGGTGAGTATGGGCTCGCCCGACTTGGTGACAAGCCGCAAAAAGTCCTCCATGCGGCCCTGAGGCACGTTGACCATCAGCGAAATGTCGTGGCCCTTGGTCTGCGGCTCGGCGCGCGGATTTGTATGCGGATTCTTGCTCGCTGATGCTTCGGTATCGTTTAGCGGCACGCGCACCACCTGGCCTTCAACGGTGAAATGCGACTCTCCGAGGACCGCGTCGACGGGCTGAAGCCAGGTGTCGCCGTTGGTCGCATCCACCTTCGCGTTGAATTGCGCGTGCAGCGGCATGGCAGTGCCAATGTGCGTGAGCGCAAAGTTTGGCACGTCGGCGGCGCCGTTGACCGCAAGCTCGCGCAGGGTCCCCGTGTAACTGCCGGCGGAGTGGAGAGTTCCGGCGATGTCTTTAAAGTCGCCCAAGTTGGCGTTGTCGAAGATGTACTGACCCTCAATTGCGCTCTCTCCCGGGTCGCTGTCGCTCCATGGCCCGAACTTGCCGGTCGTGTGAACTGTTCCGCGCGGGACCGCATTCACGAGGTCAGCCGTGAAGCCCATGGTTCCGGCTGTCGAAATGCCGGTGAGTTTGAGGCTGGAGATGGGGAAGACCAGGGGCAGTTTGCCAGGTTTGCTGGTCTCAAGGCGAAGAACGGTGTCGCGGCACACAACGCCATCGAGGCGGAAGTGGAGCAAAGCTTTCTTGAACGCGTCGCTGCCGGCGCCGGCTGAGGGCGTACCGCCGGCAGCGTGAATAAAGTGCGACGCAGGGGGCAGATCGACCACGAGACCGCGCAATTCAACCACAGAAATGCGCAGCGGTGCGTTGGGAGAGTAGTGAAGCGGCGCGCGGAAGTGGAACTCGTCGATGGAGATGAGCGGCCGGCCGGCTGCGGATGAGGGCACAGTGACGCCCTGTACCTGAGCCGGAGGCCAGATCCGCAGGCCGCGGCCCTCGGCGCGCAAACCGCCGGCAATTGAGATGTGAAAGCTGTCGAGCTCAACGCGAGCGTGGAACTGCCGCTCGAGGGTTGCAACAATCTGGGTGCGCAGGATGGGCTCGGCATTGTGCAGCACGATGGTAATGCCAATGCCCGCCGCAATAAGCAGAAGAAGAGCAAATCCACCGAACCAGGCCAGCACCCGGTGACGCCGCCAGAACGAATGTTGCTTTCTCATGAGAACATTCCCTGCTTATCCGCTATTGTCGCAGTCTCGTCGAAGGTCTGCCATGGATGGGAAGGTGGACGATGATTTGAGGCGTTTAGCGCTTCAAATAGTTGTTTGATGCGGGATGATAGGACAGAAAACTGAGAAGGCGAAACAGCGGCCATTTTGTGATTGCGCCGCAATGCCTTAGACTTTTGAGCACGGATGCAAGCGCTGATTGAACAACTCGCCAAACTGCAGGCCGTGGAACTGGAACGCGCCCGCGTGACCAAGGAAGTCAACGCACTACCCGGGGAGCTGAAGCAGGCTGCGGCTGCGCTAGCCGCGGCTCAACGGCAATCGGCCGATACCTCATCTGCTCTTAATCGTGAGGAGACGCTGCGCACGCGGCTCGAGCGCGAGATCGACGGGCATCGGCAGAAGGCTGCGAAATTCCGCGCCCAGCTCGACGCGGTGAAGAATTCCGCGCAGGCCCAGGCGATTGAGCACGAGGTCGGCTTTGCCACGGTCGAGATTGATCGGCTTGAGAACGACGAGCTGGCCAGCATGGAGCGATCAGAAACGCTCGAAGCGACTCTGGCGCAGGCGCGCGCACAGGTTGAGCTGCTGGCCGATGCGCTGGAGAAGACACGCGCTCGCGTGGCCGCCAGCCAGCAGGAACTGGCTGCGCAACTGGCCGCACTCAACGCCGAACGCGAGACTATCCGCCAGCAGATCGAGCCTGACTGGCTTTCCCGTTTTGACCGGATTGCGGCGCTGCGCGGCACCGGCATCGCGCGGGCCGAGAACCAGCAGTGCACGGGCTGCCGCATGGGCGTCCGGCCGCAGACATGGAACCAGCTTCGCGAAGGCGAGTTGCTCACCTGCGACAGTTGCAGCCGGCTTATCTACTGGGATCCTGCCATGCAACCTGCTCCCAAGGCCCCACAACCTGAAGTCGCTCCCGGCACCGGCCGTGCTGTCCGCCGTCCGGGGCAGGTCGGAGCCTGACGGCCGGATGAATTCAGCACCCGCAGAATAACTCACGCTCCTGGTGCATCTCTCCGCCCCTGTTACCCTTTTCGTGAGCAGCTTGCTTCGGGCTTTGCTGTTCCTCGGCCCCTGTTCCTAGAGGTTCTCCCGTGCGCCGCATCTGCGTTGACATGGACGAAGTGATGGCCGATACGCTGGCCGAGCACCTGCGCCGGTACAACCAGGAGTTCGACGAAGACGTGACGGTAGACGACCTAGCCGGCAAGGGGCTGTGGGAGATTACGCCGGTCGATCGCCAGCAGCAGCTTCGTGCGTTCCTCGATGCCGAGGATTTCTTCGAGGTGCTCGACGTGATTCCCGGCGCGCAGGAGGTGTTGAAGGAGCTTTCGGCGCGATTCGAGATCTTTGTGGCCACACAGGCCATGGCTGTACCCAACTCCCTCGGCCCCAAGTACCGCTGGCTGCAGCGGCACTTTTCCTTTATCCCGCCCACGCACTATGTTTTCTGCGGCAACAAGTCGATTCTGCGCGCCGACTACCTCATCGACGACCAGCCGCGCAACCTGCTGCGCTTCGAGGGCCAGGGTCTGCTCTACACCGCTCCGCACAACCTGGTCGCTACTGGCTTTGTGCGAGTCGACAACTGGCAGCAGGTCGCGGAGTACTTCGCCCGCATCCAGTTGGAAGACCCTGAAGATGCATGAAGCCTTCCCCGGCAGCGCAGTTCGCTCTGGAGCGTTCCGGACCCGGGTCCGTCTATCTCCCGTATAATCCTCACGTCGCTTTATTGCTCGTCTTCCTTCGTAGGAGAAAACCTGTGAAGAGCCCGCATCGGAATCTTTGCCTTGCCTTGCTTTCGTCTCTCGCATTCACCGGCATCGCCGCTCACGCGCAGGCCACGCATAAACTGCCTGAGATCAAGTATCAGAAATACACGCTGTCCAACGGCCTGACCGTCATCACGCATGAGGATCACCGTTTACCGCTGGTGGCCGTGGACCTGTGGTACCACGTGGGCCCGCTCAACGAGAAGCCCGGCCGGACCGGCTTTGCGCACCTGTTTGAGCACATGATGTTCGAGGGCTCTGAACACGTGGGGGCCAAGGCGCACATCCGCGACGTTGAGGCTGCCGGCGCTACCGACGTGAACGGCACCACCAGCTTTGACCGCACCAACTATTTCGAGACCATGCCCTCAAACCAGCTGGAGCTGGCGCTATGGCTGGAGAGCGATCGCATGGGCTTTCTGATGGAAGGCCTCGACCGCGAGAAGCTGATCAACCAGAAGGACGTGGTGCGCAATGAGCGCCGCCAGGGCGAGGGAAGGCCCTACGACGTGGCCGACGAAGAGGTCTACCATCAGCTCTTTCCCAAGGGGCACCCTTACTACGGCGATGTGATCGGCAGCCACGCCGACATTGAATCCACCCGCCTGGCCGATGTGCGCGACTTCCATCAGCAGTTCTACATTCCCAACAACGCCTCTATCGCCATTGCCGGCGACTTCGACCCGGTAAAGCTGAAGGCACTGCTTGAAAAATATTTTGGGCCCATCCCGCGCGGACCCGAGGTTGAGCCGGTCAACGTGGTCACGCCGCCTATTACCTCCGAGCGCCGCGCCACCATCACCGACACGGTCAAGCTTTCGCGGTTGTCCGTGGCGTGGCTCACGCCGCCTGCATACACGCTCGATTCCTACAGTGCGTGGGGCGCCTTCTACGCACTGGGCATGGCCAAGGCCAGCCGCCTCGATCAGACTCTCGTATATAAGCTGCAGACCGCGCAAAGCATAGAGTGCGAAATTGATGCGCTCAAGCTCACCGGCATTGCTCAGTGCGACATTACCGCCAAGCCCGGCGTTAAGCTCGAAGACCTTGAGGCTGCGTTCTGGAAAGAACTGGCAAAGTTGCAGAAGGACGGACCCACCGACGAGGAGGTTGAAGCAGCCAAGGCCGTTGAACTGACCCAGAAGATCAGCGGCCTGCAGCGCCTGGGCGGCTTTGGCGGCGTTGCCGACACGCTCGACAAGTACAACCAGTACACCGGCGATCCCGGCTTTCTATCGAAGGACGTAAAGATGACCGAGGACGTAACCGTGGCCAGCACCAGGGCCGCGGCGTTGAAGTATTTCACCAAAGATTCGGCCGTGGTTGTCTACTGCGTTCCCGGTAAAAAAGTGCTCGACGATGTGCCGCGCAGCCCTGCCGATACCGACGCGAACGTAAAGCTCGTCAATCCTTACACGCCTGCGTTTGAAGCTTCGCAGGATTGGCGCAAGAACAAGCCCGAGGCAGGTCCCTCGCCGGAATTGCATCTGCCCATCCCCATTGAGTTCAAGCTCGCCAACGGCCTCAAAGTGATGCTGGTTGAAGATCATGCGCTGCCGGTCGTCACTGCTGAAGTGGTTTCGCGAGCAGGAAGCGTCAACAATCTCCAGGACAAGAGCGGCCTGGCCACGATCACCGCTGAAATCATGGGTGACGGCACCACTTCGCGCACCCTCACCCAGCTCGCTCAAGACCAGGAGAGCATCGGCACGCAAATCGACACTTCGGCAAGCATGGATAGCGGCACCGCATCCATGAGCCTGCTCACCTACCACCTCGACAAGGGCATGGAACTGCTCTCTGACGTCGTCGAGCATCCGGCGTTCCGGCCCGAGGACTTCGACCGCCGCCGCAAGCAGTGCCTGGTGCGCATCGCGCAGGAAACTGACAATGTGCGGAGCATGGCCTTTCGGGTCGGACCAAAACTGCTCTTTGGCGATCAGCCCTATGGCATGGTCGCCAGCGGAACCACCGACAGCGTGAACTCATTTACCGCGTCCGACATCTCAGGCTTCTATTCCAGCCACTACGCGCCCAGCGACTCGGCGCTCATCCTTGCCGGCGACCTTACCCGCGCTGAGGCCGAGAAGCTTGCCAGGCAGTACTTCGGCAATTGGTCAGGAACAGCCGCTCCTCCTGCCAACATTCCTGCCGCGCCCGCGCCGCCGGCAACGCACGTTGTTATTGTCGACAAGCCCGGCGCGCCGCAAACCATGCTCGCCGCCTTTGGCTTTGGAGTACCGGCCAGCTCACCCGACGCCGACGCCCTCGACGTGCTCAACTACACGCTGGGCGGCAGCTTCGGCAGCCGCATCAACATGAATCTCCGCGAGGAGCACGGCTACACCTACGGCGCCCAAAGTGTCTACAGGGAGTTCCGCGAAAGCGGCGAGTTCCTTGCAGTCACCCTTGTGCGCACCGACGTTACCGGCCCCGCTGCGAAGGAGTTGATGAAGGAGATTCGCAACTTTCCTCAGAATCCTTCAACCAAAGCGGAACTGAACGATGCAAAAGAATCATCCATCCGTTCCCTGCCCGGTGAATTTGAGACCACCGGGGCAATTGCGAATGCGATCTCAAGTATCTTTGTTTACGATTACCCGCTCGACCACTACGCCGCATTGCCCGCAAAGTACCAGGCAGTTACCCAGGCCGATATTGCGCGGGCAGCAAAGGAGTATCTGCATCCCGATCAGCTGATCGTCCTCGCTGCCGGCGACCGGTCAAAGATTCAAGGCCCGCTGACAGATGCCGGCGTGGGCCCGGTTGAAGTGCGCGATATCAACGGCAACCTGGTCACCGGCACATCGAAATAACTTCACCACTGGGTGCCCCATCCTAAACGTGTAGTTTGCGTTTAGGGTGGGAGACCAGTTACCTTTACCTCCGAACTCTCGCGCCCCTCAATCTGTCTCTCTGGAGCTCGGTCGTGCCTTTGAAATCTCCAACTATCATTGTTTGTTTCGCGCTTTCTCTCTATATCCCTCTTTCCGTTGCCCAATCCGGCACTGTTGGAGTTTTTGAAGGTCAGTCCGATGTTGGCAGCGTGGTGCCGCCGGGAACGGCTTCGTTCGACCGCGCCACCGGTGTCTACACCATCCGCTCTGCCGGCGCCAATCTGTGGGGTACGACCGATGGGTTCCATTACCTCTGGAAGAAGGTTTCAGGCGACGTTTCGCTGACCGCGGACATCGATTTCCCTGAGAAGACCGGCTCCCACAACGAGCATCGCAAAGCCATTCTCATCTTCCGCCAGACGCTCGATGCCGACGGAGCATACGTCGACGCGGCGCAGCATGGAGTGGGGCTGACGGCGCTGCAATTCCGCGACACAAAAGGCGCCACGACCGAGAGCATCGAGCTGAACATCGACCCGCCCAAGCGTCTCCGCATCGAGAAACATGGCGACGAGTTCACCATGTTTGTGAGCCTGCACGGCGAGCCGCTGCACCAGGTGGGCGCGGCGACAAAGATGCATCTCGACGAGCCGTTTTATGCGGGCATCGGGCTCTCTGCCCACGATCCCAACACCGTTGAGACGGCGACTTTCGCGCATGTGGAATTGAAGCCGCTCGTAGCGCCGTCCGTTGCGCCGCAGATGGCGCTCTACAGCTCGCTCAAGGCCATCGAGATCGATCCCGGAGCGCGACGGGCCGTTGTGGCCTACACGGCCCGGGCACGGGCGATGGCCCCGAACTGGTCGCGCGACGGCGCCTGGCTGATCTTCAATCAGGATGGAAAAATGTTTCGCGTCGCTGCCGATGCGCAGGGGGACGGAAGTGGCCCCGCTGAACCGATTTCTACCGGCGACGCGACAGGATGCAACGGCAGCCACGGACTCTCGCCAGATGGGAAGTGGCTTGCCATCACCTGCACCATGGCGTCGAATCCCGGCAATCGCGTGTACATCGTTCCTTCCACAGGCGGCACGCCGCGGCTGGTGACCAGCAATCCTGATTCTTACTTTCACACCTGGTCGCCCGACGGCAAAACCATCGTCTTCACGCGGCCGAGCCATGGCAGCGGTAACATCCATGCCATTTCAGTGGATGGGGGCACCGAGACTGCTCTCACCACTGGCTCCGGCATCAGCGACGATCCTGACTATTCGCCTGACGGGCAGTACATCTACTTCAACACCGATCGCTGGGGCGGGATGCAGATTGCGCGCATGAAGGCCGACGGCAGCGACGTGGAGCAGGTGACGCACGACAACTTCCGCAACTGGACGCCGCACCCTTCGCCGGACGGCAAGTGGGTGGTCTACATCGCTTATCCGCCCGACGTAACCACGCACGCGGCCAACAAAGACGTGGAACTGCACCTGCTGTCGACCAGCGACGGAAGCACGCGGGTTCTGACAAATTTTGTGGGCGGCGACGGAAGCATGAACGTACCCAACTGGTCGCCGGATTCGAAGTCGCTGGCGTTTGTGAGCTACGAGTTTCTGCCCGCGGAGGATCGTGGTTCGGTCGAATAGTGGCGCGGCGCCGGTGCACCTCCGGAGTGGGTCTTGACAGTCAGTTGCCATGGGCATCCGCCTGATGTGTGCGGGAGGCCGGGGGTATCCCCCCCATATTCCCTGTAAATAAGTCGCGTAGATTCATCGGCTTGACCAAATGATGCGCAGCTAAGTATGGCGAAATAAACGAGTTGGCTGTAGACGTGAGAAATAAAGGACTTATGCTACGCGATCCCCTCGATGAAACCGTAGGCGCCCGGGAGCTCTCTTCATCCTGAGTTGATTGTGCGCCTTCAGCGGGAAATTATCGGCAAATGCGTCAGGACCGGGCGCGGGAGAGCAGGTGCCGGGCCAGTTCGAGGGTAGTTGCAGCGGCGTCGGAGTCGCCGGTGGAGTAGCTGGCCAGCGCGTCGTAGAACTCGAATGAGGTGAGGGCGGCGAGGGCAGCCGCGGTTTGGTCGAGGTTGTTGCGCACGCCGCTAAGGCCGGCAATGCGTGTGGCGGCCATGAGCCGGCGGCGGTTACGTGCTTCAAGGACGCCGCCGAGAACCGGGTCGATGGCGCCGATGCCATGGACCCGGCGGAAGAGGACGCGATTGCCTGCCCAGAAGCCCAGGAAAATCTGGACGAACCGCTCCAGCATCGCCTCGGGCGTGGGCTGGGTCATGACCTCGCGCATCTTCTCCATGCCGCCATCGAGCGCCAGGACGTCAAAGAGCGCCTCGAGGACCGCGGCCCTGGTTCCAAAGAGGTTATGAATGGTCTGGCGGGTGACGCCGCTCTCGGCCGCCAGCAACCCCATGGTGAGCTCCCGGTAGCTCCCGGCCTCAAGCTGCCTACGGGCGGCGGTGAGGATGGCGGCGCGTTTCTGATCCATCTGCTCAAGGCGCTTTCCCAGGTCGTACGGACGCTTGGACGTCTCTGTTTTGGGGCTGCTCACAGTTCCGATTGTATCGCTCCATATTTAATTTGACAATATGTAAAACTAAATGTAGAGTGCGTGTAGATGGAGGTCACGCCATGAGCAGCGCGCGGGTTTTCCCATTAAAGCCTGAGCCGAGAGACAGGTTCCCGCGCTGGATCCTCGCCGGCTTCTGGGTATGTATCGTGATCGCGGTGGCAGCGGTGGTGGTGCGGGCCATCGCACTGAGCGTGCCGGTGCGCGTCGGCGGCCCTCCCGGCACCGCGGAGCTGGACACGTATTTCAAGGCGCACGCGGGGCTTACCTGGACACACATCCTGTGCGCGCTCGGGTACGTGCTTTTTCTGCCGCTTTGCTTCTGGAGGCGGACGCGGAGTTCGCCCCTGGTGATGCGGATCTTTTTCGGGCTGGGGTTCCTGGTGGCGGCGACGGCGTACGCCATCAACCTGTACGCCATCGGTGGATGGGTCGAGCGCTCCGCGATTCTCTTCTTCAATTCGCTGTTTCTGGGCGAGCTAGTGAAGGCGCTCGTGCTGCGCCGCAGCGGTGATGCCGCCGGTGCGCGGGTGTGGAGCACAAGGGCGACCGCGGTTCTGCTGGGGATTGCGACCACACGGCCGGTGGTGGGCGTGTTCTTTGCCACTTCGCTGCTGACCCACCTGACACCGCACCAGTTCTTTGGATACGCATTCTGGATCGGCTTCTCCATCAACACCATTGCAATTGAGCTGTGGCTGCGCTCACGAGGCGCGGCGGAAAGGTTTCTGAAATGACAACAACTTCCCCAATCACAACTGGTCCCGTCTCTTCTGCCTCTGTCTCGTCTGGCCCGATCGCGCCTGCGGTACACCGGGGCCCTCATCCGGGCATCCTGGCCCTGCTCTACACGGTATTGTTCTGCGTGGGACTGTATCCGGTTACCAATCTTTACAAGGAGCCTTATTGGCCGCCCCCGTGGGAGTCTGCGGCGGTGATCGTTAATTACTTCCAGCACTACGGCGCGCGGGTGATTATCTGCCTCACCCTGCAACTCGGGGCATGGGTTTGTTTTGGCATCTTTACCGCGACGGTGGTGAGCCGCTTGCATTTTCTGGGCGCGCGGGCCGCCGGGACCTATATCGCACTGTTTGGAGGGTTCCTGGTGGTCGCGGACTCCTTTGCGGGAACGATGGCGATGTGGACGCTGCTGCGGCCGGGCGTGAATGAGAACGGCACGCTGGTGCTGGCCCTGAATTACTTTTCGTATGGACTGGGCGGGCCGGGCTTTTCAGTACCAATGGGCCTGCTGCTGGCCGGCGTGTCAGTAACGGCGGCATTCATGAAGCTGCTGCCGAAGTGGGTGATTGTGTTGGGGCTGGTGCTGGCGGCGGCGGGGGAACTCAGCTGGCTGCATCTGGCAGTGTTCCCGCACCTGCTCTTCCTGATTCCGCTGGTGCGGTTCCCGGGGTTTGTGTGGGTGATTGCGGTGGGATTCCTATTACCGAAGTCGCGCGGCGTGCGGCAGGAGGCGGAGCCGGCGGGCGCGGGCCGGTAAATCACGATGCACGGGTGCGGTTCGCAGCCCGATGAGGCGGGACGGACCAGGCAGTGTCTGACGAGTCATGAAGCGATGCTCATGGGTGTCTTGCCCAAAAAGTTGCCAGAACAGCATCCCTGCCCAAGAAGTCGCAAGGGATTCCCCGCGTACCGCTGGCCTGTCGTCGGGCTGAGAGTGCTCTTACGGCGTCGATATTGTTTATTGGAGGGTTATTGCCGGGTAGCCGGTCATACCCCCGGAACTCACTTCCGGCACGCCCAAAGCACACAAACTTGATGTATATTCAAGCGTTCCCCAGAAAGGCAGATACTATGCGCCTTCATCTTGTCACGCTCTTGTGCTGCGCGTTTGGGATTGCAAGTTCTGGACAGAACTCGCCGAATCTCAAACTTTCACAAGCGTCCGCTGGAACTCTATCGGGAGATGTCTACACGAATGAAACGGTGGGAATAGTCTATGAGGTTCCCAGCGGCTGGAGCGCCTATACAGACGTAAAGCATGCAACGATGCTCGACCCAAAGAGATCGGACGGAGCGGCGAATCAGTGCTCGAAGATTCTTCTGTCGCTCCAAGCCCCTCATCCAGTTGAGGGCAGATTCAGTTCCATTGCAGTACTCATCGCCATGGACCCAAGTTGTTTTTCCAACACGCCATTTCCGCGATCATTGCAGGACAAGAAAGCGTTAGGTAAGGTCGCAGATAAGATCATCAAGCCCTTCTCAAATTCGACGTACCTGTCGCCATATGGGGTCGAGATTCGTGCATGGATGCTGCAAGGACACGTAGTGATTCAACTCGTAGGCGCGTTGACGGTCAACGCTATCGAAGGACGCCCGGCTCCGGCAAAAGAGCCGCTGAAGGTAAACACATCGTTCAGCTTCACAGAATCAAACGGATTTTGGGTCGCTTGGGCGTATTTGGCGGATGATCCCTCTTCAGAGCAATTGAATGCCGCAAAATTGACCTTTGCGAGCGCCAGTCCATAGTGAATTCTGGCGTAGTTCCCGGATTGTCGCCCAACCGGAAGTTACCTTGTCGTAAACCCGGCCCATGCCTGTGAGAGATGGGCGAATCCCTCGAAATTCGTCTCTTGCCTAAAAACTCGGACTTTTTGGGCAAAGCCCCCCTGGGGTTAAACAGGTTGGGGAAAAACTCCTGTTGGCATGGGAAACCATCCCTGAGCGGCTAAAGCCGGTCTCCTTACAACACTCTTAGCCGCAATGCTGTTCACTTAGAGGGCCTTCAAGCCAAGGAGTGTCTACCAATCCCACCCTAAACGCAAAATGTGCGTTTAGGATGGGGCACCCACCTGGTTCCGACTGCAAGCTGATCGATTAATTGAACAGAATTGGGGCTAAAGCCGCGTCGTTTTTGCCCTTTCGGGCAAGGCTGGAAGCTGTGCCCATATTGCAAAACCCATTTGCCGAGATTCGTCAGGCACTGACAAACCCGGCCGGGTAGCGGGTTTCGGGGCCGCACTGCGGCTGCCAGACACAGCGAGATTGCTGGGGCAGTCTCTCTGGCGGCCAGCGCCTGCTGCAGACTAAAAACTGCTTTCGAGGCGCTCGTGTTCGTCGGAACCGTTGCCGTTGACTTTGGGCGGAGCGGCATTCATCGGACGCTGTCCACCATTTGGCCCGGGAACGTGGTTGCGCAGGGCCGGCGGCTGAGCCTGGAGCGGCTGGTGCATGGTGACAATGATGGCTCCTGCCGGGGATTGCCCCGCGCACCGGTAGGAGTGCGGAGTGGCGGAATCGAAGTACACCGCATCGCCCGCTGCAAGCATGGTGTGGTGCTCGCTGTGGGTGAGCTCAAGTTCGCCGTCAAGCACATAGAGGAACTCATAACCGGCGTGGACGTGGGGCTTTGGTTCAACGTCCTCGGCCATGGGAATGAATTCGGCAAAGTAGGGATCCATATGGCGGTCGGGGACCATGAATCCCAGGCTCTCGAAGGTGTAGGTGGGCGGTTCGACTCCGGTCTGCGGCAGGCGCACACGGTCTTTCTGGCGGTGGACGCGGAAGATGGCGGCGGGCTCGCTCTCAAAGAAGAAGGAAAGGTCCTTGGAGAAGACCATGGCGATGCGCGCCAGGTTGCGCAGGGTTGGGACGACCCTGCCGGTTTCGAGCTGGGAGAGAAAACTCGCGGAAAGTCCGGTGTGCCTTCCCAGCTCCACCAATCCCATGGATTTTTTCAGCCGCAGCCGGCGGATCCGTTCTCCGATATGCTTTTCGGCGATGAACCGCTCGGCGGTTTCAGGATCGGCCTGAGTCTTTTGGATCTCTTCGCTTGTGACGTCAACATGGTCGGTCATCGCTGCCTTCGGCACCTCTCAATGTCAAAATCTGACGTACGCCAAGGATGCAAACGGGCTTGGTATTGCCAATATCAAAAACTCTTATTGTATTACCAAATATTATCATTATGTCCGGCGCGCCGTTCGACCGGACACCACGGTCTCAGAGTTGTTGAACCCGGCATCCGCAGAGCCAAGTGGCATTTTTCTCAAGAAGATGCCGACTTACGCAGGTCCGGGAAGGACGCTTGAACTCTGCAACCGCTTCATGCACCGCGTTATTCTGGAAAGTCCGGCGCGCGGCTCTATATACGCTTCGATGCCCGTTGCGCGGGAAAGAATGCCCGGGGTTGCTCGCGCAACCAGAGAGATCAGGGAAAAATCATGCCAGACCCCGCAGAAGTTCCAGAACTCGATACCGATCAGCATCCGCTGGCCACAATTGCCGGAATCGGCGCTTTCGAAGGCCGCTCCGTGACGTTACGGGGCTGGCTTTATAACCTGCGCGAGAGCGGCAAACTGCTGTTTCCCATCTTTCGCGACGGAACAGGCACCATCCAGGGCGTAGCCCATGTAAAAAGCGTGCCCGCCGAGGTGTTCGAGTCGCTCAAGGGTCTCACACAGGAGTCGAGCGTGGTGGTCGAGGGGCGCGTGCGCGCAGACAAACGCGCGCCGGGCGGCTACGAGTTAGACGTTGAGAACATCGAAGTGGTTCACCGCGTGCCCGAGACGGATCCATTTCCGATCTCGCTCAAGGAGCACGGCGTCGACTTTCTGATGGAGCACCGTCACCTGTGGGTGCGCACGCCGCGGCAGTCGGCGATACTGCGGATCCGCGCCGAGATCATGCGCGCGGCGGCCGAGTACTTCGACATGAACGGGTTCATCCGCACCGATCCGCCGATTCTGACGCCGGCGGCCTGCGAAGGGACTTCGACGCTGTTTCCGGTGGATTATTTTGGCGATCCGGCGTTCCTTACTCAGTCCGGGCAGCTTTATGTTGAGTCGACGGCGCTGGCGCTGGGTAAGGTTTACAGTTTTGGGCCAACTTTCCGCGCGGAGAAATCGAAGACCCGCCGGCACCTGACCGAGTTCTGGATGATTGAGCCGGAAGTGGCTTTTATGGATCTCGACGGGCTGCTCGTGCTGGCCGAGAACTTTCTTTCGCACATTGTGCAATCGGTGCTGAAGAACCGCGCGCCGGAACTGGTAACGATCGGCCGCGACGCGGCGAAGCTTGAGACCATCAAGCCGCCGTTTCCGCGGCTGCGCTACGACGAGGCCGCGGAAATGCTGAACCAGGCCCACAAGGACGGCCATCTCGAGGCGCCTTTCGAGTACGGCAACGACTTTGGCTCGCCCGACGAGACCTGGCTGAGCTCGCAGTATGACCGGCCCCTGATGGTGCATCGCTACCCGGCCGAGGTGAAGGCGTTTTACATGGAGCCCGACCCCAAGGACCCGCGCTACGCGCTGTGCGTCGACGTGCTGGCGCCCGAGGGTTACGGCGAGATCATCGGCGGCTCGCAGCGCGTTTCGAGCTACGAACTGCTGAAGAGCCGCATCGAAAAGCACAACCTGCCGCTCGAGGCCTTCCAGTGGTACCTTGACCTGCGCCGTTACGGCAGCGTGCCCCACTCGGGGTTCGGGATGGGTATTGAACGCATGGTGGCCTGGGTCTGCGGCCTCGACCACGTACGCGAGACGATCCCGTTCGCGAGGACGCTTCACAGGATCTATCCGTAGGGGTGCAAGAATCTCGGGCCCGCGCTGCCGAATCAAATTCCTGCATCAGTTCTTTTGGATCGGAGATTACCCAATGGCATTGTCTGCCACTGAAGTAAGCAACATGAAGCACGCGCCCAAGGTTGAGGGCGTCTTGCCCGCCATTCAGGAGCGCTGGAGCGCCCGCGCCTTTTCCTCGCGCGAAGTGAGCAAGCAGGATTTGCATCGCATCTTTGAGGCCGCGCGGTGGGCGCCCTCGTCGAACAATGAGCAGCCCTGGCGGTACGTTGTGGGGCTGCGTGGAACCAGCACCCATGAGAAGATCCACGAGTCGCTCATGGGCTTCAATCAGGCCTGGGCGCCCAAGGCGCCGGTGCTGATGGTGGGGCTGGCCAAGGCTAAGATGGGCCATAACGGCGCGTCGAACCTGTTTGCCTTCCACGACCTGGGCGCAGCCAGCGCCTACCTGGTCCTGCAGGCCGCGGCGCTGGGAATGACCACCCACCAAATGGGCGGCGTGGACCGCGAAAAGGCGCGAACGCTGCTGGAGATTCCCGAAGACTACCAGATTGGCGCGGCCATCGCCCTTGGCTACCAGGACGAGCCCGAGACCCTTGGCAATGAGGAGCTGATTAAGCGCGAGCTTGCTCCCCGGAATCGCAAGCCGCTCGAGGAGATTGTGTTTTCGGCGTGGGGCGAGCCTTTGAAGCTCAGCTAACAGTGGACCGTGTGCAGTGTTCCGTGGGTGGGGTGCCGAGGGGTACGCGGCCTTCAGGTTAGAGTGTAGTGTGAAGGGGATTCCGTTTGAGCGCTGCACCCTCATCGAGCCGGAAACGCAACCCGCCACGAGCCTTGCCGCATTCGACATCCCGCCGATCGAGCCAGAAATTCAGCCGGAAGCGGACGCGCGGTCTGAGCTGGCGGGTGCGCGGCATTCTCGCGGCAATTCTGCTGGTCGTTTCGCTCTTCGCATGGGCGATATTCGCGCGTCAATTTGCGCCGCGTTCAAACTCTTCGCTCAGCCGCTTTGACGCCATCATTGTCCTCGGCACTCCCGCCGACCGCGACGGCAATCCGACTCCCCGCGGGCTGGCGCGCGTCACTGAGGCCGTCCACGAATACGAGCGCGGTGTCGCGCCCCGGCTCATCTTTACCGGCGGCGCCACGGGCTACGGGTTTGTCGAAGCCCAGGTGATGGCGCACGCGGCTGAAGGCCAGGGGATTCCCGGCGCGGCGGTATTTGTAGAACCGCAGGCGCGAGACACGATTCAGAACGTCTGCTACTCCGAGCGCATTATGGACCAGCACGGCTGGCGCTCCGCCGAGGTCATTTCCAGCAACTGGCATCTCGAGCGTGCGGCCCTCATCCTCGGCCACACTCCCATTGAATGGCGCACCCATGCCGCGCCGTCGCTTGAGCCTGAAACCACCGCGCACGCCGCATACATGAACGCCGAAGAGATCGTCAAGACAGTGCGGTATCTGGTGTGGGCGCGTCAAACGGAGAGATGCGAACCCTGAACCTTTCAAGCCTGGCCGCCGGCCGCGTTGTCCCTCGCTGGTATGGTCCTGTAAGCTGTTTCATGATGCGTTTCCCAGTAAGGTTTATTGCAATTGCGGCAGCCGTTGCCGGTGTTGTTTTGTGCGCCGGAACCCCAACCCAGGCCCAGACCTCAAGTTCGAGCCAGCAGCCTCCGGCAACGGAACCTGAGAACCAGGCGCCGCCGGAGCCGGAGTACGTCCAGATCGATCCGCTGGCCAGGGTTCGCTACGACAACCGCTGGGATGTTTCGCTTGGAATGGCATACGACCACATGAAAGCCGGCCCGAACCTGCTGGAGGGCTCGAACCTCGGCGGCCTCAACGCGAGCGGCTCCTTCTGGCTCACCCGTAACTGGGGTCTTGAGGGCTCAGGCCGCGGTTACGTGGGCACCAGCGGCGCCGCACCCAACCACGCGAATTCGAATGGCGGCCCGATCGAGGGACCGTTCGTAAGCGAGTACCTTTTCACGGGCGGCGTGCAGTGGCTGGGGCCGCATAACAAGCACGGCGACCTGATTGCGCATGTCATGGCCGGCGGCGTGTACGGCAACTTCCAGAAGGACCTTCTGGGGAATCCGCCGCAGGTGGTGGGTTTCTACAACAACCAGGTTGCTCCGGCGATCATCATCGGCGGGCATATGGACCTGAATCGATCGGAGCATTGGGTCTTCCGCATCACGCCGGACGCGGTGTGGACGCGCTACAGCATCAATTACACCCCGTTTATTACGCAGAACGACCTCAATTTCGCCATTTCGGTGGGGCTGCAGTACAAGTTCACCAGGATCAAGCGGTCGCACGACAAGAAAAAGAATTGGGTTTCGGGCTGGTAGCCGGCGGTTCGGCCCCGCCATAGCTGAAATAGACCTGAAGATGCGCTGGGGAGCGAGGCGCACCCGCGCGTTTTATCCCGGCTTCATTCAATCCAGTTGACTCAGGCCAACTCCCCCGTCTATTAATTCATCGATATGCATGGTGGACGAAGGTTCATCGTGGTGTGGTATTCTCCAGCGTTCGATGCTGCGGCCGGCAATGGGCCTCCGAAAGCGAACGTGAATTCGGATCGCTGCGCGCCGGCGGGCAGGATCAGACTTATGGGGATTCCGGAACATGTATACCCAACCTCCCATCATGCAAGGCCGCCGGCTCCCCTTTTGGCTGCGGCGACTTGAGTGCTACGGCTTCGGGATACAGCAATTCTGGAATGGCTAAAGGCAACCTGAGTAGATCGAGAGACCGATGGATATGAGAGACACCCTCGGAGTATTGCTTGCGGGCGGCGCGGGAGAACGCTTGTTTCCCCTGACCCGCGACCGCGCCAAGCCGGCCGTACCGTTCGGCGGGCACTATCGCATTATCGACATCACGCTATCGAACTGCATCAATTCCGGCCTGCGGCGAGTATACGTGCTCACGCAGTATAAGGCGCTCTCGCTCAACCGTCACATCCGCGAAGGGTGGACGGGAATTGTGGCGCAGGAGCTGGGCGAGTTCTTTGAGGCGCTTGCCCCGATGCAACGCACCGGCGCCAACTGGTATATGGGCACGGCCGACGCAGTTTACCAGAACATCTACTCCATCGGAAGCGAGCAGCCCACGTACGTGCTCATCCTGTCGGGCGATCACATCTACAAGATGGACTACAGCCGCATGCTGGCCCACCACAAGGAGACCAATGCCGATGTAACATTGGCCACGCTGCCGATTGCGCCCGACGAGGTTTCGCGCTACGGCGTGGTTGAGGTCGGACCTACGGGCGAAGTGCGCGGCTTCCAGGAGAAGCCAGCATCCACCAGCTTCCGGTCGCCCTTTAATCCCGACACAGTCGACGCCTCGATGGGCGTCTACATCTTCAGCACTGAGGCGCTGCTCAAAGCGCTTATCGCCGATGCCGACGATCCCGACTCGAAACACGACTTCGGCCACAACATCCTGCCCGACCTGCTGGGCAAGAAGAAAATGGTGGCCTACAGTTTTGTAGACGAGAACAAGAAGCAGGCCCTTTACTGGCGCGACGTGGGCACGCTCGATGCCTATTACGAGGCTAACATGGACCTGTGCTCAGTCTCGCCTATCTTCAACCTTTACGACAAGAGCTGGCCCATCCGCACCCGGGTACGGCAATATCCGCCCGCCAAGTTCGTATTCGGCGAGCCGGGCCGTTCCGGCATGGCCGTAAACTCGATCATCACCGCCGGCGCCATCATTTCGGGTTCGGTGGTGTCAAACTCGGTGCTCTCGCAGGATGTGCGCGTCAACTCCTACTCTGAGGTTGACTCAAGCATCATCTTTTCGCACGTGAATATCGGACGGCACTGCCGCATCCGGCGCGCAATCATCGACCGCGACGTTCATATGCCCGAGGGAACGGTCATCGGCTACGATCCGGTTGAAGACAAGCGCCGCTACTTTGTAACGCCTTCCGGGCTGGCGATTGTGACCCGCGACGCTTCGCTGTTTGAGAACCCCGTGGACCCGGCGTTCGGAGACCGGTACTAGGGTGAATGGCCCAGTAGAGTGAGCAGGCCTTAGTGGCATGTCGCAGAGTAAACGTTACTAACTGAAATGCACCAATATGAGTGTGGCTATTTCCACTGAGTTGATCCTCAACGCTTGCCAACGAGACGAAGGTCAAGCATTACGTGAGTGGCTCATAGCCCTGAAGCGGGCTAACCTTGCGGCTCTACCGCCTTCGGCGATACTCTCGCGTAATGCGACCACTTCGCTATTCCATCAACGTCACATTGGACGGCTGTTGCGATCATCGAGCAATCACACCGGATGAAGATTTGCATCGTAACGCGGTCGAGAACCTCAAGCGGGCCGATGCCCTCCTACTTGGCCGGGTGACTTACGAAATGATGGAGGCGGGGTGGCGGCAGCCGGCGCCGGCTGGGGCGAGGCCTGAGTGGATGGAACCCTTCGCCCGCACGATCGATGCGGCAAAGAAGTACGTCGTGTCGAGCACCCTCAACCGCGTCGATTGGAACGCGGAACTGGTGCGCGGAGATTTGGAGAAGGCCGTTCAGCAGCTCAAACAGGAGCCGGGTAAGGGACTGTTCACGGGAGGCGTGAAGCTCCCGCTGGCGTTGGCGGAGCTGGGATTGATCGATGAGTACGAGTTCGTGGTGCATCCCAGGCTGGCGGGTCACGGGCCGACGCTATTCGCGGGGCTTTCGAAGCATGTCGACTTGAGGCTCGTGAGCCGGCTGGAATTCGGCTCGGGGGCGGTGGCCATGCGGTATGAGCCGAGAAGATAGCCGTTGGGCTTGTTAGCCTGAGCCGGCCCCATCATGGAACAACTCAGGCCGATCCAGTGGAAATATTCCCATCCGGCCCGCCGCATCCGCAGCAAAGTTATCTCTGCAATACGCCACCAGGTTTGGAGCGCCGGACTGAACCGGATGGGGTGCGGGCGTCCCCGCCCGCACTCAACCCGTCACTTCCGCGCACAACTCCTCACGCTCCACAAGCTCCTCTTCCTTCGACTCACTTAATATGTCGAACACATTCGCGTAGAGGCCGTTGCAGCGGCTCACGCGCTGGTGGCGTTTGGCGAGAAAGCCGAACCGGAACTGCGCGGTGGTTTCGATCTGGCGCACGAAGGCCGGGGTAAAAAACTCGCGGGCGTTGGCGATAGCTGCAACGATCAACGAGCGCCAGCTAGTGCGCAGCAGATTCTTGAGCGCATACGAACCGTGCGCGAATTGGTCCATCTCAGTGCCGATGCGCTCGGCGTAGTTCAAGAGCTGACAGACGAGCGCATCGAGCGGCACACCGTTGGCGGCCGCAACCGTGAACAGCGTCGCGGCGCCGCGGCGCAGATCTTCGCGCACATCCTGCAGGTCGTCGCCGAGCTGAAGCAGCGCACCCCAGTCGAAGGCCAGGCGGCTCTCCTGCGCGCTCACGCATCCGCGCACCAGACATGCATCGGCCAGCACCGACGTACCTCCCTTGGCACAACTGATGGCCAGGATGCGATCGGCGGACGGCGCGCCGTGGAGGCGCGGGCGGAAGAAACCGGTGCGCAGGAACCGCGGCAGGCGAGGGTTGGAGCGGTTCGCCGTCAACTGGGCGATGCTCTCCTCCTGCGCCTGGTGAATGGCCAGCATGCTGTCGAAGACTTGAGGGTACAGCGCGCGCGGGTACTGGCTTTCAACCATCTCGACCAGGGTCCAGACCGATGCCTCGTGCGGATTCGCGGCCGCAAGCGATACCCCGCGCAGCCGCTGGCGAAAGCGCAGGCAAAACTCGCGCTTGGCGGCGGGAGATTCACCCTCGGCATCGAGAAAGTTGTCGGTATACGGATAAAGCAGGCTGTAGCCCGTGATTGAAGGCGTGATGCGGGCCGGCTCGCCGAGCAGGGGTTGCAGGCCGCAGACGGTCCAGGCGTTGCGGCAGGCCTGGATGATAGACGCCATGGTCAACCCGGGGTCGAAGCGGCGCGAGCGGCGTGTAAACTCTGCGCCGGCGGGCAGAAAGATGCCGGTGATGAGGTCGACGGCGTCGGCGGGAAGCGATAGCGCTACGGTTGCGAATTCGCTGAAGACTTTGAGGATGCGCTCCTGCGCCGCAAGACGACCGGCGCGGCTGTGCCTGACGGCTTCAGACTCGCGCTCGACTGCGTGCATGGCGCGGTCGTACTCCGCCTCGCGGCGATGCTGGTCGCGCGGCGTGTATCGCGTGGCCGGCGGCAAAGGCAGGCCGGCGCACGCGCGCCACGCTGCCGAGGTGCGGGCAACCTGTTGCTCCACCCATCTGCAGTCAATGGTTTCGCTCATCGGTCCTTGGTACGGATACGCGGTGCGGGGAGTTCCGTAGACGCCAGCGCGTGGGTTGCGGATGGGCGGCAGCCATTAGTCTTAAATAAGACGTTTTGGGGAGGGTTGCGATGGCGGAGGCGGTGTTGACGACGGAGCGGACACGGGAACAGAAGATTGACCAGTTGGCCGAGGTTGCGGTGAAGGTGGGGCTGGGGCTGAAACCAGGGCAGGAACTGCTGATGACCGCGTCGCTTGACGCGCTGCACCTGGCGCGGCGAATCACCGAGCACGCGTACCGCGCGGGCGCCACGCTGGTGACGACGCTCTTCACCGACGACGAAGCCACGCTGATGCGCTACCGCTACGCGCCAGACGCGAGCTTTGACCGTGCCCCCGGCTGGCTCTACGATGGCATGGGCGCGGCGTTCAAGGCCGGTACTGCGCGGCTGGCCATCGCCGGCGGCAATCCGTCGTTGCTTTCCAATGAGGACCCTGAAAAGGTGGGCCGCGCCAACCGCGCCATGTCGCAAGCGTACCGGCCGGCGCTCGAGCTTATCACGCGGCATGAGATCAACTGGACCATCGTTTCAAGCGCCACGCCGGCATGGGCTGCGGCCATGTTCCCCAACGACGCTCCCGATGCCGCGCTGAGCAAGTTGTGGGACCTGATTTTTGCTACCACGCGCATCGGAGGCGACGACCCGGTGAACGCGTGGAAGTCCCACGACGATGGGCTGCAGAAGCGAGCGAAGATGTTGAATGAGAAGCGCTACGCCGCGCTCAAGTATCGCGGGCCGGGGACGGATTTCAAGCTGGGGCTGGCTGACGACCACCTGTGGCTGGGCGGAGGCACAACCGCGGGCAACGGCATTTACTGCATCCCCAACATGCCGACCGAAGAGGTGTTCAGCACGCCGCACAAGGCACGCGCCGAGGGGACCGTCACGGCCACCAAGCCGCTCTCGCACATGGGGACGATGATTGAGGGGATCCAGGTGCGTTTTGCCGAAGGCCGCATCGTCGAAGCCAAAGCCACGCGCGGGCAAGAGGTGCTTCAGAAGCTCATCGACACCGACGACGGCGCACGGCGGCTGGGCGAAGTGGCGCTGGTACCGCACTCGTCGCCCATCGCGCAGAGCGGTCTTGTCTTTCTCAACACGCTCTTCGATGAAAATGCGGCGTCGCACATCGCGCTCGGCCAGTCGTACTCGTCGTGCCTCATCAACGGCGACAAGCTCTCAAAAGAAGATCTCGCCGCGCGCGGCGCCAACGAAAGCCTGATTCACGTGGACTGGATGATCGGGTCAGGCGATCTGGATATCGACGGCGTGACCGCAACAGGAGCGACGGAGCCGCTGATGCGCAAGGGGGAGTGGGCGTAGTCCGAAACTCCCGAGAATTGGGTGCCCC
>DATJSB010000333.1:0-7266 GCA_035504315.1 Occallatibacter sp.
ATGCGCATTGGCGAGGCCGATCTTGGTCAGCGTGTCAACGGTCCACTGGTTGGCTTTCGCCAGATTTGGCGAGCCGGTCAGCCGGGGACCGATGCCGTCAGCCAGGGCGCTGGCAAACTCCATCACGTGCGAGTGATTCAATCCCTCGTCGCGAATCCGCTGATACATGGCCAGATCGAGGGTTTCAGTGGCCGGCTGAACTTCTGAGTATGGGTCGACAACCGCGGGCGTTGCCGGCGCTGCGGCTTTGGTCTTTGGCTTGTCGGCGGCGAAGAGAAGCAGCGACGCGGCTGCAAGGCCGCAGATGGTAGCCAGGCGAAGAGACTTGAAGTGCATGGTTTGGACTCCATTGGATAGATGTGGAATGCCGATTGGAGCATTGTAGGCGATGCATCCCACTTCCAGAGCGGTTTCGGTTCATGTGTTGACACGGCAGGTGGCCCGTGCATGTTGCTTTGGGAATCGTCCCCAAGCCACCACTGTTCGTGCCCCATTCATCCACGGCTTTATCGTGGATGAGTGGGAGACCACAACCCAGACCGCGCCCCGAAAGTGCTCTCCCACCCAAGCCGCAAAAAGCGCGGCTTGGATGGGGCACTAAGGTCGTCAATTTACCGTCCACCGTCCACCGTTCACCGCCCAACGCGCTAATCGGCCTTTCCGCTCCCACCCGAGTCCTGGGGCAGATCGAGGGCCACCAGTGCAAAGCGAGTCTGGCCCGGCGCCGAGCTCTGGAAGCCGACAATGTGCTGATGCCGCTCCGAGCCCGCTTTCAGCTCGAATCCATTCGACCCCGAGTGGTAGCCGTAGCTGGTGCCGTTGTCATTCACTTGCAAGTTGCCGCCGTGCTTGTCGTCGCAAGTCAAGCCTTCAGATGTCTTGGTTGGCTCGCCGACCGGGGTCTTGTCCTGGCATGCGATCACGTCGCCATACCGAGTAAGCGCCTTTTTGTAGAACGCAGTCACCTTGTCCTCGCTGTCGGGTGTGGAGTAGTTCACCACTTTGATTCTCATCTGCCACTCACCGAAGCCCATGCGAATGTCGGCCGACTTATCGTTTTCGGCGGTAACTAGCTGCGCGCCGGGATACACCGGCAAGCCCAGATCCGCGGCCGTTGTCTGGTCGGTGTTTACGTGAACTCCTCCGAACGGCGTATCTACCTGCACATTCTTGTCTTCGCCGTTGGCTCCCTTCTCGACATGGACGCGGCAACCCGTGGTTGTGAATGCCACAAGCGCCAGCGCCACCAGTGCTGCGCCCATACCGCGAATTCCCAGACCCAGCCGATCTCGTCTCATGCTCCTGGTCCTCCGAGTGATTTATACGCTCCTGTGCGCGCGCTGGTTCCCGAGAAGAGGGTGACGCACTTTCAGTTGGAGATGCGTCTGGGAGCCTTCACAGTTTCACAGTTTTGCGGCGACTGGTGGCGGGGTGGGGGGTGGGGGCTAATTTTTCCAGTAAACAGCCCCCGGCTTTTAGCAATGCTAACGAGGCAAAGAGCAGTCCAGAGGACCGCATGAAACCATTGTGATCCAATGAGGGGAATCTGGAAGCAAAAGCAGCGGAGATAGCGGTGTTGTTAGGGTCAGCGGATCCCGAGGCAGTGGAAAAACTCATTGAACGAAACTGTCTCTCCCGAAACAGTCCCTCAGGCGCTGAAGCCCCGCTCAATTTAATGGCCTTAATGGCACGAGTGGACTCGTGCCCTTTCAAAACCGCGGCTGGCGATGATTTTCCGCAGCCTGTTTGGGGCGGGATCAGTGGCCTTTTTCTTGGTGGCCGTCTTCTTTGCTGCTGGTGGCGAAGAGGATGCAGCACGCGAAGACGGCGATGATGACCGGCACAACGAAAAACGGGGAAGTAATGCTCATCGGGCGAGGCTCCTTGCTGATTCAAGAGTAACAAAGGACAGCATCAAGCTTCTAGTTGCTGGCTCTCAGCTTGTAGCTGGTAGCCGGTAGCTCATATCCGGCAATTCGGAGCAATGGCTACCGGCTATTGGCTACTGGCTATCGGCTGTTCCCTGCTTTCGGATAGTCCACGCGGATAGTCAGGATCTCGTAGGGGTGGATGGGCACCTTGACCACGTCGCCGGCTACCGGCAACGGGTCGCCTTCGGGAGTCTCCATCAGGTTGGTGACGGTGGCTGAAGTTGCACCCGGCGGCACGTGGAACTCAGCGGTCGCATTCTTCCCTGCCCACTCGTAGACGCGGAAGATTAATCCATTGGCATCTTCGGCCTTCTTTACGGCGGTGAGCACTACGTTGTCAGGCGTGACTGAGGCGAAGGAATGCTGCGGCGGCAGCGTGCCGGCATGGGCGGTGGTCACTACGGCCTGGAGCGGGTAATCGTACTCCCAGCCATGGCGCACGGTAAGCGCCTCTTTCCACGTGCCGGCGTGGGGATAGAGCGCGTACGAGAAGTGGTGTTCGCCCATGTCCGCATCCGGGTCAGGCCACTTGGGCGAGCGCAGCAAGGTGAGGCGCAGCACGTTGCCCACGGCGTCGTATCCATACTTGTCTTTGTTGATGACCGACAGACCGTGCACCTTGCCGTCAGGGCCTGCGCCGGCCCCCACACCTGATAGATCGGCCCAGCGCATGGCCGGAACTTCAAACTGGGCTTTTTCCCAGCTATTGTTGCGGGTGGTGGGCCGCTCGATTTCGCCGTAGGGAATCTCGTAGGTGGCGAAGTTACTGGTCACGGCCAACGGGAACGCAGCCTTGAGCAGGATGTGCGACTCGTGCCAGTCAAAGTCGTTGTCGATGTTCACCTCGTCGCCCCTGAGCGAGATGGTCTGGACGAATTTCGAGTTCTCGGTGTGGTAGGTGACGCGAACGGCCTTCGAGCCGTCGGAGCCGGTGACGGCTTCGACTGAATCGGCCTTATCGATGGTTGACGGCGGAACATCGTAGGTGCCGGGGTCGATGTTCCAGGCGTCGTATTCTTTTGGCGTGTCCTTGAAGAACTGCAACTGATTGCCGCACGAGTTGGGAGCCAGTGCCTCGATGTCTCCAGTCTTGAGGCTGGCGATGCAGCCGGACTGCTTATCAACGGCGACGCGGAGGGTAGCGTTCTCCAGCGTAATGGAATCAGCGGAGTCTTTTGCCTGGGTTGGAAATGCGCCAGTCGTGTCAGGAACTTCAGGAAAAACCCGAAAAACTTTGTACCCGAGCGCGGGAATGTCGTGCGCGAAGATGCTTACCCTCGTCTCGCCAGTAACGGGATCGTTGGACAATGTCTCAAACGGAACTACCAGCCCCTTGCTGTCCTCGATGCGGACCCCGAGCCGGGTGGGTTTGGCCTGCTGAAGTGCGATGGTTACGTCACCTGAACGTTCCCAACCGAGCGGGTTGTACACCACCACCGGTATACCGTTCCCCGCGGTATCGATGTGTTCATCCGTCGTTTGCAGAGCCCCGCTCGAAATCTCGTTCGTCGACCAGCGCACCACGTCGTAGTCTTTCTGCGCGTCTTTATAGATGATGCCGATGCCCGAGCCAGCAGCCAGATCGTGGAACTGGTTGAAGAGGACCTTTTTCCAATCTTCGGTTAGCTCATTGCCGGGATACGCGAGACCGTCGAGCCATGCAAGCGACGACCATTTCTCCGCATTCAGCACTTCTTCTTCGGCCGTACGCATGTTGTGCTTGTGGTTGGCCTGGGTGGTAAAGACGCCGCGATGAAATTCGAGGTAAAGTTCCGAGTCCCACGTCGGAATGGAAACTTTGCCATCGACTGCGGGCGGCGCTGTGAAGCCCTTGGCAATCGACTGGTAATTCCAGGTCGGGCTCTGGGGCGCGATCTCCTTGTCAACCGTCTGGAAGTAGTTGATGGCCGTGCCGAACTGGTACTTGGGCGTTACGTGGCCCGGCGCGGCCCAGTGCATTCCTTCGTCGAGCATGGCGCGCGTGGGTCCGCCGCCGTGGTCGCCGATGCCGTATAGGTCCATCATGTCTGTCAGGCCGGTTGACTTCTCCCGCGCCAGCGCCAGATCGTCAGACAACCTCACCGGGTTGAGCGTGTCATTCACATAGTCGTGCGGGAAATAGGTCAGCACTTTCGACCCGTCGGGCGACTCCCACCAGAACAGCTTGAAGGGCAGCTTGTTGGTGTCGTTCCAGCTCATCTTCTGGGTAACGAAGTAATCGACGCCGGACTTTTTGTAGATTTGCGGAAGCTGCCAGGTGTAGCCAAAGCTGTCGGGGTTCCAGCCCACCTTTACATCGACGCCGTAGTGCTGCATATACCAGCGCTTGCCCACCAGCAGTTGCCGCACCAGCGATTCGCCGTCGGGCATGTTGAGGTCGGGCTCGAGCCACATGCCGCCCACAACTTCCCAGCGGCCCTCCTTGATGCGCCGCTTGATCTCGTCGTTCATGTCGGGATATTTATCAGCTAGCCACTCGTTGTAAGCCGCGGCCGATTGCGTGAAAGTGTACTGCGGATACTCGTACATAAGCTGCAGCGCGGTGCCGAAGGTGCGCTTCACCGTGTCCACAGTTTCGGTCCACGGCCATAGCCAAGCCGCGTCGATGTGCGAGTTGCCGACTTCGTAGAAGGTAGCCTGCTGCTCCAGCGGACGGAGCGCCTCGAGTTTCGATTGCGCTGCGGTGAGGCTTGCGTCGAAGGCCTTTTGGTCGTGCGCGTCGAGGGCCTTGATATCGACATCCGCGATGGCGCCATAGAGCGTGGCCTGGTTGGTGGCTGCGGTGGCGGCGTCGAGCGAGGGAATAAGCTCGGCGGCGGCGAGAAACTCCTCGCGCAGGTCTTCGGGATTGGGGCGGCCTTCAGGAAAATCGATGCGCAGGCTTGCGCCGCGAATGGTCTTCTGATCGACCGTGTGCAGAAGCTTGACGGCGACTACAACCTTGTCGCCGGGCTTGGCCTTGTCAAAGAGGACGATGGGCTCAAGATCGTCGCCGAGAGCCACGCGCCGGCCATTGAAGTAGAGAATCTCGGGCATGGGTCCGTTGGCGTCGGCGTGGAACTCAAACCAGACGCGCGCCCCGGTCAGATCGTAGCCGTTCAGTGTCTCGGGAATCTGATAGGTCTGCCGGAACCAGACCGCCTCATTGGGCGCCTTCGAATTGTAGGCCACCGCCGGCCACGAGCTGTCATCGAGGTCCACGTCCTCGGCGTGCGGCAGGTCGCCGGCGTGCATCTTCCACACGCCATCGGGCAATTCGCCGAAGCTGCCCAGCCGGTTGACAACAGTTTGCGCATCGGGAGGCAGCATCGCCGTGGCTTTCTTCCAGTCGGTGGGGGGCTGGGCCGAGGATGCAGCGCCAATGAGCAGAATTCCCAAAAAAGAAACTACGGGACGCAGGCTTGACCGGAGGAGATTGGTGTTCATAGTTGAGAAGAACCCTCCGCTGCATTCTAGGACATCGAGCCTACCCGGTTCTTCAACGACCCGGGCGCCCTGCATACCGGGAGCGAAAGTCGCCCTAATCCCTCGCGGCTTGCAGCGTCCATCCCACGTTCGGGTCACGCTCAACTGCGGGTCACCTCGTACGTAGTTACCAACTGTCTCCCAAGTCCCCGCCTTTGTGGGAGTTTCATGTTTCCGATCCGTTGCTACCTTGGTAGAGCAGAGACAAAACAAGGCTCCATCGTTCGGAGGTTTCATTGGCCAGCGCAGCAATAGCATCGAGACTCGAGCGGCGGCCGTTCCTTGTCAGCCCGAGCGCCCTCTCGCTGGCCGAAATCATCTCAGCCCTCTCGTTTGCACTGGACCTGACCGAAGGGGCCATGCCGGGACATGCGCTGCGCTCCTGCGTGCTGGGCATGCGTCTCGGAGAAGCTCTGTCTCTGCCTGCATCGCGGATGGGCAACCTCTACTACGCGCTCCTGCTCAAAGACGTGGGCTGCGGCAGTAATGTCGACCATCTCAGTGAGATCCTGGGCGAAGAAAACTACAGTTCCCGCTCTGAGCGCCCAACCGAAGATGCCGACCGGTCCAGCCAGCGCGGGCTGTCGATCTTCACGCTGCTTTGGAACACCGGCCAACGCCAGGAGAGCACGCTGAGCCGCGCCGCCAACCTGCTCCACCTCGGTTTTGCGCAGCGCCGCAAAAGCGAGTCCATCATCTCTCTCCGCTGCGATCGCGGCGCCCGTATTCTGCGCAAACTGGGACTTGGCGACGGGGTCGCCGAAGCGGTTCGCGGCGTCGACGAGAAATGGGACGGCAGCGGCTTCCCCGGACACCGCACTCGTCATCACATCCCGCTCGAATCGCGCATCGTCTCGATTGCGCAGTTCCTCGATGTATACGCTTTCGAACACGGCCCTGACGCGGCGATTCACGTTCTGACCGAACGCAGCGAGCGCTGGTTCGATCCCAAGATCGTCCGCTTAGCCGATCAGCTTCATCGCCAGGGAAAGCTGTGGCGCTACGCCAGCCACGCAAGTCCCGAGGTTGACAGCCGGGCAGCCGTTCTCGACCTCGCACCTGACGGCATCGGCCAGCTCAAGGCGGGCGACATTGACCTCATCTGCGAGGCATTCTCCGACGTCGTCGACGCCAAGTCGTCGTTCACCTTCCGTCACTCGCTGGGTGTGACCCAGGTGGCCATTGAAATTGCCCGCGTGCTCGGCCTGAACAAGGATCGCACCCGGCTGGTCCATCGAGCGGCCCTGCTGCACGACCTGGGAAAGCTTCGCGTACCCAATTCCATCCTCGACAAGCCCTCCGCACTCAATGAAGATGAATGGCGAGTGGTCCGCGAACATCCGAACCTCACCCGCGAGATCCTTTCCAGAATCGGCCCGTTTGCCGAGCTGGCCGCAATTGCCGGCGCGCATCACGAAAAGCTTGACGGCTCCGGCTATCCGAACGGCCTCGCGGCTGCCGATCTGCCCATCGAGGCGCGCATCATCACCGTTGCAGACATCTACGGCGCGATGACCGAAGATCGCCCCTACCGGTCAGGCCTCACCCCCGAGCAGGCCATGTACAACATCTCCCGCGAGGTGCCCCACCGGCTGGATACGAGTTGCTTTGAGGCACTGGAGTCGATTGTTGCCGGGGCGTAGGCCGGCGCCCACGCTCAGCCCCCAGTTCCTCACTCCCTCACTCCCTTAGCAGCCCGTGGTGAAAGCCGAGTTTTGAAAAGGCACGGCTTTACAGGTTGCGGAAAAACTCGCGCTGGGGTGTTTTGTAACAAGGGCACGGATTTATCCGTGCCGATAAGGTCCAGAGAATGAGTCGGGGTTTTAACCCCTGAGGGACGTTTCTCTCGCACTAAAGCGCGCTCGCTGAG
>DATJSB010000334.1:0-34621 GCA_035504315.1 Occallatibacter sp.
CTCTTGATCTGGCTTGCTCTTGACCTTGGCGAGCGCCTGATCGAGTTGATCGACCGTGACCCGCCTGGCCGCCGGAGCAGGTATAGCAACCACCGCGAACATGAGCAGCAGCACCAGATTTCGCATCGTCAGACCCTTGCAGAGAACTCCCAATATCGAGCCCCAATGCTAGTCCTCGCAGTCTTACGGATGCAACACATGCCCAAGAATGTCGAGCGAGTGTTTCTGGAGATGGGCCGCGCCACCGCATCTGAAGACCTACGCAGCCGGGCGAGTTTCGGGCGAATCACCGTCAAGCCGCGTAGTTACTTTTTCATAACTGATGGATGGGCGACAATCCGCCCGAGATCGTCGATCATTGCTTCGCCGCATGCCTTCCTCGTACTCAGAATCTAGAACGTAACGCTCAAGTCTTTAATCTTCTGATCAGGGCTGTTCAATCGGTACGTGGAGAAATTCAATGAAATCTGGACTCGGTGCGGCGCCAGAAAGGCCGCCAAACCCAGCAGCGCAATCACCCAGAACAGAGACCATTGGCCGGGCGAATGAACGACGGACGGCCGCACTACGACATATAGAGCCGTGGTCGCCATATATGAGGCGCTAACCGCGATCACCCAAATGCGCTGTGAACGCACGTTGCACAGGGTCGCCCACCATGCCGCGCAGGATGCGCCGGCTACGGCCGCCAGGTAGACAATCAAGATCAACTCTGCCTGATTATTGCGAATCGAAAATCGCGTGATGTTGGACCAAAGGCTGCTCGAGAAAATGATGAAAATATAGCAGTAAATCCAGCAGATCACGAACCTGCATAAGGCGAGCAGCAAAATGAACGCTGACGATGGTAAGTTTCGAACTCGAATCACTCTATCTCCTTTGCTCCGAAAGTCAATCACGTATTTCGCGGCATTCAGAGCGAAATGTGAAACTCCTCTCGCCTCTGTTCAGCGCCCTTCACCCGATAGGAGGACACGTCCATCGAAATTCGGAGTCTGAATGGTGGCAGGTATGCAACTAGGCCCAAAGCCCCGACCACCACAGGCAACCAGATCATAGGTTGTGAGTGGAGAAAGGATGGAATTGCAAAAAACAAGTAAGCCACGGTTAGCAGATAAAGCATGCTGACAACGGTCACCCAAATTCGATGCGAGCGCATCTTGCACAGAGTCGTCCACCACGCTGCACTGGCTGCAATCGAAGTAACGGCGAGAAAGGAGATTGCGGCAAGAGCCCTTGGCTCAAACTGAACTGATATCTCTTTTGCCTGATCTACAAGGGCTGCGAAACTTCCCAAGAATAGGACAAAGTTCAGCCAACAAACGGCGAATCTGCAGGCGGAAAGCAGCAGCATGAATAGAAAATACGGCACAGTGGGCAGATTTTGAACGCGAATCGCACTATCCTCCGTCACCGGATATGCAGGTATCTCAGGAAAGTGACACTCAGTTTATCAAGGCACGCGGGATCAGCGCCGCCTTTAGTCAGCCTCAAACATGGCTCCTTGAGTATGACCTCAACAGCCGCCAGCAAATTGGCCGCAATCGCGTGGACCCGTCCGTATGCCTGAAGAGTGCCAAATTAAGCGGCTCCGGCTGAACCTCAATTTGAGTTTAGATGGATTGTTGGCGGTTGACCGTCAACCCGGACATTGTCCATCTCTAAACATTCCCCGCGGCTATTACAGCGGTTCCAGAATTGCTGTACCCAGGAGCCACGGTTGCTGAGTGGCATTTTCCTCAAGAAAATGCCACCTCTCACTGATCTCAAGGGGGCACATGAATTCTGGAACCGTTCCAGAGCCGCTGCGATGATCTTTTCGGGAAGTATTCGCCGCTCGGACAACGACAGAGCCGCCGGCGGCGACCACACCAGACCGTGGCATTCGCCCCAACCGCCGCACGCCGTTCGACACCCGACCGTCTTGCGCAAGTCCAGGTTATCGGCCGAGCCCCCGGGCCAGCACTTTCACCATCGTGCCGTTTGCGTCATCGTCTTTTACTGCCCACACAAACGCGCCGCCCAGCCCGCCCGGGACACGCGTCTGAATGAAGAGCGTCTTCACAAAAGCAGTCGCCGGAGTGTCGTAGGTGAAGAAGGTCCCCGAGGCGGGGTCATAGAGCCAGGCTGCTACCCTGATCGGATCAAAGTAGTTCTTATAGCCGTTCGCAGTCAGATTCGCCAAAGTGGAATACGTCGCAACTCCCGGTGTCAGCAATACGTCGCATCCCGGCGTATTGCCGCTCAGGTCGGTGCACACCCCGGTTCCGTTCGCCAGAGGAACCGCCGACGGTCCGGTAGAGCTCTGATAGAGGCCATGATCTTTGTCGGGCACGCCCGTCCAGCCGGCTCCGTAAAGGGGCACGCCCATCACGTACTTCTGCGCGGGCACCCCGGCTTTCAAATAAGCCGCTGCCGTATCTTCGATGTCCAGGTCTTGCCCGAAGTCTGGATCCTGGCGCGAATCGAAGAGCGGCGAGGCGTCGTTGGTCACCGTATCCCAGCTTCCGGCGTAGTTATAGCCATCCACGGTGATGAAATTCACCAGCTCAGCGGCACTTTTCAAGTCGATATTTGTGTAGTTCTGCGCGCCGGCGGGTCCGTCAAAGCTCAATAAATACTGCTTGCCCGTCTGGGCGCTGAGAGCGTCGAGCTGCTTACGGAATTCTTTGAGCAGAAGAGTAAAGTTCGTCGTGTCGGTGGCTGCTGGAAACTCCCAATCGATATGGATCCCGTCGAAAAGCCCCGGCGCGGTGATATTTCCGTTCCAGTCACTGCCCACATTGCCCACCACGAACATGTTGATGCACGATGAGACCAGCGCCTGCCGCCCTTGCTCCGTGCTGGCTGCCGTCGAAAAAGCCTGCGCCTCGGCAGCACTCGCGCCGCCCAGTGAAATTAACGTCTTTAACTGGGGATAGAGCTGCTTCAGCTTGAGTATCTCGGCGAAATTGCCGTAGAGGGGCCATGTATCGGCAATGCCACCCACCGGGGGCAGGCCATTGTCCTCAAAGTCAGCCCAGGGATCCGCGATAACGCAGGTGTCGGTCGAAGGGGCCGAGGCACTCGCCGACACGTCCCCAAAGGCATAGATCAGATGCGACAGCTTGGCCGCCGACCCATTGCTCTGGAGATTGGCAAGGTTATAGTTCGCGTAGTAAATGCTCCACTCTTCAAAAAAGCCAGCCAGGATTTTGCCTGGATGGTTGTCGGGTTGGGCGATCGCCGCTACTCCGCCCGTCAACGATAAAGACAGGCCTGCAAGCACAGCGAAGGTCGTGCGCAACAGAGTTGATTGCTTCACAGGAATAAACCTCATTTCTCGGTCGAATGTCTCGCGGCACAAAGTATAGAGAACCCTGGCAACTCTGTCAGCAAGTATTTTTCATATTCCTCTAAAATGATCAAATAATTGGTCATAATTGATTAAATCGATTACAGCTATCGAGGGAAGGCAGGTGGCCACTGTTCCGGTGACTTTTTCCAACCCAGATGAGGGTGCCACCGGTCCCTCGCATTTGGGGACCGGGGAGACCGCGAACACTCCGCGCCCAACAGCCAGCTGTCCGGCCCGATGGCATCTTGACGAATCACAAGTCCAGGAAGCCAATTCCGGCTCTTTCGTCGCGAAAGCGGAATGCGCCCTACGCATCCATTGTTGGCGCCTTGCGCATCAATGCACGGTGAGAGCAATCGAGGCCGTCTGTGTTATCGATCCTGAAACCGCGGTGACTGTAATCGTGTAAGCCCCGGCGCTGGTTCCTGGATCGGCAGGCGGGCCGCTCCCGATCGGCGTTGTTCTCCCGCCGCCTCCGCACCCGCCCGCCACAGCCAGCATCATTACTGCAATCATCGCCGCCCACGCACTCCCGCGCTTCCGCCGCCACAGTATGCACGCCAGAGCAATTCCGCCGGCGCCCCACGGCCAGCTAAACCCAGCCTCGCTGCCCGCTGCCGTTGTGCTCGCCGCTGTCGTCATTACGGTGATCGTAGCCGTCTGCGAACTCGATCCGGTAATGGTCACGGAAGCAGGCACGCTGCACGCAGGCGGATCGGTTTCCGTGGCGGGTGCAATGGCACAGCTCAGACTCACCGTTCCCGTAAACCAATTCCACGGCGCCACCGTGACCGTTGAGGTATTGCCTGTCACGGCGCCTGGCTGGACCGAAAGCGGCGCGCCCGGCTGGATTGAAAAATAGGGCGCGGGCGGCGTCGAAAACGAGTTGATGGCGCCGTTGGTTGTTCCTGCGCTGTTCTGCGCCACCACGCGATAGTAGAACGTAAGGCTGTCGTCCAGTCCCGCCAGGTTAGCGCTCACCTGCACCGGTGCACTCCCTGAGCCGATGTCCTGTGATGTTGTCTGGCTCGCACCCGCCAGTGTGCTGCTGTCGCTGTACACAAACCACACCTCGGTGTCGGCGCCGTTCGGACTTACTGTACCGGCAACTGAGGCGCTGCTATAGGTGATTGAGCTGGCAGCTCCCGTCGACGCAGCGGGCGCCGTTGCCGCGACCGCTGCAGTCACCGTGATCGACGCTGTTCCCGATCCTCCCGCATACCTCAGAACGCTCGCATGATCGGGCGCATACGCCGCCGTCAGGCTATCGGTCCCGGCCGGCAGCGATCCCGCTTGAACAGATATTGTGGCCACGCCCGCCGTCAGCGATACTGGTCCGGAGTTATAGGTGCCGCTGGTCAGGGTTACGCTTCCCGTCGGCGTCGCGCTTCCGCTTTCACCGTCCACCGTTACGGTGACAACCAGTCCCTGCGCCGTCGTGATGCTTTGATTTGCCGGGTTCACGGTCACTCCGGCCTGAAATACGCCCTGGCCCGACAGTGGCAAGCTAAGCGGCGATCCATTCGCATTGCCGGTAATGGTGACGGCCGCCGTCATGGCTCCCTGCGCAGACGGCGCAAAGGTTAGATCGATGCTGCAGCTTGCTCCCACGGCCAGCACCGATCCGCACCCGTTGGTGATGCTGAACGCCGCCGCGTCAGCGCCTGTTAGAGCGATGCCGGCAAAGCTCAGCGTCCCACTGCCCGTATTGGTCAGCGTGAGATGCTGCGACCCGCTGCTGCTGCCCACTGCCTGCGGCCCAAAGTCCACGCGCGGCGCCGATAGCGTCACCACCGGCGCGTTGCCGCTCAATGCAACGGTCTGCGTTGAATACCCCGGGCCACCCGCATTCATGCTGTTATCCACCATCGTGAGCGCGCCGGCGGCGCTTCCCGCTGCCGCCGGCTGAAAGCTGATCGCCAAAAGGCACGACGCGCCCGGCGCCAGTGTGGTGGCCGTTCCGGTGCTCGCCGTTTCTACTGCGCAATCTCCCGCGCCACCCGAACCGAGCGTGAATCCCTGCGTGATCGCGGGGTTCTGGCCCGAGGCCGGAACCGGGAAGCTCAACGCCGCGTTGCCGCCATTCTGCGCCAATACCGTCTGCGGACTGTCGCTGCTCGTTGCACCCGCTGCTGTAGCTGCAAAGTTCAGCTCCGGCGACTGTCCCCGCTGCACTTCGACAATTCGGTTGTTGAACAAATCGGCGATAAACAGGTCCCCTGCTCCGTCCAGCGCGATACCGATGGGATCGTTCAGCCCCAACCCATTGGCCACCGGCACAATGGCAAACGCCGCGCTTCCATCCGCCGGCACCTCCACCACGCGATTCAGTGCGTCCGCGATGAACAAATCCCCGGCGGCATCCACAGCGATCCCATACGGCAACGTCAACCCCGCGCCATTGACCGTCGGATTAATCGCCACCGCCGGACCTCCGCCCGCTGGAACCTGCACCACCCGGTCTGCGAAGTAGTCTGCGATATACAAATCGCCTGCCGTATCAAGCGCGACAGCCACCGGGTATTTCAACCCGGCTCCATTCACTGAAGCATCCACCTCCACGGGCGTGCCGCCGCCTGCCGGCATCTTCAGCACGCGCGCATTATCCACATCGGCAACGTACAGATTCCCAGCCGAGTCTGCCACCATCCCGCACGGATAACTCAGTCCTTTCCCATTCACCGCGGGGTCCATTGCGATAGGCGCGCTGCCGTCTGCAGGAACCTCCATCACCACATCGCCGTCCAGATCGGAGATGTACAGGTTCCCCGCTCCATCCACAGCCACTCCGCCGGGGTCGATCAGCGCCTTTCCGTTCACGACCGGAGCGATGGCAATCGGCGCTCCTCCCCCCGAAGGCATCTCCACCACGCGGCCGTTTCGGTTATCCGCAATGTAAAGGTCCCCGTTGCCGTCCAATGCCACGCCGAACGGGTTATTCAGCGGAACGCCGTATGCCAGCGCCAGAATCCCAGTCGCGGGAGCCGGATTAAACGTTACCTGCGGCCCGATCCCCACCCCCACCAGGTTCGCCAACGCGATGGTGTTCCCCGTCGCGTCCCTCAGTGCGGCCTGCCCGTAGCGAGTCCCCGCGTATGCCGGCTTGAACAGCACATCCACCGTGCACGTTTGCCCCGCTGCATAATTCGCTCCCGCTGCACACGTACCCGTCCCCGCATCAGTAAAGTCGAGCCCCGTTGCGCCCTGCGTCACCACCGAGACGCTTCCGGCGGTTGCGGGCGCCGCCACCGTCAGGGTCGCCGTTGCAGTCGCGCTCTCGCCCAGGTTCACACTTCCGAAATTCGTTTGCGCCCCGGCCGTGGCCGCCGCAAGCGCCGCCCATGACACCGCCTGCCAAAATTCGCGCATTCAGGGGAACCTCCGCGGCGCGCAACAACCGCGCTCAGCCGAAACGCACTGGTAGTTGAGGGAAGAAAACCAGGCTCATTATGCGCGGCCATGAATTGGATTGGCAAGCACAGGCCGCCGATCAGCCGCAGGTGGCGGCGGGTGGCGCACCCATGTTTTTCGTCTTCATCCTCCCACCATCAGGGTGCCCCATCCTTCGATTTTTTCTATCGAAGGGTGGGCTGGGACGAACCCGGATCATCGGGCAGGTGGCGCAAGCTATGTTTTTGAAATCTTAACCGGCACCCTCATAGTAGAAGAACGAAGATGAAAAAATGGGCGTGCCACCCAGCCGCTCGATAGTCATCGAAATACCGGCGGTATTGGAAGCTAAGGAGGGATTTTATGCGTACTACGTTTGCCATTGCAGCTCTGTGCTGTCCAGTGGTGGGTATGGCGCAGATCGCCTCGTCGGCCAGCTATGGCTGCACCGTGGTTCATGGAGGCATGAATTGCGATGGGCTGGTTGCTTCTTCGAGGGTTCCAAGCGTCGCAAAGAGCCCAATTGAAGAGGGCAAGAAGGGTCCAACGCTCTCTATTTTGGACATCAGGCTAGAGCCGGGGGCGTCGTTCAAGAGCACGTCCTTCCCTGGCGACTGTGTGCTTCTCGGCATCAACGGCGGGGGCCTCTTGAATGAGATGCCACCCTTCCGGCATGTGGACTTGGACAGGAACACGGCGACGCTCATGCCCAGAGAGCTGCCATTTCGACTGCGGAACAATAGCTCTAAGACTGTCGAGTTTCGAGTGATTGAAATTCAAAGGTGAGAGCAAATGGCGGGTTCCGGTCCCGATGATCTTCCCAAACCACGATGAGGGCGCCCCGGTCTCTCGCTTTTGGAGACCGGGGAGGGATTTGCTAACTGCCAATCTCAAGTTCTGGACCAATCACCGCCAAACCGGACGTAGCCTGATCCAAATCACGTAACGGAAGTATCGGCGACCAACCGCCCGGGAGGTCAAATTGCGAAGCCCTATTGCGATGAAGATGTGACACTCAATCAAACCGACTTTATTACTCGCTGCGCAACGCATGCATCGGATTGACTGTCCCCGCCCGCCGCGCTGGCAGCAGGCACGCCATAATTCCGACCAGCAGAAGCAGGCTCGCAGTTAGAGCGAGGGTAGTTGGGTCGGTGGGCCGGACGTCGTAGAGTAAGCTTGTCAAGAGGCGCGTAACCGCGAGCGCCGCAGCGCACCCTCCCAGCGCTCCCGCCATCACCAGCACAATCCCGCGCCGCACCACCATCGAAGCGATCTGACTACGCTGCGCTCCCAGGGCCGTGCGGATCCCGATTTCGCGCGTGCGCCGTCCCACTTCGTACGAAAGCAAGCCATACAGGCCGATGCAGGCGAGCGCCAGGCCCACTGCTGCGAACAGGCTGAGGAGCCGAGCCATCAGACGCTCGTTAAAGAGCAGACGGTCGATCGAATCGGTCTGCGTGCGCAAGCGTACTATCGGCAGGTTCGGATCGACGGAATTTACGGCGTTGCGCACGGTCGGCATCAGCGCAGCCGGCGCCATCCCCGTTCGCACCGCAAACGTCGCGCCCTCGGATGCTAGCGACACGTAGACCATGGGCGCATCGTCCCTGCGCAGAAAGCCGAATTTGGTGTCGCCGACCACCCCCACGACCTCCCACTGCGGATCGTCGGGTCTTCTGCCGCTGAAGTGCAGCCCAATCGGATTCCGGCCTGAAGCGTACTCCTGCACGAACATGCGATTCACCAGCACATGCCTCGTGGCGTCCGTGTCTGTCTCGTCCAGCAGGCGACCCTCCAGCAGAGGAATCTTCATTGTCTTGAAGTAGCCCGGTCCGACCGAGAGCGTTTGCACTGGGACGAGACCTTTGCTGGCAAGGCCCTCCACACGGACATTCCGACCCGAATAGCCTCCATCGAGAAGCGCTTCAGAGGAATAACTCACGCTCGTCACGCCCGGCAGCCCGGCGAGCTTCGACTGCAACACAGTGTACAGTTCGTGGATTTGCGCGTCCGTGTCGCCGGCCAGCTTGGGGTTGATGCCGAAGAGAATCAAATTATGCGTGTCGAAGCCGGGTTCAATCTTGTGCAGATTGTCCAGTGTCCGCAGCAGCAGGCCCGCGCCGCTCAGCACGATCATGGAAAGCGTCACCTGAAGCACAACCAGCGCGCTTCCCAGGCCGACAATGCGGCCCCGCCCGTGCGTGGCCGCAGCCGTTGTGGTATTCCCTTTCAGCTGCTCCGTCACTCCGGCACGCGCTCCGCAAAATGCGGGAGCGAGACCGAATCCGATTCCCGTCAGCAGCGCGGCAGCAATGGTGAAGAGCAGGACCCGCGCATCCACATGGAGATCGAGATACAGGGCCGAATACGTATTCTTCGCGAAGAACGCAGCCAGGCTTGAAACGCCGACAGGCGCTAAGATCGCGCCGAGTGCTGCCCCGATGCAGGAGACCAGCAGGCTCTCTGTCAGTAGCTGGCGAACGACGCGGCGCTTCGCCGCGCCCATCGCCAGCCGCACCGCCATTTCGCGCTCGCGAACCGTCGCACGCGCCAGCATCAGACCCGCCACGTTCGCGCAGGCGATCAGCAGAATAAGCCCCACCGCTGCCATCAGCAGCAGAAGCGGCTTGCCATACATACTCCGGATGCCTGTCAACGCTACCTGGGCTGGCTCCAGATATAGCCGCGGATTGTCGGTCAAATCCCAGCCCACCTTTGCTCCATGAAACATCTCATTCAGGTAGAGCGCATTCAGCGCTCCCTGCGCCTGCGCGCGGGATACTCCGGGCCGCAGCCGTCCCACCACAACCAGCCACCAGTCAGTGGCATCAGTAAGACTCTGCTTCAGGCCAAGAGCCGAAGTCTGATTGACTGAAACCCACAGATCGACCGCCTTGCCGGGAGTGAGCCGCGTGAACTCCGGCTCCGTGACGCCGACAATCGTGAAGGCCGCTTGGTTCAGGTGAAAGGTTCGCCCAATTACCGCAGGCGATCCACCGAAGGCGCGCTGCCAGTATCCATAGTCGAGAACGGCCACAGAGGGCGCTCCCGGCTTTTCATCTTCAGGCATCAGCGTCCGCCCCAGCACCGCGGACACACCAAGCGTCTGGAAGTAGCTTCCCGAGACCAGCTCTCCCTGGGCAATCGCCGCCGCTCCATTGCCGCTCAGGTCCATCTGATAGGGCCCAATGAAGGCCGCCGTATCCGTGAAAAGATTCTTTTGACTCTCAAATTCCTGAAACATCGGGTACGAGAATACGCATCCGACCGTATCTTCGCGGTTGTCGGAGCAATCCCCGAAGGTGTGAAACCCCACCTTGCGCGGTTCATTGCGCGCTGACCACTGCGGCACCACCAGTTGCTGTGGATCGAGAACCGGAATCGATCGCAGCAGCACTGCATCGACCAGCGTGAAGATCGCCGTGTTGGCGCCAATCCCCAACGCCAGCGTCAACACAATCACCGCCGTGAACCCCGGTGACTTCGCCAGAATGCGCACCGCATACCGCACATCCCGCACCGCATCGCTCCAATACTCCCGCCACCGCCTGCGCCGCTCCATACGCTCTCCAATCCGCTCGCCTACGCACTGCACCGCGCGCAGATCGCCAAACATCCGCTCCGCGTCGCGTCGAGCCTCCTCCGCGCTCCATCCCTGAGCCATCAGCTCGTCTATCTTCGCCTCAAGGTGGAACCGCAGTTCCGCGCGCACATCCCCCGCCGCGTCCGGCCCCAGCAGCCGGTCATACCGCCGCCATTTGGGATTCATCTTCATCCCGCCTCCTCGGCCGCCGGCGGGTTCGCCGCGCCCAGCACCTTGGCCACCGCCGTCGCGTACGCCTCCCACGTTTTCGTCTCCTGCTGCAACTGGCGCCTTCCAGCGCTCGTCAGCCGGTAGAACTTCGCCTTGCGGTTGTTTTCCGAAAGTCCCCACTCGGACGCGAGCAATCCCTTGTTCTCCAGCCGCCATAGCGCCGGATACAGCGTGCCTTCCTCCAGCAGGAGCGCCTCATCGCTCTGCCGCCGGATCAGGCTCGTGATGGCGTACCCATGCAGAGGCCCCCACACCAGCGCCTTCAGGATTAAAACATCCAGCGTCCCGCGCAGAAACTCAAGCTTCGAGCTATCCATCGTCTCCCCTTTGCTTCCAAGGGGAATGTTCTCACACTACCCCTAGGAATGCAAGGGATGTTGACCGAGAACTGACATAGTGATTGCGGGCCTATCACCGCCCAACCGGAGATGACTCATCTCCAAACACTCCCCGAAGCCAAAAGCTCTGCCATCTGCAAACGCGGCAGCAGGCAGTTTTCCGGCGGAGCGCGGAGTTCCCGGACAAGAAGTTCGCCATCGCCGGGCGCCCAGCCTCCTCACCGCAGGTCCCCGTCGACCCCCTTGGTACCACCGGAGCCGAACGATCTGCTTTTTCACCTGGTTCCGGGGCGGAACTCCGCCGGCCTGCTGACTCCGCCGCTTTTGCCGTTAATTTCCACCTTTTCCCGCATACTAAAGACGCATGACCTTCCATCCCAGCCCGGCGCCCCGTTACTCTCTGGTAATATCTCACTGCTCCTTGATGGCGAGAAATATAACCCCCCCACCCCCTCCCCCGGGGTGCACTAAAAGTAAATAGGCTCGTCCGACACCAACTATAAGCAAACAAAGTATGTTAGCTGGAAAATGTAACAAGAATTTTGTTACAAATGTGAAAATGGGCGAATTCGCGTTCTAAAGGACTTAGACACAAAATCAGCCCTTTTTCACTAATTTTCGAGGGAATTATTTCTGCTGTTTTTCTGAGGAGTTATTCGACGTTGAGCGTCTTCAGCAGGCTGCGCGGTTCGCGCTGGATCTTTTCCTGCAGCAGTGTAATCGCGTAGATCAACTGCTCGGGCCGCGGCGGGCATCCTGGCACGTACACATCCACCGGAATCACCTGGTTCACTCCCTGCACCAGCGCGTAGTTGTTGAACACGCCGCCCGATGTGGCGCAGGCGCCCATGGAAATAACCCATTTGGGCTCGGGCATCTGGTCATAGAGACGGCGGATGACCGGCGCCATCTTCTGCGACACGCGGCCGGCAATGATGATCAGGTCCGATTGCCGCGGCGACGGCCGGAAGACCTCGGCTCCGAACCGGGCGATGTCGAATCGGGAGGCGCCCATCGACATCATCTCGATGGCACAGCAGGCCAGCCCGAAGGTCATGGGCCAGAGAGAGCTTTTTCTGATCCAGTTCACCGCGAAGTCGAGCGTGGTCAGGAATACGCCCTCGGGCTGCTCGAACCCGTAACTCACTTCCTGCAGTTTGGCGCGATTTTTGCCGCTGCTCTCCAGGTTGCCGAACAGATACCGATCGCGCTCCAGGGTCGCCGCCATACATCCACTATAGCGCAGCCGCCGATTCTCGGCTCGGTGGCATCGTTGCGGGGTTTTGGTGGCGCTGAAATTCGCTCAATCTCAACAAAGTCATAAGGAAGCAATGAAGATTGCTCATAAAACTTGCGTTCCGGCTCGTCTGGCTATGAAAATATTTTTAAAGCGCACTCGCATCTCGCTATTTCTAAGGGTGGCTTCGGTACGGGCCTTCAGGCGTCTTCCTGCGGCCTCCGGCAGAACCGCCCTGGCTCGCGGGACTCGGGCCGTGCCACCTTGTTCTCGGTAATTCTCAAATCTCATCCCGTCCGCATTCTTACGCGGATCTTTTTCATCTCGGAGCGAAAAACGATGTCCCGATTGTGTACTTGCCTGCTGCTGGTGTTGGTGTTGATCGCAATTCCGCTGCCCATCGCCGCCCAAACGGCTCCCGCCTCTGCGCCCGCCACCCAGGCTCAGATTGCCGCCCTTCAGCAAGCCGTCCAAAATGCTCAGTCGGCTGGCGACAACGCCTGGATGCTGACCTCTGCCGCGCTGGTTCTGCTCATGACCGGTCCCGGCCTGGCGCTGTTTTATGGCGGCCTGGTGCGCAAGAAAAACATCCTGGGCACCCTGATGCAGAGCTTCGCCATGATGTGCATGGTCACCATCATCTGGGCCATCTGCGGATACTCGCTGGCCTTCGGCCACGGCAATGCATTTATCGGCGGCTTTGAGCATCTGTTCCTCAAAGGCGTGTCCATCAACCCCGATCCGCAGAACTTCTACGTGCAGACCATCCCCGAACAAACCTACATGATCTACCAGCTCATGTTCGCTATCATCACCCCGGCGCTTATCTGCGGCGCCTTTGCCGAACGCATGAAGTTCAGCGCCATGGCAGTCTTTCTTTCGCTGTGGTCGATCGTTGTCTACAGTCCCATGGCCCACATGGTGTGGGGCGTGGGCGGATTGTTGAATGCCAATGGCGGCAAGATTCCTTCGCTCGATTTCGCCGGCGGCACCGTGGTGCACATAACTTCGGGAGTGTCGGCGCTGGTTTGCGCGCTCTACCTGGGCAAACGCCTCGGCTACCCCACCACCAAAATGGCGCCGCACTCGCTGGTGCTGAGCTTCATTGGCGCATGCCTGCTTTGGGTGGGCTGGTTTGGATTCAACGCCGGCAGCGCGCTGGCGGCAAGCTCGCTGGCTACCAGCGCCTTTATCAACACCCACTTTGCTACGGCTGCGGCGGCGCTGGGCTGGACCATCTTTGAGTGGATTCACAACGGCAAGCCGACCGCCCTGGGCGCTATCTCAGGCGCCGTTGCCGGCCTCGTGGCCATCACCCCGGCTTCGGGTTTCGTTCAGCCCATGTCGGCGCTGTTCATCGGTCTGGCGGCCGGATTCGTCTGCTCCTTCATGGTGTTCAAGGTCAAAAGCCTGTTTGGCTACGACGACTCGCTCGACGCCTTCGGCGTGCACGGCGCGGGCGGTACGCTGGGTGCGATCCTCACCGGCGTCTTTGCCGTCTCGGCCATCAACCCGATCTACGGCAAGGGCGTGGCGACGGGCGGCATCGACGGCCACTGGGGTCAGATTCTCAACCAGCTTACCGCCGTCGGCATCTCCTGGGGTGTGTCGATTGTGGGCACGCTCATTTTGTTGTTTGCGGTAGACAAGGTCATCGGCCTGCGCCTGAGCGCAGAGCAGGAGGCTGCCGGTCTCGATCTCTCCCAGCACGGCGAAGAGGGTTACGACTTCAATTCCTGATGGAGTGTTTCTGTGAATGAATCAATCCGGCAATTCCATTCTTCATCCCTTTCGCAGTACGATGTCGGAACGGATGGTAACCGTCTGAGGGTCCGGCACGGCGCGTGAATATGGGGCCGGAGAGCGCCCCAGACACCCGGCCCTGAACCGTACCGGCCAGCCGGTAAAACTCAACAGCGGCGACTGCCAGCGTGCGGCCCCGCCTGTTACGCTAACGAGCGAGGCATTTTTCGTATGCTCAAGATTGAAGCTATTCTCCAGCCCTCCAAGCTGGATGCCGTCAAGGATGCGCTGCTCGAAGCAGGCATTGAAGGAATGACGATTCTCGAGGCCCGCGGCCACGGCCGCCAGAAGGGCCACACCGAGTTCTATCGCGGCCGCGAATACACCGTCGACCTTTTGCCCAAGGTGAAGATCGAGATGGTGATTCACGACGACCTGAAGGACAAGGCTATCGGGGCTATCGTGGGCGCGGCGCGCACCGGGCGCATCGGCGACGGAAAAATCTTTATCACCAAAGTCGACGAAGCCATTCGCATCCGCAACGACGAGCGCGGCGAAAACGCGCTGTAGTTCGCTGAATCGATAATCCGCGCCGCCCCGCATTCGATGGGAGCGACATTGGGCTCCAATCGGTGCGCACGCTGCGAAGTCACGGCTGGGCAGCTGGTGCTGAAGGCTGCAGGTCGAACGCATACACCCTTTGCGTGGCCGTCAGCGCCAGCAGTTGCTTCTTCTCCGGAATAATCCGGGCTGCGAGTATCGGGCTGTCGAGGGTCCAGTGGCCCAACTGGTCACCGGCCACATTGTAGAGGGTTAACTCCTGCGGCCGGTTCCTTGCCGCAATCAATCCAAGGCCGCCGTCGCCGGCCAGAACGGCGCCGAACAGGCCGAAAAGGCGCTCACCATCGGTCTCTCGATAGATCGTGGCGTTGTTATGAGTGCCTTCAACCGCCAGCAGATTGCCGAACAGCGATGCGTACGCTGGATTCACAGGGTATGAATCGCTTGATGGAACCAGCATGAGCCGTTCGGTGGCCCCGGTCCTGCGGCTCACGACCTCCACCAGCATTCCAGCTTTATCGTCTTTTTTGACCGCGTCTGAAGTCCGGATTAAGACTTGCTTGTGACCGCGAACCTCCTCTTCGCGGTCGCTGCTCGTCCAGGGCATCATCAACAGCACTCGATCGCCGTCTACGGGTATCAGCCGGGGCAAACCCTGCGAGAAGTGCTTCGCCCACAGGACGCTCTTGGTGGCAGCGTCAAGTCCGTTCAGATCCACATCTTCAACAATGTCGCCACTGGTGCGCGGCACTACCTCCACAATCACGTCGCCGAACTGCACCGCCGTTGCGCCAACGGTAAAATTCAACGCCGCCTTGTCGGTCTCGCGATCGATCGTTCCGTCGCCGGCGGGTTTCAGCTCCTGATTCACCTGGATTGCTTCAAGCCGCCCACGGTCATCGAACGCCGCTGCACGGAACGGATGGGTGATTTTGAGCCTGTTTCCCGTGGTCAGATCCCAGATCGCGCCACGCGCGCGGTCGCTCAAAGCCAGGTAGCGGCCGTCGGCACTGAACGCTGCTGCTTCGAACGATTGAATCGGCGTGACTGGCAGAGGTGAGGTCTGCGTTGGGCCGCCAAGTTGGCCGACTGAGAGCCCGCCCTCCTGGATTTCCTGCGCTACCGTGTCACCGGAGAGATCGACGGTCTCGAGATCGAACTTCTGCCCCAGGTTGCCGGCTGCGGGATCGAGTAAACGCGCTGACGCGCCGTCGAAGGGGCCTGCGAGCACATGCGGGCCACGGGTGACCGCCGCCAGCCACAACCTGCCGTCTAGGTTGAACTGACCGTGGAGCTCGAGTTGAGGAAACGATGCGAGGCACATCGTGCTTTGCGGGCCAGGCGCAATGTAGTCAAAGCGGCAGCCGTACAAAAGCCGGTCGGAATCGACGAATTGAATCTGATTTGAGGCTGAGAAACCGGGCAGCGTCTGGATCGGCACCTGCTTTCCTGTTTTCACATCCAGGGCGTGTAATAGAGGCCCGCCGGCATATAGAAGGTAGCGCCCGTCCTGGCTCCATCGCAGGATTGAGTCCAGTCTTGTCAGCGAATCCGAATCGGGATTTGGAAAATGCGCGTCCTGAAAAATGATTTGGCCGTCACTCAAATCGGTAACCTTGAGCCCGCGTCTTTCGCCTTCTGAAGTGAGACACGCGAACACCATCCCGTTGGGCGAGAGACTGCTTTGCCCGCAGCGTTCGTAGTCCACCCAGTCGAGGAGTCCGGCCCGTTGCTTCGATGCCACGTCCCAGTCTTCGACCCGCAGTGCCGGCCAGGAGAAGGTCACGCTTTTTGAGTCGGGCGTGAACTGCGCCATCCCCGCACCGCGCGCATCAATCGAGAACAGCAGCTTGAGGGGATCGGTGCTCAGCACGTGATTTTGCGACTCGTCCTGCGCCAGCGCGTATTTGCCGTTGCGGCTCAGCCGCACGTTCAATAGTGCCGGATTCATGGGCGGCGTGAGCGCAATCGACTTGAGCCCCGGGGAAGCCGGTACGGTCGGATCGATGCGCGAGTTTCGAAGTGCGTCTTTGAAAACCTTGAAGCCGGGCCGGTATTGCGGCCTGGAATCGCGGCAGGCCAGGGGAAGATCACCGAGAATTTCATGCGCCTGGCCGGCGCGCACGTCGGCGTCGGACTCGAAATCGAAGTACGGCGCAAATGCGCTTTCGTCGAAGTCATTGTAGCCGCCCGTGCGGTCGAGCAAAGTGGTAAGCGCCTCGGGAACATAGCCCGCCTTGATCAGGGCATAGAAGGCCACGCGATCGGCTAGTAGTTCGTCTTTATCGCGGTCGCCTGGCTTCGGATCTGAGGCCTCGGTGAGAGGAGTGTTTAGAAGCCGTTCCACCTTGTCTTCAATGTCGGACCGTCCTTTGACGGAGCGAACGTGCAGCAGCTTTTCGAGACGCAGCGTAACCAGAGAGGCCGAATGATGGATGTAAGCACGGCCGATCTCCTGCGCCAGCACGGCAGCCAGCTCGTCTTCGCTCTGCGCGTCGAGCACCAGTTTGCGGCTGACGTAGATGTGTCCGCCGGCGAGCGCGAAAGCCGCAACCCCGTCGGACTCGAAGATGTGAAACGAATACCGGGTTGAAGTAGCCGGCAGGGCTGCCACCAGCCGGTTACCGATTTGGGTCAGGTACTTGCTCGCCGATTCCGGCTGCAGCGTAAGGCCGGGCTCAACCGCGTCGGCTTCGACATCGCCGAGCCACTGCTCCTTCTGGAGGTTGAAGATGCTGCTATACGATGCGGAATCCGGCGGAAGTGGGAGCGAACAGGAGCCGTGCTCCTGGGCCCGGGCACAGGGTCCTGCGCTGGCCAGGCAAGCGAGGAGGGCAGAAACCAGGGCGAGGTCTTTCAAGTCGTGCACGGTGGGTCACCCCGAGATCGCAACATCATAGCTCATTCGCGCGGGCGGTTGAGCCTTTGTTCCAAGGGGTTGGATGGCTCCCCTAACTGTAGGAGATGCTTGGGCCTTAACTCACTTTTGCGAAATTGATCCAAGCCCGGGATTTCGCCCACGATTCGCCTCGCCGTGAGAGCGAAGGGTGTCACTCGGGGCAAATATGTCTTATGCTGTTAACAATTCCTTTCTTGCTTCGGCAGGCCACACCGACAATCTTATGCATCCAGTCGCACTAGCGGTTGACGATTTACGGGAGCAGTATCTCAGGGAGATGGCGCTTGTCCGCCAGACCTGTGAGCGCACCGGCGACGGCACTGCGGCGATCCGTCGGCGATCGGCGGTGGTCGACCGTATCCTCATTGAAATGTGGCGCCGGGCCTTTGTCGACCTGCCCACGCAGAGTGTCTGTCTGCTGGCTTTGGGCGGTTACGGACGCAAGGATCTCTTCCCCTATTCCGACATCGACGTGCTGTTCGCCTTCGCCGACGAGAAGACCGAGGAGCAGTCGCGCGAAGCGGTCCGAGCCATCGTTCAGGGGATGTGGGATATCGGCCTGCGCGCCAGCCCCAGTTCGCGCACGGTAAAGGAAGCCGGCAAATTCGATGCCGACAACCTCGAATTTACTCTCGCCACGCTCGATCGCCGCTACCTGGCCGGCCAGTTTCCGCTCTACCAGCAACTTCACCAGGTCACCTTTCCCGGCCTGGTACTGAGCGAGTGGAACAACATCACGCAAAAGCTCGGCGAAATCGCCCGCAACCGCCACGCCAAATACGGCAATACCATCTTCCATCTCGAGCCCAATCTCAAAGAGTGCCCCGGCGGCCTGCGCGACTACCACCTCGCTGTCTGGTTCGCCGTGCTCTTTCACTTGAAAGAAACCAGGGAATGGCCGCGGCAGCGGGGCAGCGTCTTTCAGAGCGCGCGCGGCGACGCCGAGGCGGCATTCGATTTTCTGGCGGCGGCGCGATGTTTCCTGCACTTCCGCCACGGGCGCGACGACAACACGCTCGACTGGCAGTCGCAGGACGAAGCGGCGGCTCGATCGATCGGCCTTGAGACACGCGGAACCGCCGACCCCAGCTACTGGATGCGCACCTACTACCGGCATGCGCGAGTCATCTATCGCCGCGCCGCGCTGCTGATGGAGCACCTGCCGGCTCCCGTCAGCTTTTACCGGCAGTTCAGACGGCGCAGAGCGCCCATTGCGGGAACCGACTTCTTGCTCGACCAGGGCCGCATCGATGTGCAGCAGGGGGCGCAGTTCAACGACACTGCGGCAATTCTGCGTGTCTTCTCGCTGATGGCCACGCACGGCTACACGCTTTCGCAGGCCGCTGAAGACCGCATCACCGACGCGCTGCCCGTGCTTGCCATTCATATTCCCGAGGGTCCGTACCTGTGGAATGCGCTGCGCGAGGTGCTGCTCGCGCCCCACGCTGCGCATGCCCTCCGTACCATGCACGCGTTGGGCGTGCTGGAGATGCTGATCCCCGAGTTTCACGGCATCGACGCGTTGGTCATCCGCGACAGCTATCACCGCTATACCGTCGACGAGCACACCTTCCTCTGCATTGACAACGTGCACGGACTGCGGCAGCCCACCCATGAGTACGAGCAGCGGCTGGCGCAACTGCTGCCTGAGATCGACCGGCTCGATCTGTTCCTGCTGGCCCTGCTGCTGCACGATACGGGCAAGGCGCGCCGCACCGGCGAGCATGCGGGACAATCGGTGGAATTGGCCGACGCTTTCCTGGCCCGGCTCGACTTCGACGCCGAAGAGCGCGAATCGGTGCTCAAACTGATCCGGCTGCATCTTGAAATGTCGCAGGCGATGCGGCGCGACATCTTCGACTACGAGAATGTGCGCAGCTTTTCCGAGAAAATCGGAAGCCCGCAATTGTTGAAGATGCTGACGATCATGACTTTTGCCGACATCAAGGCCGTGAACCCGGATGCGCTCACCCCGTGGAAGGCCGAGAATCTCTGGCAGTTTTATATGTCTACGGCGAACTTCATGGATCGCTCGGTCGACGAGATCCGCTATCACGCCGCCATCGACCCGACCCTGTTGAATCGAATTCGATCGATGGTCCCGGTCAGCCAATACGACCAGCTCAGGCAATTTCTTGAGGGCCTTCCCCAACGCTATCTGCAAACCCGCCTCCCCGAGCAGATTCGCAATCACTTCCAGATGGCGCTCAATCTCGACAAAGACAATGTGCAGCTCGACCTGAGGCCCAACCGCCAGCTATACGATCTTACGGTGATTACGCGCGACCGTTCGCGGCTGTTTGCCGACGTCGCGGGCACGCTGGCCGCGTGGGGCATGAACATTGTTCGCGCCGGTGCTTTCTCAAACGATGCCGGCGTCATTGTCGACAGCTTCCACTTCACCGACGTCTATCGCACCATCGAGTTGAACCCCAGCGAGAAGGACCGCTTTCTCGAGAACATGCACGACGTGGTGGCGCAAAAAATCTCGGTGCAGCAACTGCTTGAGGCGCGCCGTCATTTGAACCATCCCGGCAACATCAAGGTGGAGGTGCCCACGCGGCTCGTGTTCGATTCCGATTCCTCGTCGCACTCCACGCTGCTGCAGGTCGTGGCGCAGGACCTGCCTGGCCTGCTGCGCCAGATCGCGCTCACCCTCAGCTCCCATCAGTGCAATATCAAAGTCGCGCTCATCGACACCGAGGGAGAAACCGCGATCGACGTCTTCTACCTCACCAGCCATGGCGAAAAGCTGCCGCCTGAGACGCAGGCATCGCTGGGTACCGACCTTACCAGCACATTGGAAGCTATGCGCCAGCCTGCGGCCTAGGCCTTGGCGCCGTCTCCGCCTCATCTTTCCAGACCAGGTACTCGTTGAGCAGGACTGCCACCAGTACCGCGGTCGGAACTGCGACCATGGCGCCGGGAATTCCGGCAAGCTCAAAGCCCACAAGCAGTGCGATAAATACGGCCAGCGATGGCAGGCCAACGCGCGACTTCATGATGCGCGGGGCCAGGAGTGAATTCTCCACCTGCAGATATACGGCGAAGAAGATCACCACGCCCAGCACGCGCCCCCAGGAGTCAAGAGCCGCCACCAGCAGGGCAAGAACCAGTGCGATGGCCGCGCCCAGCACGGGAACAATGTTGAGCAAGCCGGCGATGACCCCGAGCGCATACGCGTAACGCATATTGAGCAGCAGAAAGACGGTGGCGCTGGTGAGGCCGAGCAAGGCCATGAGGGTCAACTGCCCGAGCAGCCACTTCCCCATTCCCACCCCCGCGCGCCGCAGTGTTGTGTCCAGGCGCTGGCGCCGATCAGGCGGCACAAAAGCAAGGCACCATCGGTATGCCTCATCGCCATCGAGAATGAAGTAAACCGTCAGCACGAAGCAGGTGATTACATTTACAATTTTGCCGGCCAGTTCTGAGACGGACTCGATGACCTGCGTCGCCGTTTGCGTCGCAAGCCCCTTCAGTTGCGAGTACACGACGCTGGTGTTCAGGTTAAGGCGATTGACGTAGGGAATGCTCTTAAGCTTTTCGATGAGATCGGGAACCTGGCTCGGCTTAGAGGTGCCGAAGGACTGCAGGTCATGGACGACCGGCGGAAAGGCAAGAAAGCCGAAGCCGATAAGCGCGCCAACCATGACGACGATCAGAACCAGGATGGCGACCGGCCCTTTAAACGGTTGCCTGCCCGCGATGCGTATGCGGCCCGTAGCCTGCACCACCGGCGCCAACACCACGGCAAAAAGTGCTGAGACATAGAGCAGGATGAGGAGATTGCGCAACTGCCACGCAAGGTAGGCCGCTGCGGCCAAGCCGAAGGCAAACAGGATATCGCTGCGAAAGTCGTGGGTCTTGGCCGGTTCTTTCGTCATGTCGTTCCTTGGGAAACAGCGGAGCTAGGCGTGAATATTGCGAATACCCCATTCAAGCTTCGCCGGGTGCCGGGTGCCCCCGGGTCTCGATTCTGAGACCGGGGAAAGCACGAATCTACGCTGCCGCACTCTCTAACTCCGCGAGCCCCGCAAGCTCCGCTAACGCCGCGACTCTTACTGGTCCCCACTGAGAATCGAGCCCACTATGCCGCCCAGCAGGCCGCCACCAACGGCCGACTGCATCGGCCGGCTTTCGCCGCGCGGCAGGTACTCGCCGATCTGGTGCGCCAGCCGCGAAATCGGCAGAGTCTGCAGCCACACCGTTCCCGGCCCGACCAGTTCGGCCAAAAAGATTCCATCGCCTCCGAAGATCATGTTCTTGATTCCCGGCACTGTCGTAATTTGGAAGTTCACCGATGCCTGGAACGCCCCCACGTGACCGGGGTGCACGCGCAGAACTTCGCCTGGCTGCAGGTTCTTCTGGATCAGTTCGCCGCTCAGTTCAAGCCAGGCAGTACCGTACCCGCTAATGCGCTGCAGCAGGAATCCGTCGCCGCCGAAGATGCCCGCGCCCAGCGACTGCTGAAAGCCGAGAGTGATGGTGACCTGATCGGTGGCGCAAAGGAACCCGTGACGGTGCACCAGGTATTCGGCGCCCTGGCCAAGTTCGACTGGCACAATGTGGCCCGGAACCTTGGTAGCGAATGAGACCACGCCGGGATACTGCCATGCGCGGTATTCGGTCATGAAGATGCTGGCGCCGGCGGCAACGCGCTTCAGGACTCCGAACAATCCGCCCCCTCCACCCATCTGCGTGTGCGTGGTCATTTGAATCGAGCCGGTCATCCAGCTGAGTTCGCCGCTCTCTGAAAACACACTCTCGTTCGGTTGCAGTTCGACTTCAAGGACGGGCATGGTGGTGCCCAGAATCCGGGTTTGCATGGGGAAATCTTGCCTCCTGTCAGAGCCAGTGTACCCGCCCATGACAACATGGCAAGAGAATTCGAAGGGGGAATGCTCATACCGGGCACCGCACCGCCCGCTCCTGTCGCTCGTCAGGAGAAGGGCTGATGGGTTCGCGCGGGGAGGCACTGGGGAGTTACTTTGCCTCTGCTATGGTCACGTTGTGAGCCTGTGCCAGTTTCTCGAGAATCTCGTAATGCTGGGCGAGAATCGGTTCGTCTGCCTTGGCTGCCTGTTGCAGCCCCGAGCTCTGGGCATTGTTTTCCTCGTCCTTGAAGGCTTTGAGGTTTTTCTGCTGTACCTTGGCCAGGTCCGTCAGGTAGGCGGTATCGAAATTCGGCCCTGAAAGAGCCTGCAGTTTTGCAATCTCCTGCTTCTCCTTCTTTGACGGTCCCTTCGGCTCGCTCACACCCAACTGTTGGGCTGCCGGCTTCAACTGGTTGCTCAGTTCCGTGTGGATTTGTACCATCTTTTGCCCGAATTGCTGCACGTCGGGACTCTGCGACCTGGTTTGCACAAGCTGGCTCATTTCCACCTGGGCTACGTTGTTCTGCAGGGCGTCGTGAACAAACGCGGCGTCGCTGAACGACTGTTGATTATTGGTCGTGCCCGGCATTCCAGAACCTGGCGTCATTCCAGGCGCGGCCGTCGCGCCCGGCTGTTGCTGCTGCGCTCCTCCCGGCATGCCGCCTGGTTGTTGGGCAATCGCCGGTCCCGTCCCAACAAGCAAAGCTGCTGCCAGCACACCCGCGACGGCCACCATCAGGCGACCCCGGGCCGGCTCCCTCCTCTGGTTCCATCTCTGTGCGATTAGCGTCATTACCCATCCCTCCTAGCTGACAGCCGATTTCGATGCCCACCCGGGGCCGTTCAGTTGCCGTTTGTTTCCCCCTTTGCCCGGCATGCTTTCATGGAATTACAACGTTTTCACGTCAAATTCATTGGACTGCCGACCGGAGAGAAGGATTTTGAAACCTTTTCGCTGTATCGAAACAGGAATGCATCCTGTATGAAAACTACCCAACCCACCAAAATGCAATACTCTTGCCAATGGAGTGCAGGTTCAGCCATGAAACGGTACCTGACTATCTGGCGCGAGACATTGCTGCGGGCGCTGGCGCACGACGTCATCAACACGTCGAAGGCAACCGCTTATTCAGGTATGTTGATGCTGTTTCCAGCTCTGCTGGTCGTCACCACGCTGGTGGCCCAGGTGCAAGAAGGGAGTACGATGCTGGGTGGGCTGCGCTCTCTTTTCGAGCAGTTTCTGCCCCCTGACACCCTCGATTTGCTCCAGTCCTATTTCCTCACACGCCGCGTGTACTCGACCCAGCTGCTATTTTCGGCTGCAGCCCTCAGCGTCTTTGCCGGGCTCGGAGTCATGCTGTCGCTGATGGAGGGCTTTCGACGCGCCTACGGCCTGCCTCACGACGCATGGGGATTCTGGGACCGGCGTCTGCGCGGGATCCTGCTTCTGCCCATCGCGATGGTCCCTCTCTCGATTGCGACATTGGTGGTTGTATTCGGACATCAGATTGAGCTGTGGATGATTGACAATGCCGGGCACGATCTAAGGTATGTCGTTCTAATTTCCTGGCGCACGGCCCGCTGGTCGATTGCGATGCTCACCAGCGTCGCGGTGATGAGCGCGCTCTACCACTTCGGCACCCGGCGCAAGGAACACTGGCTGTGGGTCGGGCCTGGAGCAGCCGCGGCCACGCTGATCTGGTTTCCGGCCACCCTGGCCTTCGGCTTTTATGTAACACGCATTGCCGACTATTCGCGCTTCTATGGATCGTTCGGCGCAGGCATCGCTACGCTGGTGTGGCTCTATATCACTTCGTTCAGTGTGTTGATGGGCGCGGAACTGAACGGCGTTCTATATCGTGACCGGCAGGATCTGCTGGCCGGGAACGGCGGGACGACTTCGTAACCCGGTCGGAACGGCACACCATCCTGCCGCTTGTGTTCGACCGAGCCGCTCCCCGGTATTTGAGATCCCTTCTCTTGTGGAATCCGTCTTGAAGAATAGCCGCGCCTTCGAGCGAAGCGGCGTTCTGCCCCTGCATTTACAATCAAGATACGAAGTTTCCCCATCCTCCCAGCGTTGTTGATATTGAAACCGCATTTCGCATCGATAAAGATAACAATGGAGTTGTCTTATGTCTTTCCCAGACACGGGGTTGACCGACATACCGGCCCAGCGGCGCGCCAAGATTGTGGCCACACTCGGACCCGCGTCGAACACTGAAAGCGTGATCCGCGACCTGGTGCGTGCCGGTGTCGATGTCGTACGCCTGAATTTCTCGCACAGCACCCATGAACGGAAACTCCTGGTCATGAAGCTGATCCGCAAAGTCAGCCGCGAAGAGCGCAAGCCGCTCTGCATCCTCGGTGACCTTCAGGGGCCCAAGATTCGCACCGCGACACTCAAAGATCATCTTCCGGTAATGCTCAAGGCAGGAGGAAGGCTGACGATAACTTCGCGTGACGTGCCCGGGACCGCGTCGCTGGTCGGCTCTACTTTCAAAACTCTGGCCGAAAATGTTGAACAGGGCTCGCGCATTCTGCTCTCTGACGGATTGATCGAGTTGCGCGTGCACGAAGTGGCCGGCGACGACGTTATCTGCGACATCATCAACGGCGGCATGCTGGGCGAGCACAAGGGCATCAATCTGCCCGGCATACTGGTGCGCACTCCATCTCTGACTGAGAAGGACGCCGAAGATCTTGAATTCGCACTTAAGAACGGCGTGGATGCGATTGCGGTTTCGTTCGTTCGCACCGCCGAAGACGTGCGCATGGTGCGCAATCGCGTTTCGGCACTTGGCTTCGATACGTGGATCATCGCCAAGCTCGAGAAGCCGCAGGCCATCGAGCATCTCGACGCTATCCTGCAAGTCTCCGACGGCATCATGGTGGCCCGTGGCGACCTGGGCGTTGAAGTTCCGCCGGAGATGGTGCCGGCCATTCAGAAGCACATCATCCGCCGCGCAGCCGAATATTCCAAGCCCGTCATCACGGCCACGCAGATGCTCGAGTCGATGATCGAAAATCCGCGGCCCACGCGCGCCGAGGTCTCTGACGTCGCCAACGCGGTTTACGATGGCACTGACGCCGTGATGCTTTCTGGCGAGTCGGCAGTGGGCAAGTATCCGGTGCAGGCCGTCTCCATGATGGCGCGCATCGTGAGCGAGGCCGAGCGCGACATAAAAGAGCAGGACCTCTTCGAGCCGCGCATCACCCGGTCGCATCTTTCCATTGCCGAAACCATCTGCGAAGCCACGGCCCACGCGGCCGACGATCTCGACCTGCGCGGCATCGCGCTGTTTACCGAGTCGGGCGCAACCGCGCGCCAACTCTCCAAGTACCATCCCTCCGCGCCCATCTTCGCGCTCAGCCCGGTTGAAATTACCGTGAACCGGTTGAACCTGCTCTGGGGAACCACACCTATCCGCTGCCCCAAGGTGAACAGCACCGAGGCGCTGGTGGAGTGCGCCGAGAATCTGCTCGATCAGAACGACTACGTGCGCAACCGCGAGGTGATCGCGATCGTGGCTGGAACCCGCACCAAGTCAGGCTCGACCAACTTTATGCGCCTGCACGTGATGGGCGAGCAGAAGCTCGAGGGGGTGCGCTTCCACATTACGCGCGACCAGGAAGCTGCTCTCCAGGAATCGACCGAAGGCAGCAGGCGCGCCCCAGCCAAGAAAGCGCCAAAAACCTTCCGCCGCTATCCATCGCCAAACCCGCCCAAGATTTCGAACCCGTAGAAAAGACAGCGGAGTCTGGCGCGGCTGTCATCCTGAGCGGAATCCGCCGCCGCGGATGGAGCCGAAGGATCTGCAGTTGTTCTTCCGCGAGCCTGAGCTTCACCACACTTGACTGTCAAGGCGCTTGACTTGCCGGCGTGATACGCACCTTCTTTCTCCCCTCATGCACAGACGCAACCGCCAAGAACACGGCGAAAGAAGCCATCAGGAGCGGAAAGCCCCAGTCGGAGGCCTTGTGATTGCCGTGGCGGATGACCGCGACCGTTCCGATGATCGCCAAGAGGCCGAAGGCGCCCGAAGCCACAAATCCCGTCCACTGCCTGCCAACCCGCGGCCAGAACACATCGATAGCAACCATGATTGCGATCAGCCAGAAGAGCGCCGGAAAGTCCAAGTTAAGGAGCAAATAACGGCCTGGATCGGCCCAAACGGCATGCGTGGCCGCGAACGCGACGAGGCAAAAGAACAAAACAACCACGATTCTCAGCCAGGCGGGAGGATGCTCCCAACGATTCCGGCGCGCAATCAATTCTTCGCCGCTAGGATAGATACTCCCGGATTCCTTCTTTCTGCGGGCCATTTTTCGAAAGGCCGAGACCGGATAAACGAGCAGAGCGCCGGAGATGACAAGCATGCCGGCCAGAAACGCCATCGATGGCCCGATATTCTTGAGCCAGTCGGGGTGGTGAATAATCCCCTGGAAGTGGATCAGCAGGCTGACCGCGAAGGCCATGAGAAAGGATGCCGAAACAAAAAAGGGAACCACCGCGCAGAGTCCCCAGCAGACCGGAGGAATCCAAAACCCACACTTCTCCCACCGCGTCATTCTGGCGACGGGATCAGTTTCGCGCAGGCCCAGTTCTTGCTCGCGGTTCGCGCTTTCAGACATTGAATTAGCCGGTGTGACGATGTGCCATCAAGCATACTCCAACCCGGGCGCAAGCGATGGAGTACGCGGCCGAATTTAGGCGGCACAAATTAGAATCGCTGGCCTGCTGACTTGCTACTTCGCCGCCAGCTGTCTCAGCACATACAACAGAATCCCGCCGTGCTCGTAGTACTCGATCTCTTGCGGCGTATCGATGCGGATCGTGGCATTCAACTCCTTCACCGTGCCGTCCGCGCTGGTTGCCCTCACGCGCAGCACACGCCCACCGGCAAGCTTCGTCTTCAGCAAGTCCGTGAGTCCGGCAAAGTCGTAGGTCTCCTCGCCGGTGAGACCCAGCGACTCTGCAGTTTCGCCGGCCGCAAACTGCAGCGGAAGAATGCCCATGCCAACTAAGTTCGAACGGTGAATGCGCTCGAAGCTCTCGGCGATCACCGTCTTCACTCCCAGCAGATTCGGCCCCTTCGCCGCCCAGTCGCGCGACGAACCCGAGCCGTACTCCTTGCCTGCAAGAATGATCAGCGGTGTGCCGCGCTTTGCGTACTCTACGCTGGCGTCGAAGATCGACATCTGCTCGCCTTCGGGCAGCAGTCGTGTCACACCGCCTTCGGTTCCCGGCGCGAGTTTGTTGCGCAGGCGCACGTTGGCAAAGGTGCCGCGCACCATCGTCTCGTGATTGCCGCGCCGCGAGCCGTAGCTGTTAAAGTCAGCGGTCTTGATGCCGTGTTCGGTCAGGTATTTCCCAGCCGGGCCGGCAGCCTTGATGTTGCCGGCCGGCGAAATGTGGTCGGTGGTCACCGAGTCGCCCAGCACCGCCAGCACGCGCGCGCCGAGAATATCGCTGACGGGCGCGGGCGTCATGGTCATGCCGTCGAAGTACGGCGCCTTGCGAATGTAAGTGGAGTCGGGCTCCCACTGGTACACATCGCCAGTGGGAAAGCTGAGGCCCTGCCAACTGGCGTCGCCCTCGCTCACCACGGAGTATTCCTTGCGGAAGCTCTCGCGGCTCACGGCCTTCTCAATCGCATCGGCAACCTCGGCCTGCGAGGGCCAAATGTCCTTGAGATAAACGGGCGCGCCGTTCTGGTCCGCGCCCAGCGGATCGGAATCGAAGTTGTGACCAATTTTGCCTGCCAGCGCGTAAGCCACCACCAGCGGCGGACTCATCAGGTAATTCGCGCGCACATCAACATTCACGCGGCCTTCGAAGTTGCGATTGCCGCTCAGCACGCTCACGGCTACAAGCCCATGCTCGTCGATCGACTTCGAAACGTCGGCAGGCAGCGGTCCCGAGTTGCCGATGCAGGTTGTACATCCGTACCCGACAACATTAAAGCGCAGCTTTTCGAGATACGGCAGCAGGCCGGATTTCTGGTAGTAGTCAGTCACCACACGCGAACCCGGCGCAAGCGAGGTCTTTACCCACGGTGGAACGGTGAGTCCCTTCTCGACGGCCTTTTTCGCCAGAATTCCTGCGGCAATCATCACCGACGGGTTCGAAGTATTGGTGCAGCTTGTGATGGCCGCAATCACCACCGAGCCGTGATCGAGATAACGGTCGGGATCAATATTGAAGCGTTCCTTGACCGTCGTCGTCACGTGCAGCGGAGTGCCGGCAGCCGCCGAGGACGTTGTCGGACCTTCATTCTCTTCAGTCGCTATCGAGGAGTCGTTGATCGCGTTGCGCTCCCATGCGACTGCGGTCCGGCTGCCCAGCGGCTTGGCCGTGGGCGCGAGCAGTGAAGGCAGTTGCTGCGCGAAGCTGGTTGCGGCATCCTTCAGCAACACGCGATCCTGTGGGCGTTTCGGCCCGGCCACGCTGGGCTCGACTGAGGCGAGATCGAGCTCGAGCGTTTGCGTGTACTCAGCCTCCGCCGAGCCGGGGGTGTGGAATAGCCCCTGCTCCTTGTAGTAAGCCTCGACTAGCGCAATCTGCTCGTCTTTACGGCCGGTCAGCTTCAGGTAGCGCAGCGTCTCCGCATCCACCGGGAAGATTCCGCACGTCGCGCCATACTCCGGCGCCATGTTGCTGATCGTCGCCCGATCGGCCAGCGGCAGCTCGGAAATCCCCGGCCCGTAGAACTCCACGAACTTGCCAACCACGCCCAGTTTGCGCAGCGCCTGCGTGACGGTGAGGACGAGATCAGTCGCCGTCGCGCCCTCGCGCAGCTTGCCGGTGAGCTTGTAGCCCACCACCTGCGGCACCAGCATTGACACCGCCTGGCCCAGCATCGCCGCCTCGGCCTCAATGCCGCCTACGCCCCAGCCCAGCACGCCCAGGCCGTTAATCATCGTGGTGTGCGAGTCGGTGCCGACCAGCGTGTCAGGATACGCCTGCCACTCGCCATCAACCTCCGTGGTAAACACCACGCGCGCCAGGTACTCGAGATTTACCTGGTGGCAGATTCCCATGCCCGGCGGCACAGCCGAAAAGTTGCGGAACGCTGTCTGGCCCCACTTCAAAAACGCGTAGCGCTCGCGATTGCGCTGGAACTCGAGCAGGGAATTGGCGCCATACGCGCCTCCCGTGCCGTACTCATCCACTTGGACGGAGTGGTCAATGACCAGTTCGGCCGGAATGAGCGGATTGACGCGCGCCGGGTCGCCACCGAGAGTCTTGATGGCGTCGCGCATCGCGGCCAGGTCGACAATCGCGGGCACGCCGGTAAAGTCCTGCATGAGGACGCGCGCCGGCATGTAAGCAATTTCGCGGCTGGGCTCGGCCTTCGCGTCCCAACGAGCGAGAAACTCAATGTCGCCGGCCGTCACGTTTACTCCGTCTTCGCGACGCAGCAGGTTCTCAAGCAGAATCTTCAGGCTGAATGGCAGGCGTGTCAGGTTGAAGCCTCGCTTTTCGAGCGCAGGCAGGCGGAAGATGGTGTAGGAGCGGCCGCCGGAGTTCAACCCGGAAGTGAGTGTCGCCCGGCTGTTGAAGCTGTTCATCGGGGAATCCCTTTCTATCCGCCATCGCGGCGGATGATCTCAACAAAACCTTCGGTTCGCAATCTCCGGCACGCACCAGCGCGGCCCCAGCCTTGAGCAACCGGGAGCGGGACGCACAAATTCGTCGGAAATAGATTAATCAGCGCGCTGGATCAACGTCCACGGTCGCGATGGCCGCGCCGGAAGCGCTTGAGGAGTGGCAGTCCGTGGCTGGGAACGCGGCGCATAGTCTGCAAAAAGATTGTAACGCCGGTGCTCGTCGCCTGAGAACGGTCAACCACCGGCCATCGTTCCACTCCATCTTTCACAGGCTGTCGTTCGAAATCGAGTCGAATACCGTTCTGTTCCCGATGGCGCGGTTCGCCTGCTTGATCCCCGCTGCAAACAGCTTCAGATCGGTATCAGGCATGTAGTGCATATAAATTGTGAGGCCGTAGGCGTTACGCAGCGCCATCTTCTCGGTTAGTTCCGCCCAATCACCCTTGACAACCGGCTCAACCCCCAACCTGCGGTAGTCTGCCGCATACTCCCACGCCCGTTTCCAGGGTGCATCGCGCGTGAAGTCGCGGGAGTTCGCAAACTTGTGGGTCGCTTCATGAATCACCGTGTCAACGGTCCATTCGTAATTCTCGGGAGTGATCTTACCGAAATAAATCACGATGTGTTCGTTGTTCGTGTAATTCATGTCAAGGCACCCGCCGGGAGAAACAAAATCGAGCATCCTGACCGCGTAGTCCTTCATGTTACTCGGCACCCATCCGCCCACCGGCGCGCCGGTTTCACTGCGAATGTCGTCCTTGCGCGTACCCCATTGCCGAATAACCAGCGCGTGCGAATTCAATCCAGCGTTCGTCAATCGCACCATCTCCTCCAGAACGTGCAGGTCTGGCAGCAGATGCGTATCGTCCTGCACACGGAAGTTCATCCGAACGTGCTCCAGGAATCTGGGGCACAGCTTCTCAATTGCATCCTTGAGAGACGGCTCCGTTGCTATGATCTTGATTGCATCGAGCGTCTTGGTGTGCGCTTCAAACGTAAGCGTGCGGGCCTCGTTCACAGCTTTTGAAAGCAGCTCTCCCTGCTTAGGAAGGTAGTCGTCGCCGACGATCGCCGTGACCGCCGGAAGCTGGATCTTTTTCTCTCCCATAGAACCCCCGAGGAAGTGTGTGTTGAGCAGGGCCGCAGGGTACCATGCCGTCCACTTGCGAAACAACCGCGTTCCCAGGAGCCGATTTCGCTTGCTGATGCCTGACGCGCGGCTGCCGCATCAAAAGCGGGCCAACTTGGGCAACCAGGCTTGAGGCAACCAGGCTCGAGGCAACCAGTCTCGGTTCGAACGCTGTATGCAATCCTTCGCAAACTCTCGCCGAGGCTCAGGCACCAGAGGAACGCATCCAAGCCGAGTGCGTCTTCCCGATTCTCGACCTCGCGCCATTCGTCATTTCGTCCTTGCCGCGATCGCCGGCGAATGCCTGAAAGCGAGGCATTCAGCCTCGGCCTCTATACTTGAAGAGCGAAATGCACCCCAAGGTCTCCCCGAAATCGAAACCCTGGGCCGGCGTAGCGGAGTTGTATTCCCGCGTAAGGGCCTGGTTGATGCGGCGCATGCCTGGAGAAAGGCAGCGGCTGCTGGCGCTTACCATTGTGTCGGGAGGGCTGTGCGGGCTGGCAGCCGTCGCCTTCCACATAACCGCAGGCCGCCTTGAAGCCTGGTGGATTGAACCCGCCACCGCAGCGCACGGGCGCGCGTGGATCTGGTGGACGATTCTAACGCCGGCCCTGGGAGGTGCGGCTGCTGGACTGGGGCTGGTTTATCTGGTTCCTGCCGCCGCCGGCAGCGGCATTCCCCAGGTGAAAGTGGCCTACTTCAGGCGCTTCGGCTTCATCTCATTCAAAGAGACAGTCGGTAAATTTCTGCTCTGCGCAATGCAGCTTGGATCGGGCGCTTCGCTTGGGGTCGAGGGCCCCACGGTACACATCTGTTCTGGTGTGAGCAGCATGCTGGCGCGGGCCTTCAGGCTGAGCCCTGAAAACCGCCGCCGCATGACCTCAGTGGGCATGGCGGCAGGCATTGCGGCAGCCTTCAATGCGCCCATTGCCGCCGTTACCTTTACGCTTGAGGAGCTGATCGGCAATCTCGACCAAACCATGCTCTCGGGTGTGATCGTGGCAGCGGCGCTGGCTGCGGTCGTCGAGCATTCGACACCCGGATTCGGTTCTGCGCCCCTGTTCCACTTGCAGCGGTCGTACTCGCTCGGCAGCGTTTCGTCGCTGGTGTGGTACGCGCTTCTGGGCGTGCTGGCTGCGTTCATTTCGGTCGCATTTACTGATTCGCTGCTGTGGCTGCGCCTCTGGTTCCGGCGGCTCAAAGGCGTGCCAAAGTGGGTGCAGCCGGGCATTGGCGGCGCGGCCACCGGTAGTTTTGCCGTCGTGGCGCTGCTCTTCTTTCACGTGAACGGCATTGCCGGCGACCCCTACAAGACCCTCACCTTGGCGCTGCTGGGCGGGTTGCCTGTTGCGGCCATGGCTGTGCTCTGCATTCTCAAGCTGGCTGCCACCGTCACTTCTTACTCAAGCGGCGGCTCGGGCGGCATCTTTGCGCCGGCGCTGTATATGGGAGGCATGCTTGGCGGCGCGGTGGGCTATCTCGATGTGAACATTTTTCATCACCCGGCCGACTCCATCGGCGCATTCGCGGTGGTGGGCATGGGGGCGGTGTTTGCCGGAGTCGTCCGTGCGCCCATGACCTCGGTGCTTATCATCTTTGAGATGACTGGCGGCTACGGGTTGGTGCTGCCGCTGATGATTGCCAACATGAGCGCCTTTGCCCTTGCGCGCCGCTGGCGTCACACGCCCATCTACGAAGCGCTGCTCGAGCAGGACGGTATCTTCTTACCGGGGGGAGGGCATCCGCTCGGGTCGAGGGCGGACGAGGACGAGCTGGCGCACTACCCACAGGGCCAATCGGCAGAGGAGTAACCGCCTGCCCGTTGTTATTGATTGGGCGGTTGCATGTTGTAAAAGAAAAAGGCGCGCAGCTCGAGATAAGGGCCGTGGAACTCGCGCGGCAGCGGCGGGTAGTTTGAACCCACCAGCGCGCCCCACGCGGCGCGGTCGAGTGCCGTATCGCCGGAACGGCCTTCGAGCATCACGCTGCCATCCATGAGCCGCCCGTTGGGCAGCACCTTGAACCGGATCACCACCATGCCTGATTTGTAGATCGGCGCGTTTACCTCATCGGGAATCAGCGGGTCCCAGGTCTTCTGGGTCTCGTAGTGCCAGCGTGCCAGCCATGAGCTGAAATCCACGCCCTGCGTGTCTGAGAGAATCTGCGGCGCACCGGCTCCCGCACCGGGATGCTGGGCAAGACCGCCCGAAGACTGCTCTCCAACCGCGCCGCCGCGATTGCGCATCGCGTTTTCCATATCACGCTTCAACTGGTCGGCAGGATTCGAGTCGTTCATGGCGAAGGTGGGCCGCGCCGGAACCGCCGACGGCCGCGGCGCTTCAATTGGCGACTGCGACTGCGTCGCGGGCGGGACAGGCGCTGCCGGCTGCGGCTTGGGCTGCTCGGGAGCCTTTTCCGGCGGCGGTGGCGCGGCCTCCTCTTTCGGGGCAGGCGGCTCCTCGCGCTTCAGCTCATCCATCGTTTGCTTATCAATCACCGGCGGCTTGAGTGCGGGTTTGGGCGCAACCCGGGGCGGCAAGGGCGGCGAATCGATATAGGTGAAATCTTTATCGTGCAGGTTGGCCTCAACCACAGGCGGAACCTTGAACACGTACTTGGGCAACAGGAACAACGCCAGGATGAGAGCAATATGAACTAGAACCGCCCACAGAACACCCTCGCGCAGCCGGGCCCAGCGCCGCTCGTCTTCGAGCTCGCCGATCATCTCGAGCAGTTCGTGGGTGTCGTAGTCGATCCAGCGCGTGGTGGCTCTACCGTTGGAAACCGGCTCAGGTCGCGCGGACTCTGAAGCGGAAGTTTCCTCTGCGGCAGCCGTCCCATTCGCGGATTCGGCGCGGCTCTCGGGCTCGTTTAATTCAGGTGGCGCTATGCGGATGGGCATTCGACGCTCGGGAGCCCTGGGGGAAACGCTTTGGATTTTGGTCCTGGCGCCGGCTCCAACTCAATTCCTTCCTGGCTCTTCTTATTCTCTCATTCTCTTGGACGCGTTTCCAGAACCGAAAAAACAGACCGGTCCGCTGCCCCAGGTGAATCCCCGGCACCGGCTCGTACAATCTGAATTGACGCGAAAAAACACTGAAAAGGACCCTGCTTGAAGCACTTTTTTCTGCGCCTTGCGGCTTACTGGAAGCTGGCCGTGCTTCCCGCGCTCACCAAGCTGGGAATATGGGGCGCGGCGGCTATTGCGCTGCTCGATTCCTCCTCCATCCCGGTTCCGATGGACGCCTACCTGGCCATCGCCATCTGGAACGCCAAAGGTCACTTCTGGGCGTACGTACTGATGGCCTCCGCAGGCTCAGCCATCGGCGGCTTGCTGCCCTATGCGCTGGGCCGGGCGGGCGGCGAGCTGTTTCTGATGAAACGCATCAACCGCGAACGGTTTGAGGCCATCCGCGCGCGCTTCGAGCGGCAGGAGTTCCTGGCCGTCATGATTCCTTCCATGCTGCCTCCACCTGCACCGTGGAAGGTGTTCATCTTCGCCTCGGGCGTTTTTGAGATGCGCGTTCCGCTGTTCCTGCTTGCGGTCTTCAGCGGGCGCGCGGCGAGGTGGTTCATTTTGGCCTTCCTGGTGTTGAAGCTCGGTCCGGGAGCTGCAGACCTGGTGGCGCACCATGCCCTGGCCGCGGTCGGCGCGGTCGGCGTACTGGCCGTGGGCGGGTTC
>DATJSB010000335.1:0-4795 GCA_035504315.1 Occallatibacter sp.
GTGACTTCAAAGGGCAGAAGCAGATCGCGGAAGAGGACGGCGCTGAGCTCCTTGGTATCGGTGATGGGCTGGCTGGCAGAGGATGCGCCCAGGCCATGCGCGTGCAGGATGACGGTGGCGAAAAGCGCTAGCAGGACAACCACTGCGGGGAGGCCGACAACGGCCGCGGCGCGGCTGCCAAGCGTTCGTTCCTCGCGGCCGGCGTTGAGCAGCATTACCACGAAGACGAAGAGCACCATGATGGCGCCGGCGTAGACGATGATCTGGGCGATGGCCAGAAATTCTGCGCCGAGCAGCAGATAAAGAACTGCCAGCGAGGTCATCACCACAATCAGCGAGAGAGCGCTGTTGATGGGATGCGTCTGGAGCAGGAGATTGATGGCTCCGGCGAGGCAGAATCCGGCAAAAATGAAGAACAGAATGAGATGCATCGTTTTTAAACTTGTGGCGCTAGCCGGAGGTTCTGAGCCGACCGGGTTGAGAGAAGGACGAGGTTGAATCCTTCACGATTCTAAATCAGCGGTAGGCCAGCCAAAGGCTGGTTCCCACAATGTTGAGAATGGCAAGCGGCAGCAGAAAACGCCAACCGAAGTGCATGAGCTGGTCGTAGCGGAAGCGGGGCAATGTGCCGCGCACCCACACGTACAGAAAGAGGAAACAGAAGACTTTGAGGACAAACCAGAAGATTGAGAGCAGCGAGGTAACGACGGGTCCCCCAAATGCGGGCATGAGGTCGCCGAGCGGACTGGTCCAGCCCCCCAAGAATAGCAACGTGGCCACGCAGCCGACGTTGATCATGTTGGCGTATTCGGCCATGAAGAACATGGCGAACTTCATGGAGCTGTACTCAGTGTGGTAGCCGCCGGTGAGCTCGCTCTCGGCCTCGGGCAAATCAAAGGGCGAGCGGTTCGTCTCAGCGTATGCGGCCATCAGGTAGATGAAGAAGGCGAAGCACTGAAAGCCTCCGGTCTTCCATGGGATGATGTTCCAGGAAGCAAAGCCATGGCGGGCCTGCTGATCGACGATGTCGCGCAGATTGAAGGTGCCGGCGCGAAGCACTACGCCGACCAGCGAAAGACCGAGCGCCAGTTCGTAGCTGATGAGCTGTGCCGAAGAGCGCAGCGAACCGAGCAGCGAGTACTTGTTGTTCGAGGACCAGCCGGCGAGGGCGATGCCGTAGACGCCGATTGAGGTAACGCCGAGGATGACGAGAAGGCCGATGTTGATATTCGAGATGTCGAACAGATCGACGCCATGCGGGCCAGTGTTACGCGCGCCGAACGGGATGACCGCGATGGAGATGAGCGCGCAACCGAGTGCAATGATGGGCGCGAGCAGATAGAGCGGACGATAGACGGCCGTAGGGATCAGGTCTTCCTTAAGGAACGACTTGGCGCCGTCGACCAGAGGCTGCAGAAGTCCGAAGGGGCCAACGCGGCTCGGCCCCCAGCGGTTCTGGATGCGGCCGACGAGCTTGCGCTCGAGCAGCACGGTGTAGGCCACTCCCATGAGCAGCAACACCGTGACCACGGCGACCTTGAGCAGACTCCAAAGAAAGAATTCGAGAATCGTCACGTGCGTTTGTGCCTTCTGCCTGTCAGGGGTTGAAGCCCCGATACTTTTGTTTCGTCTTCGGCGCGACTAAAGTCGTGCCTGACACTTCGTGATTCCACGATGGGCAGGTTCAGTCTGCGGCTGTTTCCGCCAGATCGTGCTGCTGGTGCCGTTCAAGTTGAGTGAGTCCCCGGCTGTATCGGCCGAGAGTTCCGGAGGTAAAGAGTTTGTCGTGCGCGGGAGTAATGAGCGAAGCGACGGGAACGAATCCGGGAGCGGCGGCGAGATCGGCGCGCACATCGTTGCCTGCGAGAAGATTGAAGCGGTCGAGCGAATAGCCGGGGACAAGGCGATTAATCTCATCGAGAACGGCTAGCGGATCGAAAGGGCTGAGTCTGGGTTCGAGGCCGTTGGCTTCGAGCCAGACAGAGTGACGGTCGGCTTCGCCCGACTGCGCGCCGCGGGACTGGCCGAGATCGGCAGAGACGCCGCGTTTGCCAAAGGGAACCAGACCGCTGACGTCTTCGCCCATGGCGCCGGCGAGACGAACGATGATTTCGAGGTCGGGCTTGACGCCCGCGCGGTCGGCGGCTTTGCGAACGAGCTGCACGTCGCCAAAAGTATTGGTTACAGTGCCGGATTTCTCGTAGAGACTGGAGGCCGGAAGAACGACGTCGGCCAGCGCGGCTGTTTCGGTCATAAACAGGTCCTGCACGACGATGAAAGTCTTCGCAAGCGAGGTGGACTGGATCTGGTGCGTCGCGGCAGGGTTGGCGCCGACAATGAGCAGGGCGCCAAAATTTCCCACATGCGATTCATTCAGCATTTGCGGCATTGACTTGCCAGGTGTGGCGGGGAGATTCGGGTATTCAGCATATGCGCCGGGCGAGGTCACCGGCACGTAGCCAGGCAGCAGGTCAGGGTAGAGACCCATGTCGGCTGCACCGCGCGAGTTGGAGTGATCACCAAGATAAGCAAATTTGACGTTGCCGCGTTTGATGCCCCAGTTGACGATGGAAACGACGTCAGCGCCGCGGAACTCCCCACCGAAGATAACGACGAGGGATTCTTCTTGAGCGAGGGCTTTCGAAAAATCGGAGCCGGCTGCGTTGAGAGTTGCAGCAAGGCCGGCATATCCACCCGCGGGAACGTGATACGTAGCTTTGGCTTGGCGCTCGAGTTTTATCTGGCTGCGGTTGGCGACGTAGAGACGAGCGCGATTGAGGCGCACATCGGTGCGAAGCATCCAAGCCAGCAATGGGTGCTCGTCAGTGGGATTGCCTCCGATGAGCAGGATCGCCGGGGCAGCGCCGATCTCGCGTAGGCCGGCGGTTTTACCCGTGTGGTCCGCAAGGGCGCGTGCGAAGGCCGGATAATCTGTCGTCCGCACGTGATCGATGTTGTTGGTGCGGAGCACCGTTCTCGCGAACTTCTGCAGCAGGTAGTTCTCTTCGTTGGTGGTGCGGTTGGAGCCGATGACGCCGATGGCTGAACCACCTCGAGTGTCGCGAATCTCTTTGAGCTTGGCGCCGGCCACGCGCAGAGCGTGTTCCCATGTCGTCGGCTCGAGTTCACCCATAGCGTTGCGGACGAGAGGCTTGGTGAGCCGGTCGGGGTTCTCTACAAAGTCGAAGCCGAAGCGGCCCTTGGCACAGAGAAAATCGTGGTTGATGCCGCTCTTGTCGCGATTGTCGGCGCGAACTATCGCCGAGCCATCGTTGTCCTGGCGCACCCCCAGCGTCACCTTGCAGCCGTCGGCGCAGTGCGTGCAGACGGTGGAAACGTGGTTCATCTCCCACGGGCGCGTCTTATAGCGATAGCTGCCGCTGGTGAGCGCGCCCACCGGGCAGACATCGATGCACATGCCGCACTGCTCGCAGTCCAGGCTGTTGCCTTCATTGGGCGCGATAACCGAACTTGCGCCGCGATTCTGCACGCCAAGCGCCCACACATCCATGCCTTCGCCGCACATGCGGATGCAGCGGTAGCAGAGAATGCAGCGAGGGCGATCGTAGAAGACTGCAGGCGACCACTCCTGCTCGTCGCGATGATGCTTGGCTTCGGCATAAAGGCTTTCGCCGGCGCCGTACTTAAAGGTCATGTCCTGCAGTTCACACTCGCCGCCGGCGTCGCAAACAGGGCAGTCGAGCGGATGGTTGCCGAGCAGAAGCTGGATGGTGGCTTTGCGGGCCTGCGCAATCTCAGGCGATTCGGTGACGAAGACCTGGCCCTCGGCAACCGTGGTGGTGCAGGCGGTTTGCAGCTTGGGCACTTTTTCCTGGCGTACGACGCACATGCGGCAGGCAGCCTGGAGCGAAAGGCCGGGGTAATAGCAGAACGCCGGGATCTCGATCCCCGCCTTGCGGCAAGCCTCGATGAGCAGCGTTCCGGCCGGCGCGGTGAGCTTTTTTCCGTCGACTGTGAAGGTTACGTCGGGCATTCTTCTCCGGAGCCGTTAAACAACAGCCAATTCCGCGTGCTTGGCGAACGGGCACGGCTTACCGTTCAGGTGATCTTCAAACTCTTTGCGAAACTTTTTTACGAAGCCAATTGTGGGCATCGCGGCCGCGTCGCCGAGCGGGCAAAACGTCCGGCCCATCATGTTCTCGGCCAGGTACTGAATGTTGTCGATGTCGCTGGCCGCGCCGAAACCGGCGTGAAAACGGGTGAGCGATTTCTTGAGCCAGTCGGTGCCTTCGCGGCAGGGGATGCACCAGCCGCAGCTTTCATGTTGGTAAAAGCTGATGGTACGAAGAGCGAACTCGACGATGCACGTCTGATCGTCGATTACAACTACACCACCCGAGCCGAGCATGGAGCCGGCTTTACCCACCTGGTCGAAGTCCATGCCCAGGTTTTCGATTTCTTCAGGCAAAAGAACCGGAGTGGAAGATCCGCCGGGAACCACGGCCTTGAGTTTGCGACCGCCGCGCACACCGCCGCCTATTTCGTAGATCATTTTCTTGAGGTTGTAGCCCATGGGCAGCTCGTAAACGCCGGGGCGCGCAACGTGGCCGCTCAGGCCGAAGAGGCGAGTGCCGCCGTTGCGAGGCGAGCCGACGGCAGCGTAGGCCGCGCCGCCCATCGAGATAATGTGCGGCACCGAAGCGATGGTTTCAGCGTTGTTGATGACTGTAGGTCCGCCGTAGAGTCCGACGACGGCGGGGAAGGGCGGCTTGATGCGAGGAACTCCGCGCTTGCCCTCGAGCGACTCCATGAGCGCCGACTCTTCACCCACTTC
>DATJSB010000336.1:0-8766 GCA_035504315.1 Occallatibacter sp.
ATTTCGAAGGCGGATTGCGCCGGACCGTGGAGTGGTATCTCAACAATGGGGCGTGGATCGAGAGCGTTCGCACCGGCCACTACCGCGAGTGGATCGAAAAGAATTACGCGGGCCGGTGAACCGTGGACAGTGAACGGTGGACAGTGTCGAGGTGCTTCACGCGCCGGCTCACCGTTCACCGTCCACCGTCCACCGTTCACGCTCAAAGAGGATATCTATGAAAGGCATCATTCTGGCAGGCGGTTCGGGGACGCGGCTTTACCCCGTCACCCACGTTGTATCAAAGCAACTGCTGCCCGTCTATAACAAGCCGATGATTTACTACCCGCTGAGCACCTTGATGCTCGCCGGGCTCCGCGAAATCCTCATCATTTCAACTCCGCAGGATACGCACCGGTTTGCCGACCTGCTGGGCGACGGTCGCCGCTGGGGCGTGGAGTTGAGTTACGCCGTGCAGCCCAGCCCCGACGGTCTTGCTCAGGCGTTCCTGATCGGGCGCGAGTTTATTGCCGGGCAGCCGAGCGCTCTGATCCTGGGCGACAACATATTTTATGGGCAGGGGTTCTCTCACCAGTTGCAGACGGCGGCGAAGATCGAAGACGGCGCCACGGTGTTTGCCTACCCGGTGGAGGATCCGCAGCGATACGGCGTGGTCGAGTTCGATATTGCAGGCCATGCGGTAAGCCTGGAAGAGAAGCCGGCGAAACCCAAGTCGCGGTATGCAGTCACCGGGCTCTACTTCTACGATCGCGACGTGGTGAGTTACGCCCAGGCGCTCAAGCCTTCATCGCGCGGCGAGCTTGAGATCACCGATCTCAACCGCCGCTATCTCGAGGCCGGCAAGCTGAACGTGGAGATCATGAGTCGGGGCATGGCTTGGCTCGATACCGGCACGCATGAATCGCTGCTTGAGGCGGCAACGTTTGTGCATACCATCGAGCGCCGGCAGGGCCTCAACATCGCCTGCCCCGAGGAGATCGCCTACCGGCAGGGCTTTATCGATGCGGAGCAGTTGGAGCGGCTGGCAGCGCCGATCGCCAAGAGTGGATATGGGCAGTATCTGCTGGCCCTGTTGAGCGAACCTTACTTCGCCGCAAAGAGTGAATCGAAATGAAGATCGAAGAAACATCCTTGCCCGGGCTGCTGGTGATCACCCCCAGAATCTTCAGCGACTCGCGCGGGTACTTTCTTGAGACCTATAACCGGAGGGCGATGAGTGAAGCGGGCTTGCCGGATACCTGGGTCCAGGACAATTTCTCATTCTCGAAGAAGAACGTGCTGCGCGGCATTCACTACCAGGTGACACAGCCGCAGGGGAAGCTGGTGCGGGTTACGCAGGGATCGGTACTGGATGTCGCGGTGGACCTGTGGCGCAGCTCACCCACCTTCGGCAAACATCATGGCGTGGAACTCGGCGCCGAAAACGGCCGTATGCTTTGGATTCCCGCAGGCTTTGGCCACGCCTTTCTGGTGCTGAGCGAGGTTGCCGGCTTCGCCTACAAAGTGACGGACTACTACTCGCCGGCCGGAGAGCGGACGATTGTGTGGAACGACCCTGACCTCGCCATCCCCTGGCCGGTGGCAGCGGAGGAGCCGATCGTGTCGGAGAAGGACGCCGCGGGAGCCCGGTTCAAAGATGCTGAAGTGTTTGCGTAAAAGAGGTGTTCGCGTAGAACTCGACTGGGGCGGCCAGCAAACCGGCTGACCGGCGAGCCCCGCGCCGAAACTGCCATACGAAGGGGTCATATTTGATGGATGAAAAGGCGCTGTTGCGGCGGTTCAATCTGCGCTGCCTGCTGGTTGCTGGAATGCTGCTCGGCGGCATGCCGTTCATCACGGCTCCCCTGGTTCTTAGAGGGTTTAGTGCAGGCTACCCCAGTCTTTTTGCGGCGGTCTTTAACGGTCTTACGGTTTTACCCGCATCTGCTTTGGCATTCTGGCATCGCCGCTTCGCGTGCATCTGGCTCAGCTTGAACGCGGTAATCCTGGCGGTTGGCCTGGCCGGGTCGATGCACCGCAGACAGCCTTTCGACCTGGTCGGTTTGCTCTACGCATGCGGCTCAATCGGGCTTGCAATATGCCTCGATTTCATGGAGTTGCGGCGCTGGCCCGCCGCGCTTGGCCGGTAGTTACCGGCGCCCTGCGAAGGCCCATCGCAGCCCGGCAATTCCACCCTTACCAGTGATATACTCACAGATCGGGTGTAAGCGATACACCGCCATTTTCACTTATTTGAGGTAGTTATGTCCGGCCACTCGAAATGGGCCACCATCAAGCACAAAAAGGGCGCGCTCGATGCCAAGCGCGGCAAGATTTTCACCCGCCTGCTCAAGGAAATTGCTGTCGCCGCAAAGGGCGGAGGCAATCCTGACACCAACGCCCGGCTCCGCACCGCCGTCGCCGCCGCCAAGGCTGAGAACATGCCGGCCGACAACATCAAGCGGGCCATCCAGCGCGGCACCGGCGAGCTCGAAGGCGTCAGCTATGAGGAAATCTCGTTCGAGGGCTACGGCCCGGGCGGCGTCGCCATCATTGTTGATGTGCTCACCGACAACCGCAACCGCGCCGTAAGCGAGATCCGTCATGGCTTCGCCAAGAACGGCGGCAACCTGGGCGAGACCGGTTCCGTCAAATTCATGTTCCATAAGAAGGGGCTCATCGCGGTCGAAAAGTCGGCAGCCAGCGAAGAGCAATTGATGGACATTGTTCTGGAGCACGGCGGCGAAGACCTGAACGACGAAGGCGATACCTGGGAGATCATCACCGACCCAGGCTCACACGAAGCAGTCGCAAACGCCATCAAGGCCGCGGGAATTCCGACCGTAGCCAGCGAAATCACCATGCTGGCGTCAACCTATACCAAGCTCGATGGCAACCATGCCGCCCAGATGATCCGTCTGCTTGAGGCGCTCGAAGAACTGGACGATGTGCAGAACGTCTACTCGAACTTCGACATGGACGCCGAGCAGATGGAGCACGCAGCAGGCTGAAAAAGAACGGCATGAACCGGAAAGAGGCCGCCCGGTTGTGGCGGTCTTTTTTTGGCATAGGCAGGGAACCAGGGACCAGGGGAACCAGGGACCAAGGAAACAAGGGATTGATGGACCGAGGTGGGGGAAGGGATTTGAGGAGAATCTGCGGAATTTTTCTTTTGACGCTTATTGCGGGATCGGTCACAATTGCGGCGCAAACGAGCGGCGGTACAGCGACGACATCCGTGAGCACCATTAGCGGAGGCGGGCTTCACGATCTGGCTGACCCTGTCGCCCAGGTCCGCCACGACATGAGCTGGCAGATCGAGCCTTTCGTCAACTACGGTAACGGGTTCGGAAACCGCGACCAGTACAGGTTCCTCTCCGCGGGAGTCGAGGTGGGCAAGATTCTGACTCCGGTCTTAGGCAAGGGCTGGTGGAGCGGGCAATTCGAGTATGCCGGAAACCTTATGCCGTTGTGGCAGGCCTATACCCCGGCCCCGCATGACGTTCAAATCGCCTGCGTCGATCCTTCCGGGCAGCTCACGACCTGTCCCTGGCCTTTCGGAGGCGGAACATTTCGCGGAGTCAGCATTACGCCGGTGATTTTTCGCTGGAACTTCAATACCCACGGCCGCAAGGTGCAGCCCTGGTTTCAGGCGGCGGGCGGGCTCATTTATACCACCCACAAGTTCCCGCCCAACTATCTCAGCGATCCCAACACCACTCCTCCGGTTGACGGCGGCACTTGTGTCTTCAATTTTTCGCCCCAGGGCGGCGGCGGCATTCGTATCTTTACTCGCGAAAAACGGTCAATTGATATAGGCGTCAATGGCGTACACATCTCGTCGGCATCGCTGGGCGACCGCAATCCTGGCGTGAACGCCAGCATTCAGATCCAGGTGGGGTACACATTCTGGAAGTAGCCTGGCGCCAGGGGTGTTTCGGCATATTGAAGTGTGTCCGCCTGTACACCCTATGAGGGATCGTCCAATGCGGCCCATTCGTGATAGATCGAGGGTAAGATGAGCGGTCCGATTGTCGAGTGCGTGCCCAACTTCTCAGAGGGTACTGACGCTGCGCGTGTTCAAGCCATCCTGTGCGCCATGCGCGGCGAAGACGTGTATCTGCTCGACTGGTCAATGGATGCGGACCACAATCGATCGGTGGTGACGATTGCCGGAGCGCCGGCAGCGGTAGTCGAAGCTGCGATCCGCGGGGTGGGCAAGGCTGTCGAGTTGATTGATCTGACCCGTCAGAAAGGGGCACACCCGCGCATCGGGGCGGCCGATGTCATTCCATTCGCCCCCGTTTCGGGAGTCCGCCTGGAGCAATGCGCCCTCCTGGCCCGCCAGGCCGGCCTCGAAATATGGCGGCGGTTCGGAGTTCCCGTGTTTTTCTACGAGGCGGCAGCGGCGCGCCCTGACCGGGCTAACCTTGAAGATGTGCGCCAGGGACAGTTTGAGGGCTTGCGGGAGGCCGTAAACAAGGACCCCTCGCGCCGGCCCGACCTGGGAGGTCCTGATCTGCATCCAACGGCCGGCGCATGCGCCGTGGGCGCCAGAAAGTTCCTGGTTACATACAACGTCAGCTTCGACTCGGCCGATGTCGCTCTGGTGAGGGCGATGGCGCGGGAAATTCGAGGTTCGGCTGCCCGGGGTAAGGCCGTGAGAGCCTTGGGCGTGCTGGCCCACGGACGAGCGCAGCTCTCCATGAACATTCCCGATTTTGAGGCCACGCCCGTCTCCCAGGTCTACCGCAAGGTCACTGACCTGGCCGCCAAACACAAGGCGCGGATTGCGGAATGCGAGATTGTAGGCCTTCTGCCTGAGGCTGCCTATGAGCGGGAAAGCGACTGGATACGTCAATTATGCAGGTTCGATCCGGAGACCAAGATCCTGGAACGGCGCCTGGCGGCTCCGCTTCGCTGGCCCGGCGATTTGTGAGCCAGAATGGCGAAGACGGGTAAAATGGTAAGGGCGAGTGTGCCGGGGTCTTCACCGGGTCCGGCGTTTTTTTTGAAAGCAGCCGCGCGAATCTGAAATCGAAGGCAAGCTTTCTGGAGGATGGAATTGTCGAAAGTAGCAATCAGGTTATCAATGGCACTGGTGCTGGCGGCAGGGGCCGCATACGCACCGGCGGCGCAGCTCTCCACCGACGCCCGCGGGGCGATTCCGCACGATGTGCAGCAACTGGTGGTGATCGACTATCGCGCCATGCAGAACTCAACCTCAGCCATGGATCTGCGCAATCGCGTGATGCCCCCTGAGTTGAAGCAGTTTGACGAGGCCCTGCAAAAGTCGGGCCTGAACGACAATCACGACGTGGACGAGCTGGCCTTTGCTCTTTTCCGTACCAAGCCAGACAGCGATACTCTCGACACCGTTGGCATTGCCCAGGGACAGTTCGACGTGCAGAGCATCATGGCAGGCTTCAAGAAGAATAAGGTGAAGCCGACCGTTGTTCGCACCAACAACATCTATCCCATGACCAAGGCGGGGATGATGCTTTGCTTCGTCGATCCCTCCACCATGGTCTTTGGCGAGAAGGAAGCCGTGGAGAAGGCTTTGGATGCGCGCGACGGCATCTCGCAAAGCATGCTGAGCAACAACAACATGATGAACGCCATGCAGAGTGTCGACTCCAATCCGCTGTGGAGCATCCTCGACCAGAAAGGCACCCAGACCATGATGATGCAGTTGCTGGGTTCTGCAGGATCGGCTGGAACCGGAGCGGACTTTAATACCGTGAACAAGAAGCTCGAGTCATCGTGGTATTCGATGGATTTTCAGCATGGAGTCAAGTTCGACCTCACCATCTCCACCGGAGATCCTTTCACCGCTTCCACGTTGTCTTCGCTCATGACCGCGGCGGTGATGGTGCGCAAAATGAGCAGCACCGACACTGAAAAACAGGCCTTGAATGCGACCTCGATTTCAGCCAGCGCCGGTCAACTCACAATCGACTACACAAGCACCGACAACCAGTTCAGCAGCCTGCTGCAGTCGCCCCTCTTTGGCACCATGGTGCGCTGAACCCTTAAAAGTTATTCTGCCGATCGGGCCTTCACTCAATCCGGGTGAAGGCCTGCGCTTTTTGCGTCAGTTCTTGATATTGAGAGACGGCACCCACTGAACCTTTCCCTCGGGCATGAGGATGATCAGGAATTGCCCCTGGTCTCCTTCCGCCAGGCTCGTACCTTGCCGCTGAATCAGCTTGCCCCCGGGATCGTTGTATTGCACTTTGATCGGCCCGCTGCCGCGTACCTGGAATACATAGGGGTAGATCTGGCCGGGATTGAGAGTATCGATCCCGAAACTGGCGCTCGGATAATCGATCTCAACCTGATGGACGGTTGCGCCGGTACGATTCTCCACAGTGCAGTCGATGTGATGAGACCTGCATCCTGACAATGCCAGGCTCGAAGCAAGAACGATAGCAGGAAGGAAAACGCGGAACTTGCTGTTTCTCATTTCGATTTACCCTCGAGAATTCATTCTTCTATCATTGTTCTCCGCCTGAATCGGCGCCCTGCTTTTCAGCGTCAGGCGGTGCTGGCGATTTCAGTTGCGACTCGATGCGCTGCAAGCGCCTGAACAGCTCAGGCAGGCGCTCGAAAATTGCCACGGCGCGCAGCCAGGTGCGATTGTCGAATCCCGGTGAGCCGGAAATCGTTTTACCCGGCGGCACATCGTGTGAAACGGCGGATTGCGCCGTAAGAACAGCCCCGTCACCCACCGAGCAATGACCGGCGATGCCCACCTGGCCGGCCAGAATTACGTTGTTGCCGATCACCGATGAGCCGGCCAGCCCGGTTTGTGCGCACAGCAGAGTGTTTGAGCCAATGCGCGAGCCGTGGCCCACCTGCACCAGGTTGTCGATTTTTGTCCCGTCGCCGATCTCCGTCGCGCCCACCGTGGCCCGGTCGATGGTGGCATTGGCCTGCACGTCCACCCGGCTGCCGATGCGCACCGGTCCTGACTGCGGAATCTTCTCCCAGTGGCCTTCGTCGTTCTTGGCAAAGCCGAATCCGTCTGCGCCCACGATCACGCCATTTTCAAGCGTAACGTTGTCGCCGAGCACGCAATTCTCGCGCACTACCGCGTGCGCATGGGCAAAAAATCGGCTCCCCGTCCTCACCCCGGGATAAAGCACCACGTGGGGAAGAATAGTCGCGTTGGGCCCGAGCTTCACTCCCGGGCCGACAACCGCGTAGGCGCCAATATGCGCGTCCTGGCCAATCTCCGCCGTAGGATGAATGACGGCCGTGGGGTGAATTCCCGGCACATAAGCAGGCGGCGCATAGAAGATTGAGAGCGCCCGCGAAAAAGCATAATAGGGATTCTTGATCCGCAGCGTCGCCGCGGTAATTTCCTGAAAGCCGGGCTCGACAATAACGGCAGCAGCCCGGGTGGTGCGGGCCAGCCCAGCGTACTTGGGATTGGCGACAAAGGTGACGTCGGCGGGTCCCGAGTCTTCAAGTCCTTTAACGCCCGTGATTTCCAGCTCCGGGTCACCGCGGAGTTCGGCGCCCAAACGGCTGGCAAGCTCGCCTAGCTTCATCATGCAAATTGTAACGGAAGGGGCTGGGAGCGAGCTCGGCGGGAGTTTCAGACACAATCTCTTCCCCCTCAGTATCCGGGATTGGCCGCAGTCAGCACCAAGTGGGTGCCCCATCCTTTTCGCGCTTTTCGCGAAAAGGGTGGGACTGGCCACAGTCAGAACCAGGTGGGTGCCCCATCCTTTTCGCGCTTTTTGCGAAAAGGGTGGGACTGGCCGCAGTTAGAACCAGTCGGGTGCCCCATGTTTCGAATGCGCTATGAATGCCATAGCACGAACGCCCTGAGAAACACGCTTAAATTCTTTGTGCGAGTTTTGTGCCACGCCATCAGCGGCAACTCCGTTTAACACGAACAAATTGCCGAGTGGGCGACATACTCCTGCAATGCCAACCACAATACCCACGCACTCCCCCAATGCACTGCCATCCCGAACACAGCGAGGGATCCGCGGTTGCTTTTGAGAGTTCAATGTAGCGATCCTTCCCAATTAGCGACCCTACGCTCGCATCATCGGCCCCGTAGGGGCCATGGGAATTTAGCCCAGGACAAGTTCGCGCCAGCGAACGCAGTCCTGGGTTAGCCGCGAGATTAGGTCGCAGCCCCGCAGGGGCAGCACGAAACAATCAAGCAGGCCGATAGTTCCGAATTGCCGACCACTCGCCACCTACTTTAGAAAAGATCGATCTTGCCGCTCCCCCAATGAGCTGTCATCCCGACAGAGCGCAGCGGCGAGGGATCTGCGGTTGCCTTTGAGAGTTCAATGTAGCGATCCTTCCCAATTAGCGACCCTACGCTCGCATCATCGGCCCCGTAGGGGCCATGGGAATTTAGCCCAGGACAAGTTCGCGTCAGCGAACGCAGTCCTCGGTTAGCCGCGAGATTTGGTCGCAGCCCGTAGGCGCGGAACAATCAAGCAGGCCGATAGTTCCGAATTGGCGACCACTTGCCACCTATCTCAGAAAAGATCGATCTTGCCGCTCCCCCAATGAGCTGTCATCCCGACAGAGCGCAGCGGCGAGGGATCTGCGGTTGCCTTTGAGAGTTCAATGTAGCGATCCTTCCCAATTGACGACCATACCCTCGCATCGTCGGCCCCGTAGATTCTCTGTTGGAAGTCAAGAGTTTTCTCCGGGTCGAGTTTGGATTTTCAAGGCATCGGGGTCTATCCATCTGATGATTTTGGGGCGAGCAGTCTCTGTCCCTGCCCGCCCCTTTGGTTCATCGTCAGGATG
>DATJSB010000337.1:0-7142 GCA_035504315.1 Occallatibacter sp.
GTGTAAAGCTTTACACCGTCGCGCATAGGGATCATAACTACGCGCTTTTCAAAGTCGTACCCATGGTGCGGGGGCGTAAACTTTGCCGGAATGTCGGGCGTCATGGGCGAAACGGGTGAGTTAATCTGAGCTTGGATTGAACAGGCAACCCAAAGGAACGCAAGAGCAACAGCACGAGTTGAAATCATTAAACCTATATCCGTTTGGGGGAGTTCCCGGCGAGCAGTGTCCGGGTGAGCGATTCGCAGCCTGAATTCTGCACCGATTGTCGGCGGCGGTGATTCGCGGCGCGCTCTTTATTAATCATATAAGGAAAAATGGTTTTACTGTGGTTGCAAAGGTTCGGCTGATCGCGTTATCGTGCGGAAACAGGTTCAATTAATCCATGTGCCCCTCTGACTTCCCCAGGCGGGACGAGCCCCACGCGGTTGAAAACCGGCAAACCGGGTTTGCGCAAGCGACCATCGAGCACCTGTTTGAGTTTTCGCCTGACGGGATTCTGGTGACCGACGGACAAGGAATGATCCGTGAAGCGAATCCCCGCGTGGCGGAGCTTTTTGGATACGGGAAAGAGGAGCTGATCGGGCAGCCGATTGAAATGCTTGTGCCGCAAAGGTTCCGCGGCCGGCATCCCCAGCACAGGGAGAATTATTCGGCGCATCCGCGCGCCCGGCAGATGGGTGCGGCCATGAATCTGTGGGGGCTGCGCAAAGACGGTTCCGAATTCCCGGTCGACATTATGCTCAAGCCCATCGCCGATGAAGACGGCACGGCGGTGCTGAGCATTATCCGCGACGTGACCGAGCAGCGCGAAGCGCAGGAACAGTTGCGCGCAAACGACGCACGGCTGCGCTCGATTGTGGAGAGCGTAAGCGAGTACGCCATCTACCTGCTCGACACCGAGGGCCACGTGTTGACCTGGAATCCCGGAGCGGAGCGGATCAAAGGGTACAAAGCCGAAGAGGCGATCGGACTCCATTTCTCGCGCTTCTTTACCCAGGAGGACATCGAGAAGGGATACCCCGCGGAGTTTTTGCGCCGCGCCGCCCGGCTAAGCCGCGTTGAGGAAGAGGGATGGCGCGTCCGCAAAGATGGCTCGCGCTTCTGGGCCAACGTGGTGCTGACCGCCATCCGCGACTCAACCGGCGCGGTTACCGGCTACGCAAAAGTGACGCGCGACGTGACCGAGAGCAAGCAGGCGCAGGAAAGCGTGATTGCCGAGCTCAGCACGCTTTTGCTGGCCAACGTGGACATTCGCAAGCTGCTGGCGGCGTTTTCGGTCAGCATGCACCAGGTGGTTCCGCACGATCTGGCAACGTTGGCTCTGTACGATGAAGCCGCCGGCAAGCTCCGAATCCAGTATCTGGTTGCCGAGGGAGAGGATCTGGGACCGGCACAGGATGTGCTGGTGGATGCCGATGCCTCGCCCGCAGGACGCGCCTTTCGAACCCGGCAGCCGCTTATTCTGAACAAGCTCGAGCGCTGGCCCTTCGCGCGGGAGTCAGTAGGGCATCTGACCACCGCGGGAATGCAGTCGGCGGTGTGGGTGCCGCTCGTCCATCGCGAGCGAACGCTGGGCACCATTGCCGCTGCCAGCCGTAAAGAGAACGCGTTTACCCAGCAGGATGCGGAACGACTCGTCAACGTTGCCGGCCACGTGGCCATGGCAGTGAACAATGCGCTGGCCTTCAAACAGATTGCCGAATTGCGCGACCGGTTGAATCAGGAACGCGAGTACCTGAAAGAAGAGATCAACCTGGAGCACAACTTCGACGACATTGTGGGCGAGAGTACCGGGCTGCGCAATGTGCTGCGCCAGATTGAGACTGTCGCGCCCACCAATGCCACTGTACTCATCCAGGGCGAGACGGGAACCGGCAAGGAACTGCTGGCCCGCGCCATCCACAACCTGAGCCCCCGCGCCGAGCACACCTTTATCAAGTTGAACTGCGCAGCCATCCCCGCCGGGCTGCTTGAGAGCGAGCTCTTCGGGCATGAAAAAGGCGCGTTTACGGGCGCGATCGCACGCAAGATCGGGCGCCTGGAACTGGCTCACCAGGGCACGCTGTTCCTGGATGAGGTAGGCGAGATGCCGCTCGACCTGCAGCCTAAACTGCTGCGCGCGCTGCAGGAGCGGGAGATAGAGCGGCTGGGCGGGACGCGGCCGATTCAGGTTGACGTGCGGCTGATTGCAGCCACCAACCGCGACCTGGCAAAGATGGTTGCGGAAAAGGAATTCCGCAGCGATTTATTTTACCGGCTCAAAGTCTTTCCGGTATCTGCGCCGCCGCTGCGCGAGCGCACTGGCGACATTCCCATCCTGGTGCGGCACTTTGTGGCCCGTCACAGCCGCCGCATGGGCAAGACCATCGAAACCATTCCGCCCGAAGCGATGGAAGCACTGGTGGCGTGGAAGTGGCCGGGCAACATCCGCGAGCTTGAGAACTTCCTCGAGCGCGCGGTGATTCTGTCGCGGGGGCCGGCGCTGTACGTGCCCTTGGCCGAGATTGAAGACGTTCCCGAAGATGAGGAAGACAACTCCGGATCGTCGAATCCTACCCTGCAGGCCGCCGAGCGCGAACATATTCTGCGCGCGCTGCGCGAGGCCAGAGGCGTAATCGGCGGGCCTGGCGGCGCAGCCGAGCGCCTGGGCCTCAAACGGACCACCCTGAACTCCAAGATCAAGAAGCTCGGCATCGAACGCGCGGAGTACATTTAACAGCTTGCGTAAAGCGCAATGGCCGTCTGCTGGTGCTGCTGAGCAACGCGGCGAGCCGCCTCCGTTTTCCAGGCATGAATCCGCGTAAAATTCCGGAAGTGCCTCAGGGGCCGGCATGAATAATTGGCATTGGGCGCGAATCGGGTGCGGCAGGCCTATTCGTCATCCAATTCTGAATTCTGGCGAGACCGAGGGCATTGACGCAGGAAATTCCGTGGACCGTGCCGGGGCGGTTGACCCTCGGGGAATGAATTGGGTGCTGATGTTTACGGCAGAACCGCGATTCTTCTTGTCTTCAAACATCTGCTGTAACAGCCGAAACGCGCATAGCCCCACTTCATCTTTTTGGACGCGTACTGTGCTGAGGGGAGGATGGCCATAGACAGCGAAGGCAATGTCGTCGGAGCCGATGATGGAAACATCCCGGGGAATCTGCCAGCCCAATCGAGAGGCCTCACCCATGGCGCCGATGGCAATCAGATCGTTTCCACATAGTATTGCGGAGGGATATATCTTGTTGGCTACCAACTCCTGAATCCCTGCAATGCCTCCTGCAGGATGGCTCTCCTGCTCAATGCAGCTTAACAGTCGCATGCCATGCCGCTCGACGGCGTCGATGAGCGATTGCCGGTATCGACGCGCGGAAAGGACTTTTTGCGGGCGATGGATGATTGCAACATCTCTGTGCTGGAGCGAAGCAAGGTGTTCGACAGCCTGTTCCACGCCGGCAGAGTAATCAATATGAACACTGCTCTGATTGTGCCGCAGTTGCGGATCGTCAAGCCGAACCACAGGCATATTGCGATCGAGGAGCCGTTCGACCAATTTGGGATCGAACTCGGTGCTCATAATGGCTACGCCGCGAACCTTGTCCTCGATCATTCTGCGAACAGATGCCTCTGCATTTGGCCGCGTGTAATTGGTCATTCCCAGGATAAGTTCGAGACGCTCAGCCTGGCATGCCCGCTCGAAACCCTTGATAAGTTGCGGATAAAATGGGTTCTCGATGTCGGAGATAATCAAGCCCACAGCGTCGCTATAACCACGAACCAAAAGTCGTGCTGAGCTGTTTTTGTAGTAATTCAGTTTCTTGATTGCTTTCAAGACGCGCGCGCGAGTTGCCGGCGCGATGGGCCGAGTGTCATTCACCACATGAGAGACTGTCGTAATTGAGACATTCGCCGCCCGGGCAACGTCCTGCATTTTGACAGTTATCTTCATTTTTCGTGATCCCGCAATTCTAATCCCTAAGGGGATGATTGGACGCGAGATTTCGCGGGGGCCCGATTAATGCGCGGAGATTGTAACTTCAGAAAGTTCTGACGCGAAGACAGGCAACCTTACCACAGATAGACGCAGGAATAAGAGCCGGCGGCGATTGCAGCGCAACTATACCAGAACGGTGTCCAGTGCTGAGAAGAACACGCTGCTGGTGGAAGGGGAAAGATACGGTCCCCAGAGCGAGAGACATACCCGGAAGACGGGGCGTCTCTCGCTTAGAGGAGTCAAGTTAGAAGTAAAACTTGCCGCCTAGCTGGATCTCACGTGGATCGTGCGTCCCATTGGCCTGGCCAAAGCTGCCCTCGTCGGAGATGGTGTTAACGCTATTAAAGCTGTTGTGGTTGAAGGCGTTGAAGAACTCGCCGCGGAGCTGGAAATGGGCGTGTTCACCAACCTGGATGTTCTTCATCGCGGAAAGGTCCCAGAGGTTAAGGCCGGGACCGACTAACACACCCGAGCCGGCGCTTCCGAAGTGTCCCCATGCGTCCGCGAAGGAACTGGCAGAAAACCAATTGTATTGCGTCTTGGCTTTCTTAACGGGTGCAATTAGGTCCGGGCGAGGAGCGATGTCGCTCGCATCCATGTTGAGGCCATCGGGATAAAGACCGGTGGTGGGGCAGACGTTGGCGGGATTGATATAGGTCGTGATGACAGCGCAATCGCTACTGTTGAAGTTATCGAGAAACTGAGTCACGGTTTGCGACATCCCGGAGAGAAACTGAGTGATCCCGGAGACCTCCCAGCCGCCCAGTATGTGTCCCACGACTCCCGGCTGATTCGCGAAGAACGGGAGATCGTACACGTAATTGGCGACAAACGTCTGCGGCTGATTGAAATCCGCGGCCCCGTAATCGTGGTTCAGGTCATAGGTATCGTAAGTCTCCGTTCCGCGATCGTTGGACTGGTTGGTCATGGTCTTGGCCCATGTGTACGCAATGCCATAGGTGAGGCCGTGGTAATTGCGGGAGTTCAGCGATACCTGCAGCGAATTGTAGTTGCTGTTATAGCCCGGAATCCTATCTTCAAAGGACGCGTAGCCTTGATAGGGGACGACAGCCAAAGCCCACGCGGTTGGATTTGCCGCCCTTGCGGAAAGTGTGGGCTGATTGATCTCTCTTTCGCCCAGAAGCTGCCGCCCGACGGTCCCGACATAGGCGACGGTCAAGACGGTGCTCGGCATCAGCTCATGCTGAATGGTGAGGTTGAAGTCCTCGTAGTTTGGGTTATTCATGATCGGCGTGCCGGTGGCGGTAATACGGTTGGGATAAAGAGGGGGCGCAGCAGCAGTTCCCGCCAACGGATCGTCGAACGAGTCGAATGTGTCGGATAAAGAGCCATAAATGGTATCCGACTGCAGGCCCGGCGATTCCTGGAATCCATTCTGCTCCCAGATGCCATTCAACATGCGGTCGTAGAAAATTCCAAACCCGCCGCGTAGGGAGGTTTTTCCATTTCCGAACACATCGTAAGCAAAGCCGACCCTGGGGCCGAAGTTGTCGTGTGGGGTCGGATTGATATGTGATCCGTACGGTGAGCAGGTGGCCTGGGCATAATTTACCTGTTGCGCGAGACTACAGTCTGCGCCGTCTGGATAAATCAGGCCGTTCTCGTAGGTCCCGGGTGTTTGAGTGATGAAATTGCCCGAATCAGGGCCCGTCGGCACTATTCCAGGCGTGTTGGTTGGAAGAAAGAACTTGGGATCGAAGTTCACCAGCGTATCGAGTAGATCGGCAGGAGACGGGAAATAGCTCCAGCGCACTCCGAGGTTCAGCGTGAGCCGTCTACTCGCCTTCCAATCATCCTGGATATACGCTTCAAGGTTGGTGTAATGCAAATCAGGGACCGTGTCGCGGCTAAGTTGCGAGTAGTTATAGTCGTTGCCGAGCAGGAAGTCCTGGAAGGTGCTAAACGTGAACGCCGCAGCGCCGCTGTCGCCGTTTTCTGTCTTAAGCATCTCAGAAACAGTAGCGCCGGCGCGCAGCGTATGACGGCCCAGAGTTACTGAGAAGTTGTCAAAGAAAGTGTTGTCGAGGTTGCGCTCGAAGTAGGGAGTGCTTCCGTTACCGTACCCAGTAAGACCGTTTTGGAACAAGACACTGGGGATGCGGCCGTACGGGTCCTTATATTCCGTGATGTTGGTAAGTGCTCCGGTAACGGCGGGGTCGAGGGTGATGGAACCCGGCGTGAAGGTGGAGGAGATGGTGCCCTCGGTATATGCGTATTCTGCCTCATTCACCATGCGCGGGGAAATGGTCCAGGTGAGGTTGCCAACGATGTTATCCCCGGGAGCGTTCACCGCGGAGCCGGCAGCGCCTGGAAAGTCGCCTCCCTCAAAAAGTTGAAGGGGATAGTTCTCCGGCGTTTCATCCCGCATGGCGCGGCCGAAGAAGTGCAGTTTCTCATTGAGCTGAGCGTCGCCGCGGATGACGTCTTCGCGGGTATTTGCCAAAGCCGAATAACTCTGGGTGTATTCGTCCGTGAGCCCGTCGGAAGGGTCAAATGTGTTTGCGGGGAACTTGTCGTAGTAATTGGCCAGGTACACTTTGGCGTTCTGGCTATAGCAACTCGGATTGATCGTGCTTGTACCCGCGGTTGCGCTGTAGGTGACGCAATCGTTCGCCGTTTGCGTCGCGTTCTCGTCCGATACCGTGTTTCCGCTAAACACGCCACCCAATTGGGCAGCGGTGGGCACAGGATTAAATACGGCCGTCGCAGGAGCGCTGACCTTGCGCCACTCTTCCGACCAGAAGAAGAAGAGCTTGTCTTTGCCTTTGGCCGGCTGGTAAAGCTTGGGAAAGAGGATGGGGCCGCCGATGGTGAAGCCGAAGTCGTTATAGTGCTCGATGGGCCGCGGTTCGACGGGGCTGGACTGCTTGTCGAAGTAAGTGTTGGCGTTGAAATCAGTATTGCGGTCGAACTCGTATGCATCGCCATGGAACTGGCTGGTCCCGGATTTTGTCTGGACAAGAATCTGGCCGCCGCCGCTGCGTCCAAAGCCGGCATCGTAAGTGCTCCTCTCCAGCGTGAACTCCTGTATGGCGTCGACGCTCTCTATGTTCAACAGCGTGGCGTTCGAACCGCTATCGTTGACGTCGGCGCCATCGATCGTCCAGTTGTTGGCGGTCTCACGGTCGCCGTTTAC
>DATJSB010000338.1:0-3192 GCA_035504315.1 Occallatibacter sp.
GACAGAAGGGCAATCGATCACAACGCGCCTGGCACGCGGGCGCATTCGCAGCCGCGTGAGCCAGGTGGAAAGAGACTCATCGGGACAATGAGAAAGCTGTTTGGAACGGATGGGATTCGGGCAGTGGCGGGCGAAGCTCCGCTGGACGCAAGGACGATTGACGCCGTGGGCCTGGCGCTGGCGCACCAGGTAAAGGGAGCGAACGGCGCGCCTCGGGTTCTGCTGGGCATGGACACACGCGAGTCCAGCGAGTGGATTGCGGCTACGCTGACCGCGGGTCTGGTCGAAGGCGGAGCGCGCGTCGAGAGCGCCGGCGTGATTACCACGCCGGGCATTGCTTATCTGGCGCGGCAAAACGGGTTTTCGGCCGGCGTGGTGATTTCGGCCTCACACAATCCCTGGCAGGACAACGGCATCAAGGTTTTCGGCAGCGACGGTTACAAACTGGCGGACGAAACCGAGCTGCGCATCGAAGAGGAGATCTTCCGGCAGCTGGAAGGGAACCGCGCCCTCAAACAGGAATCTGCGCCCGCAATCGATCCAAAATATCGGGCCGATTACGAGAAGTTCCTGCGTGCGGCCGTGCCGGGACTGAACCTGAACGGACTGCGGGTGGTGCTGGACTGCGCCAATGGCGCCGCTTCCGCCATCGCTCCGGAGCTGTTTGCGGAGCTGGCTGGACAGATTCGGCTGACCCACGCCGCGCCCAACGGGCGCAACATCAACGCCAACTGCGGGGCACTGCATCCGGAGGTGGTGGCTGCAGAGACGAAGGCTGCCGGCGCAGATCTGGGCGTGACCTTTGACGGCGATGCGGATCGCGCGATGTTCGCCGATGCGCACGGCAAGGTGGTGAACGGTGACGCCGTGATGCTGCTGGCCGCCCGCGATATGCAGCGGCGATCGATGCTCCGTAATAACACTGTTATCGCCACTACCATGTCCAACATGGGCCTCGAAGCTGCGCTGCGGCGGGACGGGATTCGCATGCTGCGAGCGCCGGTGGGCGACAAATATGTGCTGGAGCGGATGCAGCAGGAGAATGCCTCATTGGGAGGCGAGCAGTCCGGGCACATTTTGTTTCCGCATCTGGCGACGACCGGCGATGGGCTGCTGACGGCACTGGTGGTGCTGGATGTCGTGCGGCGCTCGGGCAAACCGCTGCACGAGCTAATTGCGGATTTGAAGGTCTTCCCGCAGGTGATCGTGAACGTGCGCGTGCGCGAGAAGAAGCCCCTGGAACAGATTGCTCCGGTAGCGGCGACGATTCACGAGGCCGAGAGGGAACTGGCAGACAGCGGCCGGGTGGTCGTGCGCTACTCCGGCACAGAGGCGCTGGCACGCGTGATGATCGAAGCGGAATCGGAAGAGGCGATGCGGCGGCATGCCGACCGGATTGCCGCGGCGATCCAGAAGGAACTGGGAGAGTAAGAAGGGGCTGTCCCAAAACGGGACAACTGAAGCCGGACCTGCACGATGGTTCAAGGCGTCAGGGCTCAAAAGCGGGGGTATACTGGCACCGAAGTAGTTCCCGGAAGGGGTGCTTCCTCCCGGGAGGTTTTGCTACTTCATCAGTAGCAGAAGCAACAGGACTACGAGCGTCAATACGAACCGCCAGTCAACGGCGATCGTGATCAACACACGCAGCCAGGATGATCTTGCATCCATGGTGCTTACCTCCTGCATTGAAACGGGCCCGCAGGCCGTTCTCGGCGGCCTGCGGACCGTCGGCCCGATGTTTCGGACCGATCTCCGGCGTTGCCGCTTGCACCCTTTGCGGGAAGGCAGGTCAAGTCTAAGAGCCGCGTGCGGAGGAATGGCGCGCGGCGATTCATTTTTAGGGCAAAGGTAACTACTCCAGGTCGCGCCAGTTCGGGCCGACGCCCACATCCGCAACCAGCGGCACGCTTAGATCGAGAACGTGTTCCATCTCGTGGCGCACGAGATCGGTAACCGGCTCGATTTCTTTTTCCGGCACGTCGAAGACCAGCTCGTCGTGGACCTGCAGAGTCATGCGGGTCTGCAGCTTTTCTTTCGCCAGACGCTGATCGATGCGGATCATGGCCAGCTTGATCAGGTCGGCGGCGGTGCCCTGCAGGGGGGTGTTGATGGCGGTTCGCTCGGCGAAGCCGCGCTGGTTCGGGTTGCGGCTCTGGATGTCGGGAATGGGCCGGATGCGCCCGAACAGAGTGCGCACCTTCTGCTCACGGCGCGTTTCTTCGAGCATGCGATCGATGTAGGTGCGAACTCCCTGGTACCGCGCAAAATACTTATCAATATAGAGGCGCGCCTCGTTTTGCTCGATGTTCAGCTGCTGGGCCAATCCGAAGGGCGAGATGCCGTAAACGATGCCGAAGTTGACAGCTTTGGCGCGGTTGCGGGTTTCCTTGTCCATCGTTTCCGCGTCGACTCCGAAAACCTCAGCCGCCGTGAGGGTGTGGATGTCCTGGCCGGTTTGGTAAGCGCGAAGGAGCAGCGGGTCCTCGGAAAAATGCGCCAGCAGGCGCAGTTCGATCTGAGAATAGTCGGCGGAAAGCAGCACGCACCCGGGTGCGGCGACGAAAGCAGCGCGAATTTCGCGGCCGAGCTCGGTGCGGATGGGAATGTTCTGTAGATTTGGGTTCGTCGATGACAGGCGGCCCGTCGCGGTGCCCACCTGGTTGAAGGTGGTGTGCACGCGGCCCTCACTGTCGGCCAGCAGGGGCAGGGAATCGGCGTAGTTCGATTTCAGCTTCGCCAGCTGACGGAATTCGAGGACGAGGCGCGGCACATCGTTGTGAGCGGCGAGTTCCTCCAATACGTCCTGCGCGGTGGAGATGACTTTGCCCCGCCCATATTTCAGCGGTCGCGGCAGGTTCATCTTGTTGAAGAGAACGTCGCCGAGCTGTTTTGGCGAATTGATGTTGAAGCGATGACCGGCGAGGGAGAAGATCTGTTCGCTCAGGCGGTCCATATCGGTGGACAGGCTCGCCGACATGCGGGACAGCTCTGTGGAATCGATGCGAATGCCGGCTTTCTCCATGCCCAGCAGGATGGGGACGAGAGGCAGATCGATCTGTTCGTAGACGCGGCGCTCGCCCAGCGTGTCGATCTCCTCGCGAAGGATGCCGGTCAGGACGCGGGTGAGGTGGGCGGCTTCGGCGACCTGGCGGTCATCGGTCTCGCGCGGCGGGCCGCCGGCGAAGCGCGCGG
>DATJSB010000339.1:0-14737 GCA_035504315.1 Occallatibacter sp.
AGTGAAGGCCGGCAACATGGTGGGCGACAAGCAGGAAATCCTGGCCGCGATCGAGAACGCGAAAGAAGTGCCTTTCCAGAGCGGCCAGCAGGTCGTCTCCAACGTTCTGCAGCTTGAAGCCACGCTGGAGGCGCAATGATCCGGTATATCGTCAACTTCGCTCTGAAGAATCCATACCTGGTCATCGGGCTTGGCGCTCTTCTGTTCGTTTGGGGAATCATCTCATTCAAGAAGCTCCCCATCGATGCGTATCCTGACGTCGCCAATAACTATGTAAACATCATTGTTCAATGGCCCGGCCACTCGGCTGAAGATATCGAAAAGCAGGTTACGGTTCCCTGCGAGATTCAAATGGCTGGAATCCCTCACATGGCCAACCTGCGTTCTTTTACGCTGGCCGGGATTTCGAGCATCATGATGAATTTCGACGATGACTCGGATAACAACTGGAACCGTGAGCGCGTGGTCGAGAGAATTGGAATGATCACCTTGCCGGCCGGGCTGGTGCCGCAACTGCAGACCGACTGGAGCCCTGCGGGTCAGATCTACTGGTACACGCTAGAGAGCAAGAACCCCGCCTACGACGTGATGGAGCTCAAGTCCATCGCCGACTGGACCCTTGAAAAGCAATACAAGAATGTCCCGCACATCGTCGATCAGGCGACCTTTGGTGGGCTGACGAAGGAATACCAGATTCGTCTCGATCCTGAGAAACTGATTGACTACGGTTTGAGCCTGAGCCAGGTTGAACAACAACTGGCCAACAACAACACCAACGCCGGCGGCAGTTTCATCCAGGCCGGGCCGCAGCAGATCAACGTGCAGGCGCAGGGCCTGTTCCGCACGGTTCAGGACATCGAGAATACGGTCGTTACGCAGTCGAACGGAGCGCCCATTCGCATCAGGGACATCGCAATCGTCGATCAGGGGCCGAAGATCCGTCTCGGACAGATCAGCAAGGCATACAAGCCTTTCACTGTTGACAAGGACGGCAACAAGCACTACGACGACAGTAAAGTGATTGACGAGCCGGATGTGGTTGAAGGCACAGTGCTGCTTCAAAAAGGCGACGACGCCGATCCTGCGCTGAAGGGAGTGGAAGCGAAAACCAAAGAGCTCAATGAGGAAATCCTGCCCAAGGGCGTTCAGGTGGTGCCGTTCCTCGACCGCTCAGATCTCGTCCATTTCACCACGCATACCGTTCTGCACAATCTTACTGAAGGCATCCTGCTTGTCGTCATCATCCTGTTCATCTTCCTCGGTAACGTTCGCGGCGCATTCATCGTTGCCTTAACCATACCGTTCTCGCTTCTCTTTGCCGCAACCGGTCTGGATCTCGCCCACATTCCTGCGAACCTGCTCTCGCTGGGCGCGCTCGACTTCGGCATGGTGGTCGACGGCACGGTGGTGATGATCGAAAACATTATCCGCCATCTGGGTATTCCCAACGATCCTCGTCCAACATTCCAGAAGATCAAAGACGCGGCACAGGAGGTGCAGCGCCCCGTTTTCTACGCCGTCGCAATCATCATCGCGGCTTATCTGCCTATCTATACCCTGCAGTCCGTGGAGGGAAAACTCTTTCGGCCCATGGCCTGGACTGTCGCCTTTGCATTGACCGGTGCAATTCTCTTTTCGATTTTGATTGCTCCAGTACTGGCGAGCATTCTGTTCCGCAAAGGGGCAAAAGAGTGGAAGAATCCTGCGATGGTGTGGATGACGGCTCGGTACCGCAGTGCGCTCTCGTGGGCGATCGACAGGCGGGCGCTGACTGTAGGGGTTGCGGTAGCGAGCTTTGCGCTCACGCTGTATCTGGCATTCAGCGGGATCATCGGATCGGAGTTTCTGCCGCACCTGGATGAAGGCGCCATCTGGGCGCGAGGCTCACTCGCGCCCTCAACCGGCCCCGATGAGAGCCTGCGTATCTCGACACAGGCTCGCATGATCATGATGCAGTTCCCCGAAGTCACCGACGTTGAAGACCAGATCGGCCGTCCTGACGACGGCACCGACTGGACGGGCTTCTTCAACACCGAATACAACATCAATCTGAAGCCGAAAGAAGAATGGCGCCCGGCTTTCCATCAGAACAAGGATGAGCTGATCGACGCAATGGATAAAGAGCTGGAGAAGATTCCTGGCGTGATCTGGGGTTTTTCGCAACCCATCGAAGACAACATGGAAGAAGCACTGTCCGGGATCAAAGGCGAGCTTTCGGTGAAAATCTTCGGCGACAATCTGCGCACACTCGAAGCCAAGGGCAACGAGGTCGTTAATGTGATGAGCCAGATTCCGGGCGTAGCCGATCTTGGTCTGTTCCGCGTTATCGGCCAGCCTAACCTGACCTTCGTGGTTGACCGCGCAGCCTGCGCGCGCTACGGCATCAATGTGGCCGACGTGCAGGACGCGATCCAAACTGCGGTCGGTGGCAATGCCGTCACCGAACTGCTGCAGGGCGAGGCGCAATATGATGTCGTATTGCGCTATCAAGAGAAGTACCGCGATACGCGCGAGGCAATTGAGAACATACGCCTGCTTGCGCCAACAGGCGAACGCGTTTCACTTGCGCAGTTGACTACAGTGAATACCGATGACGGCGCGGAAGAGATCTACCGCGAAGGCGAAGAGCGATACATCGCCGTCAAGTACAGCGTGCGCGGCCGCGACCTCGGCTCGACGGTGGAAGAGGCCATCAAGAGAGTGCATGAGCAGGTGAAGCTGCCTCAGGGTTATCATCTGACCTGGGCCGGCGAATACCAAAGCAAGCAACGTGCCGACAAAAGGCTGGCAATCATTACTCCAATAACCATCCTGGTAATCTTCCTTATTCTTTATACAATGTTCCGGTCCTTCAAATGGGCTGTGCTCATCATGCTGAACGTGCTGCTCGCGCGTGTTGGCGGATTGCTCGCCTTACTCGTCACGCACACCAACTTCAGCGTATCTGCAGCCATCGGCATGCTTGCACTATTCGGAGTATCGGTACAGACCGGTGTCATCATGCTTGAGTACATCAACCAGTTGCGTGCGCATGGTTACACCATCAAGGATGCGGCTGTTCACGGCGCAGTGCTTCGGCTGCGTCCGATTATGATCACCATGCTGGTGGCAACGCTGGGCCTCATTCCGGCCGCGTTGTCCCACGCCATTGGCTCCGACTCGCAACGGCCATTTGCGATTGTGATTGTAGGAGGCCTGATTACCGATCTGTTAATGAGCATCTTCCTGCTTCCGACGCTTTACGTCTGGATCGCCGGATCGAACGATGTGTTGCCGTCACCTGAAGCAGAGTTCGCCAGCGAGTAGCAGTCAGCGGCGCGGATGACTACCGCTCCGTTTGTATATTCGCGCTGAACAAATTGCAATTGTTTTGAGTTGCAGGGAGGCTATATGAACAGGCAAGCGGTCTGCGAGCAGATCGTCCAGATTGGCATCATTCCCTGCGCGCGTGTGAAGGCCCCCGGGCAGGCCCAATTCGCAGCAGAGACGTTGTATGTCGCCGGTATCCCCAACATTGAGATTCCCCTCACGCTGCCTGAGGCTATCGAAGTCATTCGCGACCTGGCCGGGCGTTACCCCGATATGGTGGTCGGCGCAGGCACCGTGCTCGACTCCAAGTCAGCCGAGCGCTCGATTGACGCCGGCTCGCGCTTCATCACCAGCCCGGGATTCATTCCCGAGGTTGTGGTCTGCGCCAACGAGGCCGGTGTGACTGTGATTCCCGGCGCTTTTACGCCGAGCGAGGTGATCAGCGCCTGGAGCGCCGGCTCTGATTTCGTGAAGATCTTTCCGGCAGCCACGGCCGGTGGCACACATTACATCCGCGCGCTCAAAGTGCCGCTTCCCCAGATTCCGCTCATTGTCACCGGTGGGGTGAACCAGTTGACGGCCTTCGATTACATCCTGGCAGGCGCAAGCGCCATTGGCGTGGGAGGCGAATTGGTCCCGAATGAATCCCTGGTCCACCGGCAAGCTGACCGTATCCATGAACTTGCCCGCAGGTTCCTGAGCATGGTCGGCGAGGCCAGAGCCCAATTGGCGGCGGAGTAGTCTAAAAGGAACTCTCGACTCGGTAAGAAATCAGGCGGAAAGCCAGAGGGAATACCGAAAATCGTCCTCCAAGGCCGACCATTTACCTCCCAGACATCCTCGTCCCCGCGCAGACCAAATCGGCATCGAACTGCCGACCCACGAAGGACCCAAAGCTGTAATTCGCTTCAGCCAATTAAACCAGATCTGATATGCGAGGGGAGTTCCGCGCAACGCAGCCGAGCCCTTTCGCTGCCCGCTCCGGCGTCAGCTTCTCTCCTCCTCCCATTTAACGCTCCTCTCTCCAGCTTCTCCTGCCCCAGGAAGTACCAAAGGCACGGGGCACCCCAAAAATCACTGATCGATTAAGACACCGGGTCGATATGGAGGAGGTGAGACTACCTCATTCGGAGATCATGTGTATCCAAAGCGGAGGATTAGAAATGTTTGAGATGCGAACTACACCGGTGACGACGACCCGCAGACGGGCCCTCGCAACGTCCACAAGCATGCTTAAGAGTTGCGGGAGCCTGGCATTCCTGCTTCTGTTCTTGCTGACAGTTGTGGCCAACGCCCATGCGGCGACGGCGACCACCACGACACTGTCCGCGACGCCAACCAGCGCACCTGTGGGCAGCAGCGTGACGCTGACTGCAACCGTCTCACCCTCGGCGGCGACCGGTACCGTGACCTTCAAGAGCGGAACCACTGTGCTGGGCTCATGCACCCTGAGCGCCGGCACGTGTCACAGCGCATTCACGTCACTGAAGCCAGGCGCCAACGCATTGACCGCGGTTTATGCGGGAAATACGGCCTACCTGACCAGTACTTCATCGGACCCAACCGTCACCATGACAGCTGTTTCCACCACAACCGCGCTGAAGATCGGGCTGGCAGCCACGCCGGCCACTGCGATTACCACTGAGCCTTATGGAACCAGCGTGACGCTGACCGCGACCGTAACCGGCACGGGGGCCGCAGGCACCGTGGGCTTCACATATGGAACCGCGCTCACCGGGATCGCCGGATGCAGCGCTGTCACCTTGAGCTCGGGAACAGCGACCTGCACCACCAGCGCGCTGCCTGTGGCAACCAACGAATCCCTGAAGGCTGTCTTCACTCCAACCAGCTCGGAATCCTTTACCACCAGCACCAATGCCACCGCGTTGGCTTTCGCGGTAACGCAAATCACCACCACAACCGCGCTGAAAATCGGGCTGGCAGCCACGCCGAACACCGTGGTCACCTCTGAGCCCTATGGCACCAACGTCACGATGACCGCGACCGTAACGGGCACGGGGGCGGCAGGCACCGTGGCCTTCACTTATGGATCCTCGTCCATCGCAGTCCCCAATTGCGGCGCCGTCACACTAAGCTCGGGAACAGCGGTCTGCACCATTGCGACACTGCCGGTGGCATCCGCCGAAAACCTGAAGGCTGCCTTCACCTCATCGAATACAGCAGACATTACCTCCAGCAGCACTGCCACCGCGACGGCTTACGCGGTAACAACTGCCACGCTGTCCTCCACGCTGACAGCCGCGCTGACCAGCGGGGGCGGTTCGATCACCTCGGTGGCCTCGGGCGTCGGCGTGACGCTGACCGCGTCTATCTCGCCTGCGGCGGTGGCTGCCGGCACCGTGACCTTCACAGACACGACCTCAAGCACCACGCTGTGCAGCGCCGTCGCCGCTCCTTCCGGAAGTGCGACCTGCGCGACCTCGGCACTCACGACGAGCGGAAGCAACAACTTGTCGGCTGTTTTCACCCCCGGGACGCCGGCAAACTTTTCTAGCGCCACCAGCACCGGCACACTCGCCTTGACGGTGACGAAACCCGCTGCGGCGACGACCATGTCCGTCTCGGCAGGCCCGTACTACTATGGCGCCAGCGTGACGCTGAACGCGCACGTAACCCCCTCGGCGGCGACCGGCGGCACCGTGACTTTCTCCAATGGAAGCACCTGCACGCTTGCCTCCGGCACCTGTCAAGCCTCCACCACCACCCTGCCGCTGGGTTCCGACTCTCTGACGGCCACCTATGGCGGAGATTCGACTTATGCCGCCAGTCCCGCCTCCACTGCGGTGCCCGTTACCGTCGTCGTCAATACTACGCATGTCGCGGCGAGTGCCTACCAGTTAGACACCACTATCCCTCTCGTTAACGCCGCCGTCACCTATGGCACCGGCTTCACGCTGAGCGCGACCGTTACCGCCACGAGTTCAGTAACTCCCACCTCGGGGCACGTATCGTTTTACGACGGCTCCACCTTGTTGGGATATATAGCCGTCAACAGCTCTGGAGTCGCCACGCTGGACAGTACCAGCTTCAACTCGGGCACCCCGGCGCAAGGCAAACACTATTACATCGCCTCGTATGGCGGCGTCTACAGTGGTGGCGCGGCAGAGTTCAGCACCAGCCTCTCCACTGCGGCGCCAGTCACCATCAGCCAGCCGACGCCTTTGACCATCACCGCTGCCAGTCTCTCTGTAACCTATGGCTCGACCGTACCTGCGATCACCGCGAGCTATACCGGTTATGTCGCCCCTGACACCAGCACAACGCTGACCACCGCGACCAAGCAGCCGATCTGCACCTCGACCTACACGGCGACCAGCCCGGTGGGAACCTACCCGACGAGCTGTTCCTCAGCGGTGGACTCCAACTACACGATTTCCTACGCAACCGGTTTGGTTACCGTAACTGGTGCGGCCCCGACGTGGAGCAACTTCAATGCCATGACGGGTACCTACGGGACCGCGATTCCGTTGGCGGCTTCCACAAACTCCGGCGGCGCCATCACCTACCAAATCAGCAGCGCCTCACACGGTGGCGCGCAAACGACCATCACTTCAGTGCCTGCGACTTACACACCGGGAACGTACTATGTAACCGCTACCGTGACTGCAGCCGGCAATTACGCAACCGCCAGTACGCAGAGAACCGTGACGGTGAATCCGGCGCCTTTGACCATCACCGCTTTCAGTCCTGCTTCGATTGCATTTGGTTCGGCCGTGCCGACGCTCAACGCCAGCAACGCGGTCTTCAGCGGCTTCGTTGGCTCGGATACGCAATCATCGTTGACCGGGACGCTGACTTGCTCCACGGACTACACGACGATCAGCCCCCCGGCTACGTACAGCACCAGCTGCAGGGGATTGACGTCCAGCAACTACGCGATTACCTACCTGAGCGGTTCGTTTGCCGTGACAGCGGCCACGCCGACGATCACCTGGCCGGCCACCGCCACACCAATCATCTACGGTCATGCGCAAACCTCCTCCACGCTGGGCTCCTGCTCTGCCACCTTTAATGGCTCTCCGGTGGCCGGTAGCTGCGCCTGGACAACCTCCAGCACAATTCCCCATGTGGGCGCTGCCCAGAGCGTGACCTGGACGCCATCGGGAGAGTATGCGGCGGACTACGTCCCGACGACGAACGCCAGCTTGTCCTTTGGCAACGTGACCGCTGCCACGCTGACCAGCATCACCGACCCGATAGCCAGTTCCATTCCATTTGGCTCAGCTTTGTCCACCTCCAGGCTGACCGGCGGTTCAGTGACATACACGCTCCCCGCCACCAGCGCCATCGTCACCGTGCCGGGCACATTCAGTTGGGCAACCAGCAGCGTAGCGCCCAGCGCTCCCGGCACCAGCAACGTGCAGGTCTCCTTTACGCCAACGGGAACAAATGCGGCGGACTACAACGCCGTAACCAATGCGGGCAATGCGAGCCTTACCGTAACCAAGGCGACGGCCCCAATCACCACATGGCCGGAAGCCTCTTCAATCAACTATGGTCAGTCGCTGAGCAACTCCACTCTGAGCGGCGGCGATCAAGGCTCTCTCACGGGCAGCTTTGCCTGGGTCACTCCAACCGCTGTTCCTGCCGTGGGCACTGATTCCGAGAGCGTGATCTTTACGCCAACCGGAGCCAGCGCCACGCTCTACACCAACGCAACGCACACTGTGAGCGTTGTTGTGAACAGAGAAACGGCGACCGTCACCAGTTGGCCAACCGCATCTTCAATCGGTTATGGCCAGGCGCTGAGCAATTCCAGTCTGTCCGGTGGTACTGCCAGCGTGTCCGGCCGCTTCGCCTGGACCAATCCAATCAACGTTCCCGACGTAGGCGGACCTGCCCAGAACGTGACCTTTACGCCAACCAATACGAACTACAGCCCCGTGTCGGGTACAGTGAACGTTACTGTGCTCCCGGCGACGCCGACGGTCTCCGCCTGGCCAACCGCCTCTGCGATCGCCTTCGGTGTCTCGCTCAATGGCTCCACTCTGACCGGCGGCACCGGCAGCGTGGCGGGCAACTTCGGCTGGACAGACAACACCGTACAGCCATTAGCCGGCACAACGTCGAACAGCGTTACGTTCACACCAAACACAATCAACGGCATGGCCGACTACAGCAATGTGATCGGATGGGTGAACGTCGTCGTCAACCCGTGCGGATATGAGGACACCATCAACTCCTCTTTCTCCACTGCCATGAGCGTGTACAACGCCAGCGAGACCCCGACCCCGGCGCTACCGTCGCCCGTGGTCATGGATGTCGAGGGCGTTAACCAGAGTGCGATTTGCGCTGTGAATGCGAACGCGTCAGATCAATCGGTCTCGCCGACTACTGTCGCTTACCCGTTCATCACCTCCGGCTCGGTAAGCTCTTACCCCGCCGACTCCACCTCCTACGGCACCAACGCCGCGGTACTGGCCTACGGAACCGTAGCGACAGTCAATAGCGGAGCCACAGTCTCCATTACCGATGATGGTCAGGGTGACCCCGGCTCCATCAGCACATCCAACGACTATAGCAACGGCGTTTTTGCCTCCATGGGCGGCGTCGCCAACATCAACGATATCTTCATTAGCACCTCGGGTAATTTCGCGCGGGCGCTCGATGCGACCTATGAAGGCACACTGAATATCACCAATGTGCAAGCCTCCTCCACCGGCAACAACAGCGCCACAATTATGGCGGGTGTTGGCGGCGGCCAGGTGTCGGTAAACGGCGGCATCTACTCCTCGAGCGGTACGCGTTCGTCGGGCATTCGAGCCGCAGGCAGCGGTACGGGCCCGGCCCCGTTCAGCACGGTCAACGTATCCGACACACTCGCCAGCACCACGATCATGGCCCAGAATGGGACGGCCGTCACGGTCGAAGGCGGGAACTCGGTGTTGATCAACAGCACCGGTGGCGGCATTTGGCTTTCCGCAGCACAGGGTGACGATCATGGCATCTTCCTATACCAGGGAACCCAGGGAGACGCCACGGCCGGCACTGGCAACTTCACCATGAGCGGTGGCTCCATCGCCTACACCTGCGACGCTACCGCAGCCCCAAGTTGCGCGAGCGGCTTGGCCTCCAACGATCAAAATAGCCCGGCGACGCTCTTCGCGGTCGCCAACACCACGGCCACCATCTCATTAACCGATGTGCAGGTGACCAACGACACTCCATACGCTGGCGACGCTAACGGAACCCTGCTGACCGTCGCGGCGCTGAGTCAAAGCGGCGGCACAGCTACCTTCAACGCCGCCGGTGAAACACTTATCGGTGACGTGATCGTAGACGGCACCAGCTCGGCGACATTGAACCTGGCTGCGGATACATCGAGTGTTCCTTCATTGTTGACAGGCGCAATCAACGCCGCCAATAGCGGAGGAACGGTGAACCTGACCCTCGACGCCACCAGCCAGTGGCTGGTCGCCGACGGGACTTCTTACCTGACCTCGCTCACCAACGCCGGCAGCGGCAACATCAGCTGTCAAGACTCCGGACAATGCACCGTTTATGTAAATGGAGTACTGCAGACCGGCATTAACTAAACTGTTGAACGGCGTCAATTAGACGCTCAGAAAACCGGGGGCAGATAACAGGGATCGGCATTGATTGCCCCCTGTTTCCCGCCCCCGCTGTTTTGATTTCACTCCGCGATGCCCATCCATGTATCATTTCTCAGGCACACCTTACGGCCTTACCACCATTTTCCCTACCCCATCGCGATACTGGCTTGCAATTTCAAAGGCCTCGTCGATACGTTCGATTGACCTTGCATGCGTAAGCACCGGTGCAAACCACCCCGCATTCGCTCGCAGCAGGTCCAGCGCCTCATCGGTTTCATGGTTCGAGCGCCGCACGTTGAAGATGGTCAGCTCCTTGCGCCGCATGGCCGACCCCTCCATTGCCACATCGCGCGTGGAGTGAATGCCGGTGATGGCGATACGGCCCGCGTTGCGCGCCAGCATCACCGCTTGATTGGTGGTGTCTGCGGCGGCTGCGCAGTCGATGGCGCAATCAACGCCGCGCCGGCCAGTTGCACCCAGAATCTCCTCAACTGCTTCATCGGGCTCCATCGCGGCGTAGGCGCCTATCGTAAGGGCCAGTTGCCGGCGGTGCGCCAGCGGCTCCACGGCCCAGATTCGTTTCGCGCCGGCGGCTCGCAGCGCGGCGATCGTCATCAGTCCGATAGGTCCTGCGCCGATGACTGCTACCGTTTCGCCAGGGGTGATGGAAGTGAGGCGGAGCGAGTGCATAGCAATGGCAAGAGGCTCGGCAAGGGTAGCCGCATCGAACGACATTTCTGCTGGGATGAGGCGAAAATTTCCGGCGGGCAGATTGACCAGCTCGCGGAAGAAACCGGGATGGCCGGGGTTCGAGAGAAAGCGGATGTTGGCGCAGACGTTGTGGTGACCGGTCAAGCAAAATTCGCAGTGGTAGCAATAGAGGGCGGGCTCGAGAGCGCCGCGGTCGCCCGCCACGAGACCCACAACGCCGGCGCCGGACTTCACAATCACGCCCGCGGGTTCGTGGCCCAGCACCATGGGATAGAGATTGGGAGTGCCGCCGACCGCGCCTTCGGTGTAAGCATGCAAGTCGGACCCGCAGACGCCCACAGCCTCAATGCGGACCTGCACCTCGTCCGGGCCGGGATCTGCAATCGGCATCTCGGCCAGCCGGAATGTTCCCGGAGCGATGAGTTCTGCTGCGCGCATGGTTGGCCCTTCCACAAAAACGATACCGCATCGCACGGGGGCGCGGAAAACGAAGCAGGCGCCCACTTCGAAGTCTCCTGTTGACAATCTGACTATGAAAATGCATGGTATAGTCAGAAGTTCAACAGGAGAGGCGATGGGCGAACAGAAATCCGATGTGCTGCAGGGCACGCTTGATTTGATGGTGCTCAAGACCCTTGAATCGATGGGGCCGCTGCACGGTTATGGCATCGCGCGGCGTATCGAACAGGTGAGCGGCATGACTCTGAGCATGAACCAGGGCACCATTTACCCCGCGCTGCTGCGGCTGGAGCAAAGGGGCTGGATCAAAGGCGAGTGGGGCACTTCGGAGAGCAATCGCCGCGCGCGCTTCTACGCGTTGAGCCGCATCGGCCGCAAAAAGATTACCGAAGAGACCGAAAACTGGAAGCGCATCGCCGGCACGATGGCGCGATTTCTTGAGGAGACCAGCTAGATCATGGACTGGATTCGCATTTTGTTCAGCCGCGTGAGAGCGTTCTTCAATCGCCGTGTGCGCGACGCCGAGCTCGATGAGGAACTGCGCGCCCACATTGACCTTGCTGCAGAAGAAAACCTGCGCAAGGGCATGAGTGCCGGCGAGGCTCGCACCGCGGCATTGCGCGCCTTTGGCGGCGTGACGCAGACCCGAGAACAATACCGCATCGAGCGCGGGCTGCCGGGGATCGAGGAGATTTCGCGGGACGCCCGCATTGCGCTTCGCCAACTGCGCCGTTCGCCGGGATTCGCGCTAACCGCAATTCTCACGCTGGCGCTGGGCATCGGCGCGGTCACCGCCATGTTCAGCGTCGTGAATACAGTGCTGCTGAAGCCCTTCGCGTTTCCCGATCAGGACCGGCTGGTGGTGGTGCGCGAGGTGGAGGTGCAGGACCACGGCCAAAGAATCGAAGCGCCCGACAATTACCGGCATATTATGCGGCTGAAGAACACGGCAAAGACGCTCGAGGACATTGCTATTTTTCAGACGCGCGGCCTGAGCGTTTCGCCAAGCGGCGACCGGCCGAATATTATTGGCACGCTTGAAGTGTCGCCAAACTTTTTTCACGTGCTGGGAGTGCAGCCGGCGATGGGAAGAGATTTTTTGCCCAGCGAAGCACGTGCAGGCGCGGACCATGTTCTGATCCTCAGTTATGAGGGCTGGCAAACACTTTTGCAGGGCGATCCCAGAGCAATTGGCAAGACGGTGCGAGTGAGCGGCGAGCCTTATACCGTGGTGGGAATATTGCCGGCCGAGGTGCGCTTTCCGCAGATTGCATTGGCTCACGGAATGACCTTTCAGGAAGCTGCCATCGGCATCTTGATGTATGCGCCCTTCACGCCATCTGGCCGTGACCTGAGCAATGACACGGGGGGCTATAACTACAAGTCGATTGCGCGGCTCAAGCCGGGCGTGACGCTGGCCGAGGCCGATGCCGAACTTGAGGGGCTGCAGCAGGCGTATTCGCTCTCAGCGCATTTGCCGCTGCATTTAGGAATTGCGGTTACGCCGCTGGCGAAAGATGTGACGGCAAACATCAGTGGAGCGCTGTGGATGCTGTTTGCAGCGGTGGGCAGCGTGCTGCTGATTGCCTGCGTGAACCTTGCGAATCTGCAACTGGCTCGCGCCGCGAATGCGGAACGTGAAACCGCTGTTCGCGCCGCATTGGGGGCAAGCCGGGCGCGCCTCTTCAGATTGCGTATGACTGAAAGCCTGGTGCTTGCGGCCATGGGCGGGGTTGCCGGGGCGGCGCTGGCCATTGCCGGCGTGCGGCTGCTTATAGCCATGGCGCCCAAAACTATTCCGCGGCTCGACGAAGTGCATGTGAGCCTGCCGGTGCTGGCCTTTGCCGCGTTCGTTTCAATTGTGTCGGCGCTGGTGTTTGGCGCATTGCCGGCATTGCGCTCGCTGCGCGTGCCTCCGCAATCGGCGCTGCAGGCCAGCTCAACGCGCGTGGTCAGCTCTCGCCAGGGACGCCGGACGCGCGGCTTTCTGGTGGCGGGGCAGGTGGCGTGCACTCTCACGCTGCTGGTAGTTATGGCGCTGGTGCTGCGCAGCTTTTCGCGTCTTTTGCACCAGGATCTTGGATTCGACACGAGCCATGTCACGGTCGCGGAGGTTGATTTGTTTGCGCCACAGTACGGCGACTTCGAATCGGCTGCCACGGTAAGAGCCGCCAAGCTGGCGTTTGCCGATCGCGTGCTGACCGCACTCAGGCAACTGCCCGGCGTTCAGTCGGCAAGCATTACCAGCGCCGCGCCGCTTACAGGCGAAGACTGGGTGGACAACGTGCAACGGCCCGATCACCCTGTGCCGCCCGCCGACGAGCTTCCCATCAATGTTCGATGGATCGACCAGGATTATTTGCGCACCATGCAGATTCCGTTGGTCTCCGGGCGCAACTTTACCGCCGATGATCGCGCCAACCCCATGGTCGCGCTCATCTCAGAGCAGACCGCGCGCGAGGCTTTCGCCGGCGAAAATCCTGTTGGCAAAGAGTTGAGCAACCTGGTGCCTGATTCGCCCGCGAACGTGCGCATAGTTGGCGTGGTGGCCGACACGCGCATCAATGGTCTGCGCGATCAGGCCGCCATGGTTTACATCCCATACTGGGCGTTCACGCATTGGACTCTCTCGTTTCTTGTGCGCAGTCCGCAACCCGCTAACGCGCTCATTCCTGAGATGCGGCGCGTGATATGGCAGGCCGACCCTAAAGTGGCGATACCCGCAATCAACTCGCTTGACGACCAGGTAAATGACTCAGTGGCCTCCGAGCGGTTTCAAGCCATGGTGCTGACCAGCTTCGGCGCGGTTGCGCTGCTTCTGGCTGCGCTGGGCGTGTATGGCGTGCTGGCCTATTCCGTGTCGCTGCGGCGGCAGGAGTTCGGCATTCGCATCGCGCTGGGCTCGGGCAAGGGTGCGCTGGTGCAACTTGTTTTGCGGCAGGCGGCAGTGCCGGTTCTGCTCGGGAGCGGCGCAGGATTGCTGATCACGGCGGCAGTTCTGCGCTGGGTGCGCAGCTTGCTTTACCAGACGCCGGTTGCCGATCCGGTTGCGATTCTGGGAAGCGTGGTGCTGCTTTTGGCAGCCGCCGTGGCGGCCGCGATCATTCCCGCGCGGGAAGCGGCGGAGCTTGATCCCATGCGCGCCTTGAGAACCGATTAGCTATGGCCGCTTGTACACGTACGTAAGTCGCTTGGATACAGTTGCTCACTTGTGCGGGATTCGGTTCGTTTTCCCGGGAGACCGAGCCGCAAGGTGTGTTTGGCCGGATCAGCGCACCCTTGAAGCGCCGCTTTATTTGCTGTGGTGCAGTGCGGCGTTCCGGCTTTTGTGAGCTTGCCTCTGCCGCGTGCGGCTCTCAAGGCCAATCCTGCACGCAGCAATCAGATTCACATAACGCCGCTCGAAACATTTAATGCAACGAATTGGATAGGAGAAAAACAAGAGATGGGCCAGATCGGACCGGCGTAGCCGCGAAAGACGGAGTTTATCGGATCCGCACAGAGAACACATCATACCCTTCCAACTCCTTGAGCGTTAAAGAACTAGCCAAACATATTTGAAATTTTGTCCCCGCCGGTCGTCTGTCCGATGATCTTGTTGTCTAGACGAGAACACGGGAGGGCGACCGGTGGAGACGTTCACAAAGCTGTTTGGCAGCCTGCTGCTCTTTGTATATCACTGT
>DATJSB010000340.1:0-5945 GCA_035504315.1 Occallatibacter sp.
CCGGTCTCGCCGCTGCCGCCATTTCCGCCCACTTCGGGCTCAGTGATCGCTGCCGCCGGTCCGGTTTCGCCGCTGCCGCCATTTCCGCCCACTTCGGGCTCAGTGATCGCTGCCGCCGGTCCGGTCTCGCCGCTGCCGCCATTTCCGCCCACTTCGGGCTCAGTGATCGCTGCCGCCGGTCCGGTTTCGCCGCTGCCGCCATTTCCGCCCACTTCGGGAAGCGTTGTAATGATGGGGTAGTTCATTCGTAGTAGTGCTAATTATCCGGGTTCACTGCTAAGCTCAAGTCAGGTCCCCGCTTTGTAGGGAGGGAGAGTTTCGGTGGGTCTGGTAGATACTTGGCTGTTCGTTGTCGGGTTGCTCGGTGAAGCCGTCGTCGCCGGACTTCTCATAAGGCAGCGCGCGTGGCGAACATTTTCAATTTTTCTGGCCTACAGCATCTGGACTCCAATGGCGGACGTGACCGATTACTCGGTCATGCACGCACATCCAACTGCCTATTTCAACACGTATTTCGTCACCAAGATCGTTGACTCTGTACTGCAGTTCTGTGTGTTGGTTGAATTGGCGTGGTCGGTCTTCAGACCGTTTCGCGCCTCGCTTCCGCGCCAGACAGTTTGGGTTGTTGCGGCCTTGATGGCGATTACGGGTGCGGTGATCTGGCCATTTGCCAGAAACCCGGCGTTTGCTCAATTTCCGATGCAATGGCAAATGATGGGCAGATTTGTGCAGACCGATTCAATTTTGCGGGTGCTCTTTTTCGTGGTTCTGGCTGGCTTCAGCCAGTTGCTATCGATTGGCTGGCGCAACCGGGAATTGCAGATCGCTACCGGGCTTGGCTTTTATTCGCTGGTTGACCTGGTTGTTACGGCGTTGCACTCGCACATGGGAGCGACCCAGCATTACCGCCAGCTTGACCAGTTTCTGGTGGCCAGCTATGTGGGTTCGCTGGCGTACTGGGTGTTCAGTTTTGCACAGAAAGAAGCCGAGCGGCGCGAGTTCAGCCCACAAATGCAGGGGCTGCTCCTGGCCGTTGCCGGGGCAGCACGCAGTTCCAGAATCGCTCTCACCAATTCTTCTTCTGGCAAGTCTCGGAAGGGGAGGGACTTATGAACAGGAATCGAACAACGGGAGTCAATACAGTTACTTTAGTGCATTGTCCTAACGATTGGTCCGATATGGCACAAAAGGAGCACGTTGCAGCGTTTTTTTTGTGGTTTTAAATAGCGTTTTCTGCTACTAGTAATAGTAACTGAATTGCGAGTCGGGTCCCGGTGACGTATGATTCGAAGTTACCAGTACCCAATAAAAGGGATCACCAATGATTCTGCCTCTGGTTGAGATTGCGGCTATTGCAGCTATTGCCTTCTACCTTGGTCGTTGGCGCTCAAGTGTGCGCCGTCGCAATTCTGAGACTTGGGAAACGCTTCTGGCCAAGCTCCGGCCCGATTGGAGCGCGCGGGAACTGAGCGAGAACTTCCTTTGGAAGGAAGGACTGAGTGCAACTCCCGAGGACGCGTGGCAGCGCATGGAAGGCCCCAAGGGTCTGTGGGTGATGCATCAGAACGCCCGCGTGATGCTTGAGATGGCCGATTACGCAGCCCGCAATTGTGAGGGTGTTGACCGTCTTCTGATTGAAACTCTGCACAGCGATGCGATGCAGATTCGGGTATGCGTCCTGATGGCACTTGCACAATATGCGTTTACGCAGGCCAGCGAAGGAGTGAGGATCAACGCATTCCGAGCTGCTTCAATGTACACCGGAATGGCTGCGCGCATGACAAGCTTACTGCAGGATCACGCAGCGATGATGGTTCCAGACTTTGTGGCAGCAATGTAAGTTTGGATTCTCTCCAGACAAAGACCCCGGCCAAAGCGGCCGGGTTTTTGTTTGTCTTAATCAAACCGGACTAGGACTTTTAGGAAGAGTTTGAAAACGTGCGGGGTGGCGTTTGTTTGAAGAAGATGACACTCGGGAGCATCATCTTGCACGGCACCAATTCCTCATCGTGGTGCGTGTGCGATTGTTCCCGCCCGGCACCTGCGTAACTTGGGTTACCTCTCAGGCGCATTCGGTGACAAGAAACGCGTTGATCTTTTGGAACTCCTCTTCGCCCAGCCTGAATTCGAGAGCGGGAGCCAGTTCCTCAACCTGCTTGGTGCTGCGTCCCCCAACGATTGCTGCAGTAATGGCTGGATTATGCAGCGTCCATGCCACGGCCACTACGCCGGGCGTAATACCGTGACCGGCGCCGATTTCGCGGAGCAACTCCACGAGGCGCAGATTGCGGCTGAGCCGCGGCTCATTGAATTCGACATTGTTGCGACGCCAGTCGTTGGAAGGCATGGCGGCCACGCGCTCCGCCGTCATTTTACCGGTGAGCATACCTGAGAGCATGGGTGAATAGTTAATGACCCCGATGCCGTTTGCCGCGGCGTAGGGTAGAATCTCTGCCTCAACAGCGCGGCGCACCATGGAGTAAGGAGGCTGCAGGCTGGTGATGGGCTCAATCTCAAGGACACGCCTCATCTGTTCGACGTTGAAGTTCGAAACGCCGATCCAGCGAATCTTGCCCTGCTGTTGGAAGTGGGAGAGCGCTTCCCATGCGGTTTCGATGTCTTCTTCGGGCGACGGCCAATGAATCTGGTAGAGGTCGATGGTTTCTACGCCGAGGCGGCGAAGGGAGTCGTGCAACTCCTGCTTGAGGGAGTCGGGTTTGAGAGCGCTATAGATTGAGCCATCAGGGTTCCAGAGACGTGAGCACTTGGTAAAGATATATGGTTTGTGGCCTGAATCTTTCACAGCTCGGGCGACGATCTGTTCAGAATGACCGAGGCCGTAGACTGCAGCGGTATCGATCCAGTTGATGCCGAGATCGAGGGCGCGGCGGATGGCCGCGACAGACTCGTTGTCGTCCTGGGGTCCCCAGGCGAACTTCCAGTCGCCGCCGCCAACGGCCCATGCGCCAAATCCGATGGGAGTGAGTTTAAGATCAGAGTCACCGAGAGTACGAAGTGTTGTCATCGACGGTGCCATAACTCCAACATAGACGATTTGCGTGACTGTTCAGATCCAGCCGGTCAGTGGAATTGAAAGGATTCCAAGTACAACTGGACATGGCGTGAATCGGCAACTCATCCGATCCTATAGTCGGCGAATTCAAGAAACCATTGTGAGGTCAATCAATGAAGAAATCGGTGCTCGTGTTTCTCCTTGCACTTCCGCTGGCGACCCTCGGACAAACCAGCAAGCCGCCCACCACGCTGCGCGGGGTGCTGCTCGAACAACTTCACTCCACCTACGACCAGGAAGACTGGTTTGTGCCCGCAAAGATTGCTGTGGCCGATTTGAAGGTCGATCAGGCCAAGTGGACGCCGCCCGGGGGCGGACACTCAGTGGGCCAGCTAGCGTACCACTTGTGGTTCTGGGATGCGCGCTCTCTGGCCAAATTCAATGGTGAAAAGGTGCCAAACTTCACCGGCAACAACGACGAAACCTTCAACGACTTCAACGCCGCGCAGTGGGCCGACCTGGTAAGCAAGCTCGACAAGGTGATGAGCGACTGGGATGCCGCCGTCGAAAATGCCGACGACCAGAAGCTTGCCGAGAATGCCTCACTGATTGCTCATGTGAGCGCCCACAATGCGTATCACATCGGCCAGATTCTTTATGTTCGAAAACTCGAGAACGCATGGGACCCCGGCAAGGGTGTGCATTAGTTCTTTCGCGGAACAGGAGCGCATCATGCCGCGATCAGGAACCGGCCTTCGCGCATGATCTGTTCTTCGCCTGACTCGGACTGGAGCCAGATGTTGAAGCCCAGGCCGACCACATCGATGTGGGTGGTCGAGGTCCATGGGGCCCCGGTGTGCTCGCCGTAGGGATTGCCGAAGGCGATGTGGATGCCGGGAAACTTCTCATCCTGAAGAATGTTGCCGATCACGCGTTCAATGCCAAGGTTGGTGCCGATGGCGAACTCGCCGACGCGATCGGAGTTTTCATCGGTGTGCGTGTAGGTCCAGAAGTCGCTCTCGAGCTGCTTGTTGACGCTGGAGCATCGCACTATGCGGTTGGCGGCGATCTCGATGGTCAGAGGCGTTTCGGCAAGCAGGCCATAGCGCGCGCAGAGCCAGTCGCCGACAACGCCATCGACAACAAAAGTGCCGTTCACTTCGCCGGGCGCGGTGAAACACTCGCCGCCGGGCAGATTGCCCCATTTCTCAGGCGAGATGATGCCGGAGGTTTTGAACCACTTGTAGCCGGGATTCATCTCGGCGGCGATGTCGGTACCGGCGGCGGTGGTCGCGCGGATGCGACGGGCGCGGCGCACGCGATCGAGGACCTGTTGCGAGAGACGGTCGACGAGGTCGAAGTCGGCGCGCATGCCCTGGCACATGATTTCGGGCGTGATGTTGACCATGTGCGCGTGGCGCATGTGGCGGCGATTGACGACATCGGTCATCTGCATGCGCGAGCGCAGTTCGTTGGGCTGCACCTCGACGGCGAAGATTGAGACCTGCGAGGTCTCCATGTCGGCGAGCACGGCCGCAGGCATATCGAAGAGCGGGCGCGGGGCAAGATCTTCGAGAACGAAGGCATTCCACTGGCAGCCGCGCGCGGCGATCTGCGCGGCCAATGACGCAGCGATGGGCTCGGTGGAGCGATCGGCGATGAGCGTCACTTTTTCTTCAGGCTGAATGCGCAGACATGTGGTGACGGCCGATTGCGCACCGGGCGTGAATTCAGTTGGATACGAGGTGGAAAGCAGTTGCGAGGCAGCCTGGTTCATGCGTCGGGTACGGTGCTCCTAAAACCAAGCCCGCGATTCAGGCCGGATCAGGAATTCGCTCAAAAATTCAGCACCTTAACCCGGCACTTTGCAACGAGCCGTTTTCTCGAGGAAGACGGCACATAAAAGCATCGGTTCGCGCTGCGCTGATTCCTGATCCGGTGATGCGGGCCTATCTCTAGAGGTTAACCGAAATTTCACGGGAACGAAATGGACGGTCAGACTGCTGAGATTTCATTCGCTGGCTGGTTTGCAGGCTGAGGCTCGACGGGCTGCGGTTTTTGGGTTTGCGGTTTTTACGGGCCCATCTGGAGGAGCAATTTGTCGAGCTCGGCGGTGAACCGGTCGCGGTCGGCTTGAGTGGACTCGGGATCAGATTCCTGGGGATTATCGAGAGCCATCTGCAGCCCATAGAGAAGGATGGATGCACGGCGGGGACTGATGCGGCAGGAACCGAGCGCATTCAGGACCTGATGGAGAGTTTGGGTGATGCCATCAGAATCGAGCCTGGCGGGAAGCTCGATGCGTGATTCGGCGGGAATGGATTTGCGCGACGGGGCAGCGCTGCGGGAGTGATGATAGCAGAAGGCGCAGCCGCGCATGGCGGGCGCCTGACAGCGGAGGCCGCTGGGCATGACGTAATGGCAGGTTTTGATCATATTTGTGTCCTTTGCCGGGATACCCCCCGGCCCCCCACCCCCCGGGTGTTTCCGGCAACTCCTTGAAATGAAGAGGGGTTATGGGGGCGGGTCTATGGCAAGTATTTTTCTTTTCAGGCATTTAAAATTCAAGACCTTGAAAATAAAAGACTTGCAGCTAGCGGAACCGTCGAGCCGATGCGAGGGTGCGGAGGTGTGGAATTCTCTCTGCATTCAGCGTAGCGGAATCGGGGAAATTAACTGCAGTGTGTCACGAACAAAAGTGAGAGCTTTTGATGCTGTACCGAAGATGGGAGACGGCCTCCCGGAGCCGGCTTGCAGGAGTTGGCTTCAAACCGCGCGGTGCTGCTGCGTGCCGAAAGGGCGTGGTGGTGAACGACCGTGGAAAAGGCAGCCAGAAAGGTTGTTAGGTAGGTATCGAGGAGATGAGCGAAAGCAAACCGTCCGATGACGCATCGTTAATTTCTTAAGGCGCTGTCGAAACTGGGGTCGTGCA
>DATJSB010000341.1:0-9242 GCA_035504315.1 Occallatibacter sp.
ACGCGCGAATATCAGACTGATCAATCGTCGTCTCAAGCTGCCCGGCTGCCGCTGGCCCTGCGCTCGAAAGTCAAAAACAACAACAAAAGCCACCCCAGAGCCGTGCAGAGGTTGACAAGGTCACTCCATATCAGCCCCTGCCGGATCGTTCCTGCCGAAATCGCTTCGTTCATTGAGTTTTTCCCCAACCTCTAAAGCCCGCTCAATTTTTCCGCGTTTTCCGGCACGACTAAAGTCGTGCTCTGACACGTCTTGCTGTTCATATCCTAGCGAGTCGGTGTAATCGACGTTCAACCAATGGGCTGCACCGCGCCCCGGCCAACGATCTGCTCAACGCGCTCCACCCAGCCGCGATCCGCAGCCACGCTCATTCCTTCAGGCTCGAGAATCACCATGTACTCGCCCTTCTGTTCAAGCAGCAGCATTACTTTCCCGGGCCCCGGTGCAGCATCGGATGCGCTCTTGAGCTCTGAGAGCAACTGCTCCGTGGCGCGGTCGAGGTTGATGCGAATGCGCAGTCCGGTGGGCAGCTTGACCTGCACGTCATCCAGCGCCTGAATGGTGACCAGAGAAAGTTTCGGCGCCGCGTCGTCATCGCTGCCCGAAAGAACTCCGCGAATCAGCACGGGCGCTTCGATCCGGAGCGAGGCCGACAGCTTCTCGTAGTCGCGCGGGAATGCAATCAGCTCGATCTTGCCGGTAGCATCTTCGAGCATCGCCTGCGCGTAAAGCTTCTGGTCGCGGCGCGTCTTCTGCACCCGCAGACCTTGCATCAGTCCCGCCACCATAATCTCGTCGGCCTGGTCGCTCTGTCCGCCCCAGCGCCGCTCCGGCGGCTTACGCTCCAGAGCCTCGGCAATCGTGATGACGCCGGTGAGGTTGCGCAGTTTCTCGGCATAACGGTCGAGCGGATGACCCGAGACGAAGAAGCCAAGCACCTCTTTCTCGTTGGCCAGCCGCACGCTCTCTTCCCAGTCGGGCGCCTGCGGCAATTCGTCGCCGTTGCGGCCCTTTACTGGCGTCTCGTCGAAAAGCCCGAACAGTCCGGACTGCCCGGCGGCCGCATCTTTCTGCGTCTTCTGCGCGCGCTCCATGGCCTTGTCGACGGCCGCAGTCAACTGCCCGCGCGTGCCCAGCGAGTCAAGTGCGCCGGCCTTGATCAGCGACTCGATCACGCGCTTGTTCATCACGCGCAGGTCGACCTTCTCGCAGAACTCCCAGAAGCTTTTGAAGCGGCCGCCAACCTCCGCACGCGCCTTCAGAATGGACTCGATCGCATTGCCGCCGGCATTCTTTACCGCGGCCAGCCCAAATCGAATCGCCTCGCCATGCGGCGTAAAGTGCGCGCCTGAAACCTGCACGTCGGGAGGTTCGACGGCAATGCCCATCTCCCGGCACTCGGCGATGTACTTCACCACGTTGTCTGGCTTTGAAATCTCTGAGGTCAACAGCGCGGCCATGAATTCGATCGGGTAATGGGTTTTGAGATACGCCGTCTGGTAGGCAACCAGCGCGTACGCGGCCGAGTGCGACTTGTTGAAGCCATACTCTGAGAACTTCGCCATCAGCTCAAACAACTCTTCCAGAGTCGCCATCGGATGGCCGAGCTTCGCCGCCCCATTCATAAAGCGATCGCGCATCTTCGCCATCGCCTTCTGATCCTTCTTTCCCATCGCGCGCCGCAGCAGGTCGGCTTCTCCCAGGTTGAAGCTGGCCAGCACCTGCGCAATCCGCATCACCTGTTCCTGGTAAACAATCACGCCCAGCGAGTCCTTCAGTATGGCTTCAAGCTCCGGCAGCAGAAACTCCACCTTGCGCCGTCCCCACTTGCGCTCAATGAAGTCTTCGATCATGTTCATCGGCCCCGGACGATAGAGCGCATTCAACTGGGTCAACTCTTCCACCGTGTCGGGCTTGTAGCGGCGCAAAATGTCGCGCATGCCCGGCGATTCAAACTGGAAGACACCCGAAGTTAGCGCGGAATGGAAAACCTTTTGAAATGTTTCGGGGTCGTCCATGGGGATGGTTTCGATGTCGACCTTTTCGCCGCGATTCTGCTCAATCAGCTTGATGCAATCCACGATGACGGTGAGTGTGGCCAGGCCGAGGAAGTCCATCTTGAGAAGGCCCATCTTCTCAACCGACTTCATATCGTAAGCGGTCACAATTTCGTCGTTCTTGGTCTTGTTCAGCGGCACAAGCTCGGTGAGCGGGCGCGGCGCAATCACCACCGCCGAAGCATGCACGCCCGAGCCGCGCACCAGTCCTTCAAGCTTCTTGGCGGTGTCGATGAGCTCTTTAACTTGCTTGTCGTTCTCGTAGGCTTTGTTGAGGTCGGGCGACTCTTCGAGCGCCCTGTCGATGGTCATGCCAACTGTGGCTGGAATCAGCTTGGCGATTCGGTCCACGTCGCTGTAAGGCATGTCGAGCGCGCGCCCGCAGTCCTTTATGGCAGCTTTCGCCGCCATGGTGTTGAAGGTGATAATCTGCGCCACCTGCTCGCGGCCGTACTTGCGCGTGACATAATCGATGACCTCGCCGCGGCGGTTCATGCAGAAGTCCACGTCGATATCGGGCATGGTCACGCGTTCGGGGTTGAGAAAGCGCTCGAAAAGCAGCACATTCTGCAGCGGATCGATATTGGTGATCTCCATGACGTAGGCCACCAGCGATCCGGTCGCCGAGCCGCGCCCCGGGCCGACGGGGATGCCGTTGTCGCGCGCATACTTGATGAAATCCCAGACAATCAGAAAGTAGCCCGGATAATTCATCTGCTTGATGATGCCGATCTCGTAGTTGAGCCGGGCTTCGTACTCTTCAGGCGTGGAGCGGCGGACGCCGCGCAGTTCCAGTTGCCGAATCGCGGTTTCGAGCCTCTTCTTCAGCCCCTCGCGGCACACATGCTCAAAGTAGCTGTCGATGGTGTGGCCGGGCGGAACGGCGAACTCTGGGAAGGAATTCTCGACCGGCTTCAGCTTCAGGTTGCAGCGCTCGGCGATCTCCATGGTGCGCTCGGTCACCGCCGGCGAATCGGGAAAGAGCCGTGCCATTTCGTCGGCGCTCTTCACAAAGAACTGGTCGCTGTCGAACTTGAAGCGGTTGGTCTCGTGGATCTTGGCGCCGGTCTGCACGCACAGCATCACGTCGTGGGCGTGCGAGTCTTCGCCGCACAAATAATGCGAATCGTTGGTGGCGACCAGGGGAATGCCGAGCTCGCGTTCGAGCCGAAACAGCTCGGCCTGGATCTTCTTTTCTTCGGCCAGCTCCTGGTCCTGGATCTCCAGGTAGAAGTTGCCTTTGCCGAATATGTCCTGGTACTGGCCCGCAGCCGCCTTGGCCTTCTCGTAGTCGTTGGCTACGAGAGCTTCGCACAGTTCGCCGCTCAGGCAGCCGGAGAAGCCGATGAGTCCCTTGGCGTTCTCGGCCAGGTACTTCTTGCTGACGCGTGGACGGCGGTAAAACCCGTGCAGACTGGCCTCTGAGGTAAGCCGGATGAGGCTCTGATACCCCTCTTCGTTCTCAGCCAGCACCAGCAGGTGGTTGTACTGGTCGTTGGGAGTCTCGGCGCGATGGTCCTCGGCCTTGCACACGTAGAGTTCGCAGCCGAGGATGGGTTTGATGCCTTTCTCCTTGGCTGCACTGAAAAAATGCACCGCGCCATAAATATTGCCGTGGTCGGTCATGGCCACGGCCTTCTGGCCGAGTTTGGCTACGCGATCGACCAGCTTGTAAACGTCGCACGCGCCGTCGAGGAGGGAGTATTCGGTGTGCAGATGAAGGTGGGTGAACTCAGACATGGCTTAACTTTCAATTTTAGTCGCCCGGTGAATTCGATGGCGGGCTTTGAGCCGAAGCCCAACGCAGCGGTGTGAGGAAAAATGGGCCGAAACTCCCTCACCATCGTAGCCTCGATGCGGATCGGCGATGGTCTTGAAGGCCAGGGAACTTCAGTAACTTGGGGATTGACTTCAACTTGTGCTTGCCCCCGTCTTCCAGAGCCCCCTATAATGCGGCACTACGCGGACAACCGGCCCTTCCCAGTCAACTACCCGCTGTTTTGCCGGGACCGCACGATTTCTCGCAATGGCCGTAGCCAAAGAGACAGGAGACAAGCATGGCAGCCTATGGTCTGGAAGCTTCTTTCGCACACACTGAAAATGGCATGAAGAAGGCGGACATGTCGGCCACCGTCAGGGTCGCCGACCGCCTCAACGAGGTCATCATCTTTCGTTCCACCGGCCCCTGGTCCCGCCGCTGGATCGAACTCGGTTATCCTACCAAGAACTTTCACGTCAAGGGCAAGAGTTCGGACTGGGGTCCGCAGGCCGGCTTTGTTCCTTACGACGGCAAGTACAGCAAAGTGGGCAGCGACGCCGCCAAGGCTCTGAAAGGCACGCAGGCCAACGACCACGGACTGCACGACAACTTTGCCGCGCGTACGCAGTTAATGCTCACCATGCAGGAGATCAATCTGCAGGCGAATAATCCTGAGGAGGATCCCCCTCGAAGGGCTGTCGATAGAGTTGTTCCTATCCAGGCCAGTGACGACCTCATCCTGATCGCAAAGCGCACCGGCGACCAGCGGGAATTTGCGTTTCGCGCGGTCTTTGAAAAGGCGGCAAACGCATACAAGATTGAAGTCTTCGACGATAGGCTCGGCACCAATTTCTACAAGCTTTTTGAAAAACGCGGCACACCCCTGCTCGTAATGACCTCAAGTGAGCGAGGAGCGAACAACCGCCCGATGACAGGCGATTACGACCTTATGTCCGTATGCCCTTCGTGGAACGACTATGGCAATCTGTCGTTCAAACCCGTAAGCAAGCCTAGTTTGCACTTTGAGGGCAAGGGGCTGCAACCCGGATTGAGTTTTGACGGATGGCAGAAGGGCGACACAGGTCCGCTCGGCTCCCGGCTCGACAAGGTTCTTGATATGACTTCGACCACGGGAGCCAAAGTACCCAGGGACGCCAGCGGCAAGCCACGGCCGGGTATAGGCAATGCGGAGCACTCTGATATGGGTAACCTCACTCCTCGAATCCTTCGCTGCATTAACGAGCTTAATGCTGAAATGGGCGGCAATACAGCCTTCCGCCGCGTTCACCACAATGCTGAGTCGCATCGTAACGAGATTTTTGGCGCGCTCACCGGCGGAGAGATGGCACGCGGTGAGGGCCTGCCACTCACGGTCTTTCAACCAGGCCGTCTGTATCGAACTGCCACCCAGGTTTCCGCATATCAAGATGTCAGCACGCTGGAGACGCTCGACGAATTCAAAACCTATGCCTTCCGGCTCAGTCAGGCCGGATACTTTGTTCCCCGAAACTGGACGTGGGGTATGTCGGTGCGCGACAGCCGCGCCAACTACGAGCACATCGGCCAGACCCTGGCGGCAAAGCTGAAGCGGGTTTGAGGCCGCCAGACTGGGATCGAACGTCATAGCAGCCTGTTCAGTCTTGCGGGTTGCGAGGGGGATGGAGTTCTTGTTTTGTTGATCGTTGGCAAGCCACGTAAGGTCGCACCTAGCAGGAAGAAGTGGCCTGGATTCACAGATGTCATCTTTGGATAATTTCCGTTTTAATTCGGTTTCGTATTGCGTTTTAAGGAGGTAACACCCATGAAAATCCACAACTTTCTTCTCGGTACCGTGCTTGGCGCCGCTCTCGCTGCCGGTGGCATGCTGGTGGCACAAGGACCGCGGCATCCTAACCTGGAGGCGGCACAACAACTGATCGACCAGGCCATCGGAAAGCTGGATGCGGCGCAGCATGCCAATGAGTACGATATGGGCGGTCATGCTGCAAACGCGAAGAGTCTGCTGGTGCAGGCGAAAGGGGAAATCAGAGCAGCGGCGCACGCAGCGAACCGGTAAGGGACGCCGCTCGCACCTCGTATCTAAGAATGGCCGCAGCGGTCCCTGTGCCGTTGCCGGCCACGAAACCCCGATATGTGCACAGTGACGGCCGCTGCCGGGCTATGCGTTCGAGCCGCGGCCCGCCTTCTCTTCGGGACCGGTAGGTCCAAACGGGGAGGTGCACGTGTGTGCGCCAAAATCTCACCCGGTGAAGCAAATCCGCCGCTGGCGGACGCCCAGTTCACCCCCCCAAGAGTACGAATCAAGAGTGCGAATCAGGAGTTCGAATCGAAGGTCGGCTGCGGCGAATTCAGTTACACACACGCCAGCGACGCTGCGCAGGCCGCCGGCGTCACGCAGGTTCTTCGTTTCCGCCACAACCCCGCCCATAACGACGTGTTCCTCAACGGGATGCTGGTAGGCGCGCAAAAAAGGTTTGCCCCAACCAACATGGCGTGCAAGGGGAAGATGTTTGTGGCGTAGAGCATGGGGCATGTCTCTCAAATGCCGGCCGAGCCATCTGTGACCTTCGCACAGCAAAATCGCGCGCGGCGGCTTTCGCACAGAATGGCCATAGTTAACGATGAAGTATCATTGTCTTGGTGAACGCAATGGAAGAACAGATTTCCATCCTCGATGAAGCCTCAATTTCTCAAATTGTCCACCGCGCTTTGGAGGCGCACCTCGCCGATTCCGAGGACGAAAGCGACCCTTATCTGTTGTTTCACTCCCGGCGGGCCCAGGAGCTGAAGCAAGAGATTGTGGCGGCCGGCAAGAAACTCTGGCAGCGTCAGTATGTGGATGGGAATGGCGGCAATATCTCGGCTCGGATTTCACCGCAATATGTGGTCTGCACCCCCACGATGCTCAGTAAAGGCGACCTGCGGCCGGAGGACCTCTCGCTGGTCGATCTTGACAACAAACAGATCGTGGGCAACCGCCCTCAAACCAGCGAAGTCTCTTTGCATCTCGAGATTTATAAGGCCGTGCCCCAGGCTCAGGCCGTAGTTCATTGTCATCCGCCCTATGCGACCGCGCACGCAGTGGCCGGAATCCTTCCCCAGGGGAACCTCATTCCCGAGCAGGAGGTCTTTATTGGTCCCGTGGCTCTGGCGCCGTATGAGACGCCGGGGACCGCGGAATTTGCCCGCTCGGTGCTGCCCATGGCAAAGCACCACAACACCATCTTCCTCACCAATCACGGCATCGTCTGCTGGTCCGACACCGTGACTCATGCGGAGTGGAATGCCGAGATCATTGACACCTACTGCAAGACCGCGATGATCGCGGCTCAGCTGAAATCACCGCTTCCCGAAATTCCGCCGGGCAAAATTGACGAGATTCTGGCCATCAAACGGTATCTTGGATTTCCTGATGCGCGTCTTGCCGAGGAAAGGGAATTGCCGCAGGCGAAAGGCAACCTGGTTCGCAATCCGTCGGGAGCGTTTTACAGGCCCGTCACCGGCCCCCGGCGACTCAAAAGCAGGGAAGAACTCGAGAGACTCGTCGAGATGGTCACAGCAGAGCTGGTCAACCTTTTGGATTCGAGGGACTAAGTCACGAAGGCGGCTAATTAACGAAATCATCAACAACTAAGAGAGAGGACGAACGATGGCAGCGTATGCAGTTCCGGAAGTGAAGGCAGCGGCGCCGGTCGCGCCGGGTGAAGTCCTGCTGGTGGCCAACGGCGATCTTCGTCTGTCTGCGAACAAGGTTTGCTGGGCAGCACAGGCGGCTATGGAAGCCAATCTGACCAAAGCATTCGCCGCTGAGGGAGTTACACTGCGCCGCGCGCACCCGTATGATCCCGATCTCGGGCATGGCTTCATTTACAACCAGCGCATGGGCATGGATGTTTTCGCTGGCATTCATCCCGATGCGCCGCTGGTTGTCGCCGAATCGGTGTGGCAATACAGCAATCATCTTCTTCCGGGCCTGGAACATCACCGCGGACCGATTTTGACCGTTGCCAATTGGTCGGGGCAGTGGCCGGGGCTGGTCGGAATGCTGAATCTGAACGGCTGCCTGTGGAAAGCCGGAGTTAAGTTCTCCACACTATGGAGCCTTGATTTCACCGACGAATTCTTCCTTGCAGGCTTGCGCCAGTGGCTGCGCGAGCATCGCATCACGCACGACACAAGCCAGGTGCACAAGCTCGACGTGGCCGCACTGCCCAGGCCTGAAGCCGAATTGGGTACGGCGCTTGCCCGCGCTCTGCGGGCTAAGAAGGCCATCATGGGCGTCTTCGACGAGGGATGCATGGGCATGTACAACGCCATCATTGAGGACTATCTGCTGAACCCGATGGGCGTTTACAAGGAGCGGCTGAGCCAGTCTGCGCTGGTGGCTGCGATGAACCAGGTTACCGACTCCGAAGCCCAGCAGATCAGAAAGTGGCTTACGGCGCGCGGCATCGAGTTCCGGACTGGATCGAATGAAGAAACCGATCTGACCGAGACCCAGATTCTCGGCCAGTGCCGCATGTACATTGCCGCCCTGCGCATCGCAGATGAATTCGGCTGCGACGCCATCGGCATCCAGTATCAGCAGGGATTGAAAGACATGGCCCCAGCCTCCGATCTGGTCGAAGGCCTGTTGAACAACGTGGATCGCCCTTCTGCCTATAGCGCCAGCGGCAAAGAGCTTTATCCAGGCGTGCCGCTGCCACATTTCAACGAGGTTGACGAGTGCGCCGGCCTGGATGCGCTGGTGACCAACCGCGTGTGGAGCGCGATGCATCTCGATCCCGCAACCACGCTCCACGATGTGCGCTGGGGCGAGCATTACACGGGTGACGGCATCGACGACTTCATCTGGCTCCTCCAGATCTCCGGTGCCGCGCCGGCTTCGCACTTTAGCGGTGGTTATCGCGGCGCCATCAGCGAGCGGCAACCGTCCATGTACTTCAGGCTGGGGGGCGGCACGCTCAAAGGAATCTGCAAGCCGGGACCCATCGTCTGGAGCCGGGTGTTTGTTGAAGATGGCAAGGTTCACGCCGACCTGGGGCTCGCTGACGCAATTACCCTGCCGGCGGCCGAAACCGAACGGCGCTGGAACTCCGTTACGCCGCAGTGGCCGATCATGCATGTGAAGCTGCGCGGCATTTCGCAGAACCAGTTCATGGCCCGCCACCACGCCAATCACGCCAACGTGGCCTATGCGCCCAATAACGCCACTGCCGAAAAGGCGCTCGCAGCCAAGGCCGCCATGATGGCCGAGATGGGCATCGACGTTTCGCTGTGCGGAAACACGCCCTGGTCGTGAAGCGTCTGGTCTGAGGGTCTCCACCGGCGGCGAAAAAACTCGCCGGGATGCGGTTTTGTATCACGGCACGAGTTCACTCGTGCCGAAAAGGCTCACTATATGAGTGTGGGTTTAGCCCCTGCGT
>DATJSB010000342.1:0-42147 GCA_035504315.1 Occallatibacter sp.
AGACTGTCGAGGAAGAAGCCGCCCATGACGGCAGTATAGGCCGACAAACGGCATCGAACTGAACAACCGTCGCCCCAAACGACAAACGCGGATGCTCGCATCCGCGCGCCTATTCCCTACTCCCTGCTCCCTGCTCTTTCACACCGCCGGCTGGACGGGCTTTTTCTTGCCGGATTCGATCTCGGCGTTAGTGGTGGAGGATTGGAGGTCGGACTGGCGGTCCATCCACTCGTCGAGGCGCGAGCGCTTGAAACGCCAGCGGTTGCCCAGCTTGAAGGCGGGTACAAAGCCGTCTGAGGCGTACTTGTAGAGGGTGTCGGGCGAGATACCAAGGTAGTCGGAGGCCTGACGGATATCCATGACCTCGCGCACTTCAGGGACAAGCAGGTTGGAGCGGGCCGCGGCGTTGCGCATAATTGACTCCTACCAAGAAAGATGCTTCTGGGCTGGGTTCCGGCGAATTTACCGGTAGCTTTGTATATAACTCGGTTTCACCCATCAGTTCAAGGAATTTCAGGAAGTTAACGGAAATTCATGGGATTTGGCGCAGCCGGAGGAGCAGCATGCTGGGATGATGATGGCCCGGAACCCTGCAGGTAGGGCTGGCCCAGGAAATGAGCCCAAGATGGTGGGCTGTTGGAGCAGATGGTTCGAAATGCAGGCCCTAGCCAGCATTTCTAACAAACGGCGCGAAGGGCATATCCCCACCCCCACAGGGCAATCGCATTTGGAATTGGAATCTTGAGGTCCAGTGGTTTTCAAAAGGGCACGGCTTCAGCCGTGCCAAAAGAACCCCCCGAATCGACCAGGCTTTAACCCCTGGGGGACGCATTATGCTGCACTCTGAAACCACCCCTCCGTGGCTGAAGCCAGAATCTTCCTCTTGCGCCTGATTCGGCACGGCTAAAGCCGTGCACTTTCAAAACATAATCTTCCCGCATCTTGAAATGCGATTGCCCTGCCACCCCCCTATATCCGATACCCCCGCCCCTTGCCAAAAGTCTCTAAATCTATTGTTTTCATTGCGATAGAGGGTAGACTTGGCGGCTAGGTCTATTGTTTTCAGGCGGTTAGATCTGCTGGTCTGCCGAACTTCGGCCCCAAGAATCGCTATCCGCATTCAGAATAGAACGGGCGGGGGAACTAAACGGTAAAAAGGAGAGGCGATTTAAGTCGTTTTGAATGAGAGCGATAGAGGAGGAAGCCGGCAGCCTGGCGGTTGACCGCGAGTACATTTAGAGCGGCATGTGTGGAATGCGGGCTAGTGGATTAAGGACTCAGGGGGCGTACGCGGGCAAGGATGCCCTCGTTACGGCCGGTCTGGAGACCGGCGCTCCAAATTGCTCAGGCCGGATGACCAAGCAGACTATCGTCTGCTTGGTCAGTTCTGGTCGTCGCGGCGGTGCAAAGTGGGCTGGTCGGTACTGTCGCCTGAGGAACCACCGGCTTGGTCGTCGCCCGTATCGTTGCCGTTGGTGCTGGCGCGGCGTAGCGAAGGCCTCGTAACGCCCTTGGTATCTTGCAGGCGGCGCTTGTTCTCGATGCGCGCCAGACGGGCCTTGACGTCATCGAACTCCGAGGTCGTGACCATGTATTCATCCTTGGGCGGGAGGATCCTGGCGATCTCTTCCTGGGTATGCAGGATGCGGTCAGGGGTCTGCGGATGATCTTCGAACGCCTTGGCCACCAGGCCTGGCTTGCGCTTTTCGAGGGCCTGGATCTTTTCAAAGAAGCTGATGAAGGCTTGGGGATCGTATCCGGCGCGGTACATGTACTGGACGCCGAGGAAGTCGGCCTGGGCCTCGAAGTCGCGCGAGAACTTGAGGAAGGTGATGGGGACGCCGATGGAGGCAGCCTCGTAGATTCCGTAGCCGGTCCAGCCGCCGATGAAGATGAGGGGGATGGTGCCCAACTGCGCGTAGTTCATGCGCGTCATCTCGCGGACAGCGTGGTGGGCGCAGACGTGGGCCGTCTCGTGGGCCATGACACCGGCGAGCTCAGCCTCTTCGTCGGCCGCAAGAATGAGGCCGGAGTTGACGTAGAAGAAGCCGCCGGGGAGGGCGAAGGCGTTGATTTCGTCCGAATCGATGACCTTGATGGTGAACGGAACCTTGCAGTCGGAGTTCTTGACGATGTTTTGGCCGATGCGGTTCACGTACTCGTCAACGACGGGGTCGGTGATGAACTTGGAGCTCTTCTCAACCTCCTCGGAGTACATCTTGCCCATTTTGATTTCGGTATCGGTGGAGTACCAGTTGCCGAGGCCCCGGCCGCCGATGTCGCGATTGCCCACGGCATTCACGTCGTCAATACTGCCCGGCTTGATTTTGATCATCTCGCTGCCAGGCTCGACGACCTTGTCGGGATCGACTTTGACGTCATCGTCGCTGGACTTGTTCTTGTCCTTGTCCTTCTTGGCGCCGGGGGGCGGTGGAGCGCAGTCGCCGCCGACAGGGGTGGTACCGGGGGCCGGCGCTTTGGCCGAGCCGGAAGATCGATCCTTGCCGCTCGATGTATCGGCGCCGCAGGGTTGCGAAGCAGCGGCTGGCTGGCTGGCCGCAGGCGGCGCGTTCTGAGCTGCAGGCGCCGGCTGGTCGCCTCCAACCGGGGTGGTGCCCGGGGCAGGCTGGGCCGGGGCCGACTGCGCGGGAGCGGTCTGCGCGGGGGTGGTCTGGGTTGGGGTGGTAGACGCAGGCGCAGGAGTGCTTGCCGGGGTGGACGTTTGCGTCGAAGTCTGATTCTGCGGCTGGCTTTGTGGAGTGCTTGAATTGTCAGTACTGGACTGCGCCCAGGCTGAGGTAGCAAACACCAATGCCACTACTGCTGTCGGTACAAGAACCGACCCAATGGGAATCGACCTCATGACTTTACCTCCCGACAGCCCGTTTGAGCTGCCGTCCGCCTTCGAAACCGGCCGCCGGCGTGGGAGCCCGCCGAGAGACTCCGCTCCGCTCTGCCTCTTTAGACGCTAGTATGGGCCCGTTTGGCAACGAAGCGCCAGTAATAATTCGGTGAGCCTATTTGCGAGCCTATTTGCGAGCCCATTTGTGAGTCGAGAGGGCCGGCCGGGAATCGACCCGCCAATCCCGGAAGAGGAATGAATAATGACTTCGATCTAATATAGTTGAGATCACGGTAACCGGAGGAGGCAATGCGGCGACCAGGTCTGACGCTGGCGGCGGTGGTTTGTGGAGCAGCACAGCTTTTGGCGCAGACCGGCTCCCGTGCACCTGCGTCCTCAGCCCCACGTGCGCACCCCCAAATCAAAACGACGGCAAAGACACCTGAAGTCACTCCCCCGGCGCAATTCGATGCGACGTACCTTGGTTCACCCATCAATCTGGACAAGGACTGGCTGGTTGGGGTTTCTGCCGATCCGAAGGCTGCGGCTGCAGAGTTTGACGATTCGAAGTGGGCGCTGCGCGATGCCAATTCGTCAATGGAAAAGTTACCGGGTGTCGCCGTATATCAGAGGCATGATAAAGGCCCTCACATTGAAGTAAACGACAACGATATTGATGAGGACGAGACACCGGCGCCTGGAGCGAAGTATTCGTGGTACCGGATTCATGTGAAGCTGTCCCCGGACCATGGCCCCCTCGCACTCCTGATGCAACTGCCGGTCTCTCAGACGATGAGCATGGGGGCAATGACCACGAACATCAACGCCGATGTGTTTGCCAATGGCAGGCAGATTACACCCGAAGGTCCGCATGGCGACTTGACCGGCCGGTACCAGCAGATTTCGAGGATCTACAACCTCGATCTGCCGCCGAACGCAACCTCGGTCACGCTGGCCATAAGGACGCTCTACGTTCCGTTCGGGCCATGGGCTTACACCAACTTTTTTGCGCATCGCAAGTTCATACTGGGCAAGCACGACGATCTGGCAACCAGCCTGACGGTGTGGCAAGACAGGAACCTGTTCGAACGGATCCCGCGGCTGGTGTACTCGATCTCGCTGGTTGTGCTGTCCACGTTCCTGCTGGCGCTCTATTTCTCGCAGAAGGGTCACGTGGAGTATCTGTGGCTGGCGCTGCATGAATTGGTGCAGGCGCCAATCAACTTTATTGAGTACGCGGGCAACTCTGCGCATCTCGACAGCCTTTGGTACGCAGCGTCGATGATGCAACTGGTGCTGATTTCCGCGTACCTGTTCTTTGAGTTTTTGATCGCGTTTCTCGCGCTCAAGCGGCGCTGGTATATCCCTGTGCTGCGCTACACGGCGCCGATACTGGCGTTCGTAGGGCCGCTGTTACTGATGGTGGGCCACAGTACGGCAGTAGGGATTCTGCTGGCCATTGTGATTCTGGGGTCGCTGACCTGGATTCTGGGATGGAGTCTGTTCGTCTTTATTACGCTGATTGCGGCAACCATCCGGCGCAACTTTGAGGCCGGACTGTTGCTGATTCCAATTGTGCTCATCATGGTGGGAATCATTCAGCCGGTGTATTCGGCCAGCATGAGCCAGATGACCGGTAAGAGCATGAGCGAACCCCTCACCTTTTTTGCGGGTCCGATTCCAATCCGATTCACTTCGATTGCGGACTTTGCGGGAATCCTGGCGATCATGCTGATCATCTTTATCCGGTTTCTGCGCATTCATCACGACCAGGAACGCGCCTCGAGCGAACTCGCGGCTGCGCGCAGCGTGCAGGAGTTGCTGATTCCTATTGAAAAGCCGATGACGCCGGGGTTCGAATTCGACTCAGTGTATACGCCAGCCAATGAAGTGGGAGGAGACTTTTTCCACGTGCAGATGCTGGGCGGCGGCGCAATGCTGGTGGTGATTGGCGACGTGGCGGGCAAAGGCCTGAAGGCGGCGATGAATGTCTCGATGCTGATGGGCGCACTGCGCAGGACCCCGGAGCAGAGTCCGGCAAAGATTCTGGAGGGCCTGAACGGTGTGCTGATGGGGACCGATGGCTTTACTACCTGCCAGGCAGTGTGGTTTGGCGCGAATGGCGAAGTGGTGCTGGCCAGCGCCGGTCATCTGCCGCCTTACCTGAACAGCCAGGAGATCGACGTTCCGGGAGGGCTGCCGCTGGGCGTGCTGCCGGATGTGCAATACGAAGAAGTGAAACTCTACCTGCATCCCGGCGACCGGCTGCTGCTGCTTTCAGACGGCGTGGTTGAAGCGCGCAAGTCGGGCGAACTGTTCGGCTTTGACCGCGTTAGAAATCTGTGCAACCAGACGGCATTTTACCTGGCAGAGGCCGCGCGAGAGTTCGGGCAGGAAGACGACATCACGGTGCTCACGGTGCGCAGGCTGGCGCAGGCGATGGCGGCGTGAGAAAAACAGGGAATAGGGAGCAGGGAGTAAAAAGCAGGGGCGCGGTTGAACTGAGAAGCAGTGAAGATTTGAAAGCTTGACGTAGGTGCGGGGGTAGGAATGCTGGGGCTTGCAGCGAATTCAGATTCATTGCAGGGATTAAGACCGGAATTCCCTGCCCCTCCCAAGGTGCATTGGATAGTGCTCATGGCGGCGCTGTGGGCGTGGAAGATTCTGGTTGGAATGTATGCACCGTTGCAATATCGGGTGCTGCTGGAAAGCCTGGGCGGAGATGCGTGGGCGTTTTATCTGTGCCTCTGGATCAAGTCGCTCGACGACGATGCGAAGAGTCCGTTCTGGTGCGACCTGGCAGTTGTTGTCGAGCTGGCCTGCGCGGGATTCACAGTGGTAGCGCATCCAGGGCTGGCCGTGGAGTCGACGATTGCGGCCTTGGGTTTCGCGTCGGCAATCCTGGGATTGGTGACGATCTTCAAGATTCAGGGCGATCTGGAAAGGCACTATAACGAGCGGGAACCCTACGGGATTCACATGAGCGGCGCGATGACGTTTTTCTTCTCGTTTCTGTATTTCCAGGCGAAGCTTTATCCGATTGCGAAGGCCAAGCAAGAGTTTGGGGCACGCGGGTTGGGCGCGAATAACCTCCCCATCGAATAACTGAAGCAGCCGACAGCGCAAAGTAATCCTGGCTCACCAGGAGATCGTTTTGTATACACCCAAGTTCAACCAGTTGACCGACCGCGCGATTCTGCTTGAGGCCATGCAGCGGTACTCCTTCGCGATTCTCTTCGGCGGCGCGGATGGCGCGGCGACGGCGACACATCTGCCGTTGATGGTGAAAGACGAAGGGCCGCACGGGCTGATTGAGGGACATTTTGCGCGGGCCAACAAGCACTGGCAGGTGCTGGCAGGGCGTGAAGTGTTGGTGGTGTTTCCCGGCCCGCACAGTTACGTGTCGCCCGCAAATTATGTCGAGGAACTTTCAGTGCCCACATGGAACTATATTGCGGTGCACGCGTACGGGAAGCTGTCACCGATTGAGGAAGAGGCCGCCAAAGAGTCGCTGGTAGAAGGGCTGATTGCGATTCATGAGCCGCGCTATGCGGAACAATGGCGGGCATTCCCGCCGGGCTACCGCAGGACGATGCTCGCCGGAATCATGGGCTTCAGGATTCCAATAGAACGGATCGAGGGTAAGTTCAAGTTGAGCCAGAACCGCAAGGAACAGGAACGGGCCAATGTGCGCACCACCGAGGCCGCGGGCTCCAGCGACGAGCGCGAGCTGGCGGCGTGGATGGTGCGGCTGGGAATCGCGGCGCAATAGATGCGATCAGCACACTGCTCAAGGTTCCGTCAAAGGAAAATACAAAATGAACAATGCGGTCAGGATGATTCCGCTCAAGAGTTTAGGATTCCCATTGATGCCGTCGGCTGGGGCACAGCCAGCTTTGATCGCCTCATCGAGCTGAAGAACGGCCGCAAGGAACACAATTGAAAAAGGAGGGGTCGAGTTGAATCGCCGCGAGTTTCTCAATCAGTCTGCCGTGCTGGCCGGATCGGCGCTTGCCGCGCCTGGCCATTTGGCGGCGTTGACCGCAGCTACGGGTGCGAGACCCGGAATACAGGAGCAACATCAGGGATCAACAGCGAATTTCCCCGAAGGTTTTCTTTGGGGCATCGCCACATCGGCGTTCCAGGTGGAGGGTGCGTGGAGCGAAGACGGTAAAGGCGAGTCGATCTGGGACCGTTTCGCGCACACCACGGGCAAGATCAAGGGCGGAACTAACGCCGACGTGGCCTGCGATCATTACCACAGGTACCCCCAAGACATTGAAATTCTGAAGCGGATCAACCAGAAGAGCTTCAGGTTTTCGATTGCCTGGCCGCGCATTCAGCCAACCGGAACGGGCGCGCCGAATGCGAAGGGTCTTGACCACTACAGTCGCGTGGTTGACAAGCTCATGGAGGCGGGCATACGGCCGTTCTGCACACTCTACCACTGGGATTTGCCGCAGGCGCTTGAAGACCGAGGGGGATGGCCCAACCGCGACCTGGCGGGCAACTTCAGCGATTATGCCGGAATCTTGGCCAAGCATCTTGGCGACCGGATTACCGTATGGGCTCCGTTCAACATGCCATGGACGGTGGCGTATCTGGGTTACGGGAACGGAGCGTTTCCCCCGGGACGAGCCAGTTACACAGATTTTTTGAAGGCGGCACACACCCTCAATCTGGCGCAGGGCCAGGCATTCCGGTCGATCAAGGCTGCGAGCTCAAAGGCCACAGTTGGCAGCGCGTACGGTATGTCGCCCGCGTATCCGAAAACAGAAAGCGAAGCGGACAAGGCGGCGGCAGAGCGGTATCACGCATTCAACAACGTGTATTTTCTCGAAACTGCGCTGTATGGGAGGTATCCAAAGGCGTTCGTGGTGCCGACGCCGTACGAAGAGATGGGCTTCAGGCCGGGCGACGAGAGAATTATGCAAGTGCCGCTGGACTGGATTGGATTCCACTTCTACACGCGGCGTGTGGTTGAGGACGCGCGCGCTGCACGCGGCGGGAATGCCGGCAGCCTGGCTACGGAGACTGAAGATACGGCAGGCGGCGGCGACCGGTGGACTCAATTGATCGCCACCATGCCGACGGAGGGCCCGCTGACCGATGGGGGCCTGGAGATTTGGCCACGCAGCATCTACGACCTGGTGACGCGCATCAGCCGGGACTATGACCATCCAATCATCGAGATTACCGAGAGTGGATGCAGCTATTTGGACGCGCCATACGCGAGGGAGAATGGACGAGTTCCCGATGCGCGGCGTATCGAGTTCTTCCGCCGAGAGCTGCCCGAACTGGCGCGCGCCATCGCGGATGGAGCGCGGGTCCGGGCGTTCCACGCGTGGAGCCTGCTGGATAACTTTGAGTGGGCAGATGGATACACCGAGCGGTACGGGCTGGTGTATGTGGATTTTCGCGATCAGACCCGGACGGTGAAGGATTCGGGGCTGTGGTACGGCCGTGTGGCTGCGGCGAACCGGCTTGTGGAATAGAACGCTTTCGGGTCATTTCTCGCCCCAGACATCACGCGAGTTGGCTCCTTCTTCGACGTGGCTCTTTCTTGAAATAGGAGCCACCTGGCCGCATCGATTATGCAAGCATCGCCACGCTAACTCCGCTGCTCATTGTCTCTGTTCTCTATTCGCTGATAGATGATCTCCGATCTCCGTTTTCCGATCTCTGTTTTCCGATCTCCGTTCCCTGCCCTCTGTTCTCTGTTCCGCCAATTTGCAGATAATTACGGCCTTTCGGCGCACAATCTTGTCATGGCTTGTCTCACCCATCCAAGGAGCTTGCGCGGCTCCTTCCCCAAGGGGCGTCTCCGCACCCGGGCCCCAGAGCGATTTCGCCCCCAGTATTTTCAGTTCAAGTCGGCGCGCCGTCGCTGCTGCGGGGTTGCTTTTTTCTTTAAGAATGAGTCGCTTGCGAGATGTGAGCTGGCCACAATGTGAACCAAAATCGCTCAAAGCGCCTCATTGGAAGGAACATGACTTAAGCCGGTTCAGAATCTATAACTTATAGGAGTTTCTCCAACTACTCTGCTGAAAACACGACGCTTCCTGACAGAGTCTATTAGGGAGGTAGGGGGGCACCCGGCTTCGTGCTTGATTGAAACGGTTGATTGGGTCCGGTGGTCTGCCGCATGCGCGGCACCTTGGATCGACTCCCGAAAACAACATAACGTTCGCCATTCGAAGTTGGAAAACGAATAGAAGTTCAATGGCCTAAGAGCAGAAGAGGCCCCGCAAGCTGGGGGCTTCTTCTTAACCTAAATCTCATTGTCCTGTTCGCCCACGCGGGGAATTGGAAATTCCTCAGCAGAAATCGGGAACCGAGATCATCCAAGGCAAGCTCCCATTTCTTGTGTCGGTGAGAGGGTAAACGGACGCCCAAACTTCGATTGATCTGATAGACTTTATCTTGTCGTTGAAGCGGTGGTTTTGGTGTCCACCTTGGTGTCCAGGTGGTGTCCACCGAAGCCCGAAATTGAGTCCACAACGACGAAAAGGTAGAATGGGGTGAAAAAAGCGAACGCTGCGAAGCGCCTGATTCTATGTGACATATTACCAAGTTGTTGAAAAACAATCTGGGGACGTAGCTCAGTTGGTCAGAGCGCTGCCCTGTCACGGCAGAGGTCGCGGGTTCGAGCCCCGTCGTCCCCGCCATACATTCCAAAAGACTTACGGAACGTATGGAACTATAGTGACAATCCACAATCCGATCCACAATTCACTGCACTAGACGACTTCCAAGTCCTACCGCGCTTAGGAATGCGCCTTGTGCTGCCTGCTTTTCGTCGCGGTCGTCCTGGGTATACAGGTTCATGGTGGTGCGGATGTCGCTGTGCCTCAACATGCCCTGTACAGTCTTTGGGTCGACCTTTCCTTACCAGAGGATGGTGCAGGTCGATGATCGGCTCCAATTCCGACTGGAATAACGCTCGCTCGACCTGCTTCGGCTCGCTCTTCGGACACATCGCTTTTGCCCAGCTATCGGCAGAATTTACCCCGAAAGCGGAGAAATTATCCCGCGAAAATCGCTCGTATGCCATTGAACAACCGTTACATGCATTTCAGGATCGACTACTTTAGTGGAAAACTCACACTTATTCGACAAATTTGGTCTTATGGGCGTCGCTGATGCCAGTTCCCGGGTTCCGATCATCTTTTGCCTATCAGGATGCAACGCCATGTCATGCCGCGCTACAATTGAAACCATGTTTCGCCGCCATCTGCTCCTCGTTTCGCTCTTTCTTGTAACTCTGGGGTTGGCCGTCTGCCCCGTCTGCGCCCTGGCCCAGAAGAGCGACGACCAAGGCTGGAGCCGCAAGTACAAGACACCCCCGCCGTCCTCTCGCATAGAAGTCACTGTTCTGAAAGCCTTCAATGGCAAGCCGATTGGGAATGCCTCGGTGATCTTTCATCCCATCGAAGGCGACAGAGACAAGGGCGTCCTTGAACTCAAAACCAACGAAGACGGCAAGGCTATCATCGACGTGATTCCGGTCGGCGACACGGTCCGGTTGCAGGTGATTGCCAACGGCTACCAGACTTACGGCCAAGACTACAAGATCGACAAGGCCGAGATGACGATGGAGATCAAGATGAAGCGGCCGGTAGCGCAATACTCGACCTATGGCAGCGGTGGATCTGCAAAGCCGGATTCGGGATCGGGGACAGACAAATCGTCGGAGAGTGGAACGCCGCCTGCTTCCGGCAATTCTTCGGGCTCAAACAGCAACAACGGATCAGGTTCCCAACAGACTCCTCCGGCCAGCCAGCCGAAGTAAGCTTGCTTCGGTCAACGCGCTCTCAGCGCTCCTGAAGTCACCATGACAAGTCCTCTACTGAGCGGCAAGGCAGCCCTCGTAACCGGCGGAGCGCGCCGCATCGGCCGCGCCATTGCGCTGACGCTGGCGCATGCCGGTGCTGATGTTGCTATCACCTGGCGCACATCGGGTCAGGACGCGACAGAAACGGTGCGGGAGATTGCCGCGCTCGGACCGAGCGCGATGGACGTTGAGTGCGATGTACGCTCCGAGGCCTCTGTGCGCAAAGCCGTCGCTGACGTCATCAACGGATTCGGACGGCTCGATCTGCTGGTCAACAGTGCAGCCATCTTCAGCACCGCCTCTCTGGGTTCGCTCAGCTTCGAGGAGTGGAACACGGTCTTCGATACCAACACGCGCGGCCCGTTTCTGATGGCGCGCGAGGCGCTGCCTCATCTCAAAGCAGTCGAAGGGCGGATCATCAACATTGGTTCGCTGGGCGGATTTAAGGCGTGGACCACGCACGGCCATTATTCGAGCTCAAAGGCTGCGCTGCACACTCTCACTCAGGCCATGGCAAAGGCATTTGCGCCGCAAGTGACGGTGAATTGCGTCGCGCCCGGCTGGATCGACCTGGGTGAGGAAGGCGAAGCGACGGCGCAGCGATTTGCCGGACGAACTCCCATGCAGCGCAATGGCACGGCAGAAGACGTAGCACAGGCGGTTCTGTTCTTTGCTACAGGTCCCCGGTTCATCACCGGGCAGATTCTGGCTGTGGACGGCGGATTGGGGCTGGCGTAGAGCCGCTGCTGTTGCGCCGCGCCTGCGGCTCTCAGTTCTTGCCGAGGAGCATGTCCCAAAGGCCGCGAATTCCGGTCCGCGGCGACGCAGACCAATTATCTGATTTTGCAGAAGCCGCTGAGGACCTGGCTGTCGCCTTGTGGCGATAGTGCAAAACATTGAACTTCAGCGGAACATGGTCGTTAAGCCCTACCGGTTCGAGCTGCTGCTTGAGCCGCGCACCTTCAACCGCAGCCTTCGGATTGGCAACGCAAAGCCTTTGTGCGGTTTCTTCCCCCATCCGGTTCTTTACGTACTCGTAGCACTTCTTCATGTGGGGCGGGCGCCAGTCGATGCGATGGCCGTCTGAAGCCAGGAAATGAATCCAGTTGCGTTCAAGAAGCTCATTGGCAAGCGCCTCAGCGGCCTTGCCGAATCTGCCATAGAGTGAGCTTGCCGTGACCTGAACGAGCATGCCGCGACGCATCCAGTTGGCCAGCAACTCGGTTTTGTCCTGGACTGCCGGATAACGTTCAGGGTGCGTGATGACGAGGGTGTAACCAGCGGTCTCGAGCCTGAAGAGCGCATCCTCAAGCTGTGGGGCGATGGCCAGGTTGGGAAATTCAACCAGCAAGTAGCCCTTGCCGTTGATTGAATAGCGCAGAGGATTGGCGATCGCGCTGAAAATATTGTCGGCCGACAGATGAAAATCGCAACCCAGGCTCAGCTCGAGCATGCCTTGCAGGCGTTCGCGCAGTTCCTCGAAGCGAGCAAGGATGACCCCTTCGTTATATGGGTACTGCTCGCTGGCATGAGGGGTGCAAACGACGTGGGTAATGCCCTCTCGAACGGCTTCCTCGGCCATTGCCAGGGAAGTCTCCAAATCTGGTGCACCATCATCCACCCCATAAATCAGGTGTTGATGAATATCAATCATATTCTCAGCCTTTAAATAAATTGTGCCTTAGGCGCAGCGCCTGGAGAGATTCCACCGTCCGAAATTCCGATTCAGAGCTCTACTGCGCTGCCAAAGCATATAGCATCGAAGCAAAAATCTTCCAACCATCGACCGAGCCGAGCAATGCCTCGCTTGACCGGTCAGGGTGCGGCATCATTCCCAGCACGTTGCGTCCCTCGTTGAGGATGCCGGCAATGTTGCCGAGCGATCCATTAGGATTGGCCTCCGGCGTGATTTGACCGTCGGGCGTCGCATATCTGAATACGACGCGATCTTCTGCTTCAAGTCGCGCCAGTGTCTCGGAGTCGCAAAAGTAATTCCCCTCCATGTGGCCGATGGGAACTTGCAAAACCTGGCCCTTTACAAGCCGGTTCGTAAAAGGACTATCGGCTGTTTCTGTGCGTAAATGAACCTGCTTGCAGATGTATTTGAGTCCGGCGTTGCGCATGAGCGCCCCAGGCAGCAAGCCGCTCTCGGTGAGGACCTGAAACCCGTTGCAGATGCCCAGCACCAGACCGCCGCCGGTGGCGAACTTCCGCACCGACTGCATCACCGGCGAGAAGCGTGCGATGGCGCCGGTACGCAGGTAATCGCCATAAGCAAAGCCGCCCGGCACCAGCACCGCGTCAACGCCCTGCAGATCCTCTGAATCGTGCCAGAGGAATGTAACCGGCTGGCGAGCAATCTCGGCAATCACGTTATAGGTATCGTGGTCGCAGTTGGAGCCGGGAAAGACAATGACGCCGAACTTCATAAATTTAGGGTAACAGCAGAAGCGAGAAAAATGCCGGCAAGCGCTGAGCTGAGAGGTTACCCCGGAGATAAGAGGTAGCCTGGCGTCAGATTGATGCAGCGGTCGCGGGCTGATCCTGCGCAACGCGGGCGCGCACCGCCCATCCGGCGAGCAGGAGGCTTGGAGCGAGAGCGACAGGTGCTGACGGCAATTCACCCAGCGTGGTGTGAAAGACGCTCTGGCCGGGCTGGGCAGCGCGGGATACGATCGCGCAGGGCAGATCGGGGGGCAGACCTTCGGCCAGCCACTGGGCGGCGAGGAGAGTGAGGTCGCGGCCGGGCATATAGACAATGCGCGTGGCGTCTTCTTTCGCGGGTAAGTCCGCCTTGTTGTGCGACTGGGCATGATGGCCAGCGGAGAAGATCACATTCGAGGCCCACTCGCGATCGGTCAGCGAGCAGCGGATGGCGGCAGCAGCGGCGAAGGCCGCCGAGACGCCCGGAACAATCTCGTGCGCTACACCCGCTTCCCTCAGGGCCGCAATCTCTTCGGCGGCGCGGCCAAACAGGAGCGGGTCGCCGCTCTTGAGGCGCACTACAATGCGGCCGCCGCGCGCGTGGGCTACCATGAGCGCGTTGATCTCGTCCTGCGTAATGGTCTTCACGCCGCAACGTTTGCCGACATTGATAACTAGAGCGTGGGGCGACGCCAGATTGAGTATTGCCTCGGCGACAAGGTCGTCGTGAAGGATGACTTCGGCAGATTGAATCAGCCGGTAGGCCTTGACGGTGAGCAGATCGGGCGAGCCGGGGCCGGCACCGACGAGAAAGACGCGGCCTTTCTCAGGACCAGTCGCAGGTTCTTCGACTTCCTCGGCTTGGCCTCGGTCGCTCAGGATGAGATTGCCGGGATTCGGATTCGTGCTTTCCCACTCTTGGAGCGGCTGCTCTCTCGAGAATCCATCCCAAGGATGGCTCACACCTGGTTGCGATTCTGATTGCGGAGCAAGGATGGTTGTGCGGGAACCGGGGACCGGCCTGTTTGCCAGCCGTTGCAGCAGCGCCTTGCGCGATTCGCCCGGCGGCAGCGTGGCAAGAATCTGGCGGCGGAGGCGGCCGAGGTCGGCGAGCCACGGACCGACATCATCCGCTAACAGCGCATCAATCTCGCGGCGCAGCCGCTGGGCGAAGGCCGGGCTTTCGCCGGCGGTCGAAATTGCCACCTGTAGCGCTCCGCGGCTGACCACCGAGCCAAAGAAGAAATCGCAGTTGGGAATATCGTCGACAGAATTGGTGAGAATTCCGCGCTCGCGCGCCAGCCGGTAGACTTCGGCGTTCACCCGGGGCACATTTGTCGCGGCGATCACGATGAACCGACCCTCAAGGTCCGCGGGCTCGAATGTTCGCTGAACGAACTCGATCTGCCCTTCCGCGGCAAGCTTGTGGACCTCAGGCCGCGCCTCGGGCGCCACGACGCGAAGGCGCAGGCCTGTGGGCAGAAGCGTGCCCAGCTTTTCAAGCGCGACATTGCCCGCGCCGACCAGCAAGCCGGGGCGGGAGTCGAGTTTCAAGAAAATTGGCTGCAGCGTCATATTGTCCGTGGTTCTTATGGTCCGTGGCTCTTAACTCGTGGTTCGCGTTCAGTATTCGGCACCAAAAAACTCTCTGACGAAGGGTTCTCTAATCTCTAGTCACCTACTCCGTGCGGTACGTGGCCCGCAGGCAAATCGCGCTCCACCGGTGCCAGCACTTCGCCGGCAAGGCAGGCGCGGAGTTCGTCGTTGGAGTGGCGCGCGAACCAGGCGCGAAGATTCTCGCCCCGCGCGCGATCGGCAAGATACTCACGCAGCAGGCGCTCGATGGCCTCGGGCACCAGCGGCGCAGCGCAGCGATAGCCAACCGGCCGGGCCACGCCGGCAAACTGGCCCACCGCTCCGCCCAGGCAAAAGTAAAAAGCGTCAGTCAGCTCACCGTTGTACTTGATCTTCTTGCCTTCGAGGCCGATGTCAGAGATCCAATGCTGTCCGCAACTGTTGGGGCAGCCCGTGACGTGCAGCTTCAACTGCTGGTCGAATTGCGGCAGCCGCTCCTCAAGCTCATCAACCAGCCAGCGCGTAAAGCCCTTGGTCTCGGCAATGGCCAACTTGCAGAACTCGGTGCCGGTGCAGGCCACGGCGCCGCGCCAGAAGGCCGAGCCTTCGACGTGCAGGCCGATCTGGCCGAGTTCGCGCGCCAGTTCCCCTGACCTGGCGTAAGGGACATTCACGATCACGAGGTTCTGCGAGACTGTGGCGCGCAACGAACCTGAGCCAAAGCGTTCGGCAAGTTCAGCCGCAGCTTCAAGCTGCTCCCCTGTCATGCGCCCGCGCAGCACTGAGGCGCCAACGTAGTTCAGTCCCGGCTGGCGCTGCGGATGGATGCCGGCATGGTCGCGAAGAACGTCATCGGGAACCTCCTCAGGCACGGCGGGATCGAGCCTGAAACCGAGGCGGCGATGCAGTTCATCGAGGAAGCTCTCGGCGGTCCAGCCCTCACGCATGAACAGGTATTTGAGCCGCGCTCGATCACGGCTCTGACGCAGACCGATCTGGTCGCGGAAGATCTCGGTTACGCCGCGAGCCACGTCGATGGCCTGTTGGGGCCTGACAAATGCATCAAGCAGGACGGCGAGATGCGGCTCATTTGAGAGGCCGCCGCCCACGCGCAGTGAAAAGCCTATCTGGTCGCCGCGGCGCACCGGGGTAAGACCGATGTCGTTGATCTCAGGATAGGTGCACCACGTTGGGCAGCCTGTGACCGAGATTTTGAATTTGCGCGGCAGATTGTAGAAGCCGGGGTTGGCGGTCAGCAGTCGCGCAATGCCCTGCGCAATGGGCGAGGCATCGATTAGCTCATCGGCGTCAACACCGGCCAGCGGGCAGCCGGTTACATTGCGCACCACGTCGCCGCAAGCCCCCTTGGGCGAGAGGCCGATGGCGTCGAGCGCATCAACCACTTCAGGCAACGTCTCGATGGTGAGCCAGTGGAGTTGAATATTTTGCCGCACGGTTATGTCCGCGAGGTTGCGGCCGTATTTGCGGGCCAGGCCGCCAATGGTGCGCAACTGATGCGAGGTGACAATGCCGTTGGGAATGCCGATGCGCATCATGAAGAAGTCGGAGGCAAGGCCTTCGCCGCCTTTGCCTCCGGTAACGCCGACGCCGTCACCCTGCGTGTATATGCCCCACCACTTGAAGTAAGCGCCGGCCCACTCGGGAACGACACTGGAGCGGCCGGCACGAGCAAAAGCGCGAACTTCGTCAAAGGCCTCCCAGGCGTTCTTTTCGCGCTTCAGGCGCTCCAAGCGCTGGGCCTTGGTTTCTTTGGGTTGTATGGCGTCGGTCATTGCAGTCCTTCCTGATTCTTGGGCGTAAAAATAAAAAACCCGCGGCGGCGATAGCATGCGCGGGCAGTTTAGATACTTGGTGTTGGTCAGGTACGGACTTTTAGACCCACGTCAAGCTGCGCACGCAAGCGAGCGTACAGCAGCGACAACAGGTCAGAACATCCATGGAACAATCATATATGAATGTGGGTTGGATCACAAGTGCAGGGCGTGACGTTTCAAGACCGCGTTTCACATCAGCTTCTCAAGCAGGGCGCTCAACGCGTGGCCGCGGTGGCTGATCCCCGCTTTGGTTTCAAGATCGATTTCGGCCATGGTGCGGTTGAGCGAAGGCACCAGGAAGAGCGGGTCATAGCCGAATCCTCCAGTGCCGCGCGGGGCCTCAAGAATCATGCCATCAACCGAGCCCTCGGCAGTATGCAAGAGCTGGCCGTCGCGGGCGCAGGCCAGCACGCAGCGATAGCGCGCGGTGCGATGGTTAAAGGGCACGTCGGCAAGCCGCTGCAGCAGTACCATGTTGTTCCACACGTCGGTGTTGTCGTTGGCGTCGGGAGAGTCCACCAGGCCGCAGTCGGCGGCGAACCGAGCGGAACGCACGCCGGGGGCTCCGCCGATGGCGTCTACCTCCAATCCCGAGTCGTCGGCAAGGATGAGCGCGTTGTGAGTGAAGTGAGAGTAGTAGATGGCCTTGAGCGTCGCATTCTCTTCGAAGGTCTCGCCGTTCTCCTCGGGCGGATCGATCTCGTCGAGATTCGGCAGCGGCTCTATCTCCAGCGAATGGGTGTGCGCTGCCGCGCGAAAGTCGCGGAGCTTGCCCTGGCTGGTAGTGGCTGCATAAAGGCGAAAATCCATGCGTCGAGTGTAATGCGATCGGTTGAACGTTGAGCCTGTAAATTACTTGGGTTGCGTGAACTTACGGTTCGATGGGAGTGTATTGGATAGCGGTGACGTTACCAAGGGGCATTTATGATGCGCCTATGGATTTGTCTGTGTTGCTGAAAGGTCGAACCGGCCTTCGATTTGCCCTTTGACAATCCTCGGCCGGGTTGATTAGTTTTATCCGGTTAAGAAACTGTTTCACAAACGAAACTCCAACCATATTGATCTGCTTTCCGGGAGGACGCAAGTGAAAGAATTCATGCGATCCAATGCCGTTTTGTGTTTTGGTCTGGCGCTGGCGTCAGCGGCTGCGGCGCAGGCGGGGGTGAGTAAAGCTCCACCGCTCGGCCCCACGCAACTGCGCGTAGATAACCTGCCAAATCCGCTGGGAATCGACGATCCTGCGCCGAAATTTAGCTGGCAACTGCACGACCCAAACCAAGGGGCCAAGCAGACGGCGTACGAGGTCGAGGTTGCCACGACTGCCGAATTGGTGGCTGATGGAAAGCCCGATGTGTGGACCAGCGGAAAGGTCGACGGCGACCAGTCGCTGAATGTGAGATACGGCGGTCCGGCGCTGAATCCGTGCACCCGGTATTTCTGGCGGGTGATGGTGTGGGATGCGGGCGGGAAGATGTACGTGCCGAGAAACGCCGGGTGGTGGGAGACCGGATTGATGAGCGGCTCACCCGGCGGCGAGGCATGGCGCGGCGAGTGGATCGGATACGAGACTCCTGAAGAGGCCTTGGTGCGCAGCGCGAAAGCGGAGTGGATTGCCAGCCCCGACGCAGCAGCGCTGGTTGCGGAGCGCGGCAAAGAACAGCGATTCGCGTATCGTACCACGGTGAACCTGGCCAAGCCCGTGAAGTTCGCAGCGCTCTACGCAACCGCGCAGGAGACGGCTGCAGCGTGGGTGAATGGCACGCAGGTGATGGAAGAAGAAGCGTTGCCGCCTTATGGCCACACGCCATGGAAGAAGTTTGTGCGCGTAGATGTGACAGGGAAGATTGCGGCAGGCGCGAACACACTGGCAATCGAATCGCTGCATTACCTCGACAATCCCGATGGCGCAGTCGACGCAGCTCCGTCGCCCATGATCGCAACGCTGGTGGTGGAGTATACGGACGGAAGCTGGGCGAGCTTGGGCAGCGACGCGAGCTGGAAGACTGCGATCCACGCGGGGGCGGGATGGACGGCGGCCAATTTTGACGACAGCGGATGGAAGAACGCAGCTCTCGCGGCCGGAGGCGCAGAGGAATACGGCCATCCGTGGATTCCGGATTCGGTGAAGGAACTGCGGCAGAGCTTTAACGTGCACAACGCTGTGAAATCGGCGCGCCTGTATGCGACGGCTCTCGGCGCTTACGAGATGTTCCTGAACGGCGAGCGCGTCGGCAACCAGGTGCTGGCGCCGGGCTGGACGGATTACCGCGAGCGCGTCTACTACCAGAGCTACGACGTGACTTCGCAGATCACGGCAGGTCTCAACGGGATTGGCGCGCTGCTCGCGCCGGGATGGTATGAGACTCCACTTGAGTGGCTGCAGGAACCGAACAACTACGGCGTTACGCCGCCGGCGCTGAAGGCGCAGCTACGCATTGAATACGCGGATGGCAAAGTGGACTGGGTATCTACAAACGCCGGTTGGCGGGCGAATACCTCCGGGGTTCACTCGGAGATCTACGACGGCGAGACCGTAGATTTGAATCGCTTCATTCCAGGATGGGATGTAGCGGGGTTCCATGACCAAAACTGGCCGAAGGCAATCGAGATTCGTCCTGCCCAGGTTAAGATCGAGGCCCAGGACTTCGAGCCTATTCGCGTCGAACGAGAGATGACGGCAAAGTCGCTCACCGAACCGAAGCCCGGCGTATGGGTCTACGACTTCGGCCAGAACTTTTCCGGAGTCGAAAAGGTCAGCGTCCCAGGTGCAGCCGGTACAGAAATCAAACTCCGCTTTGCCGAGGTGCTGAACCCGGACGGCACCCTCTACACGGAGAATCTGCGCACCGCGAAGGCGACCGACCGCTTTATTCTGCGCAACGACCGTTTCGAGGAATTGACGCCGCAGTTCACTTTCCACGGCTTTCGCTACGCCGAACTAACCGGACTGTCCGGCAAGCCCGACATCAACACCGTCAAGGCCCTCGTTATCCACACGGCCGCGCCCTTCACCGCGCACCTCGAAACCGGCAGCCCGCTGATTAACAAACTGTGGAGCAACATCGAGTGGGGCCAGCGGTCGAACTTTGTCGGCCTGCCCACCGACTGCCCGCAGCGCGACGAGCGCCTGGGCTGGATGGGCGATGCGGAGGTCTTCTGGCGCGCGGCCAGCTACGACATGGCCCTGGCGGCGTTCTCGAGGAAGTTCGCCGGCGACATGCGCGGGACACAAGCGGGCACTCCCTACTACGGGATTTACTCGCCGGGGACTGCGCACGAAAACATGGGCCACGCGGCCGGCTGGAGCGACGCCGGCGTCATCATCCCATGGACCTCGTGGCTGCAAACCGGCGACACGAGCATCATTGACCAGAACTGGGCTGCGATGACCAGCTACCTCAATGCGATCGAAGAGAAGAATCCCGATGGATTGTGGAAGAACGATGCCGGCATTCCATTCGGCGACTGGCTTTCGCCGGAGGGCAAAACCGATTACCTCCTCATTGCTACCGCCTACTGGGCCTGGGACGTGCAGCTCATGGGACAAATGGCGCGGGCGACGGGACGAAATGATGACGCCCAGCGGTATTGGGCCCTGTTTGTGAAGATCCGCGCAGCCTTCGACAAGCAGTTTGTGCGCGACGATGGCTTCATTGCCGGCGCAGATAACAGCGCGTCCGAATTCGGGCAGATCAATAATCCCGGCGCCAAAAGCAAAGGCGGCGACACGCAAACCGGCTACGTGCTGGCTCTGCACATGAACCTCGTTCCCGAAAACCTGCGCGCCGCCGCGGCAAAACGCCTGGCCGACAAGATCCATGCCAATCACAACTTGCTCGGCACCGGCTTTCTTGGCACGCCGTATCTGCTCGAGGAATTAACAAAGGCCGGCTACAGCGATCTGGCCTATACTCTGCTGCTCAACACGCAGTACCCGTCGTGGGGATATATGGTCACGCACGGCGCTACGACCATGTGGGAGCGATGGAACGGCGACCAGATGCGGAACGACCCCAGCATGAATTCCTACAACCACTACGCCTACGGCGCGGTGGCCGACTGGATCTACGGCTACGCGGCCGGAGTAGATGCGTCGCCACTCGATGCGGGCTTCCACACGGTGGTGCTGCATCCGGTCTTTGACGCGCGGCTCGGGCATGTTTCATTCGACTACGACTCTGTGTATGGGCCGATTCACTCCGAATGGACGGTGCAAGGCGCAACCGCAACGTGGCATTTGACCTTGCCGGCCAACACAGAGGGTTGGCTGCCGCTTTCGGCCTCGGAGCGGTCCAAGTACAAGCTTTTGGGTGGAGAAGGACCCGGCCGCGCCCAGTTCAGACTTGATACGCACATCAATCAAGGCGGCTTTGCGCTGCCTGCAGGAAGCTACACCTTTAACGTTGATCTGAAATAGCGAAGCAAAGAGGCCGAATGCAGTCAATCCTGGCGGGAATTGGGTGGCACATTGTGGGCGCGGCCAGCGCGGCCTCATTTTATGCGCCCATCGAGAAGGTCAAGAAGTGGTCGTGGGAGACGACGTGGGCCATCGCGGGATTCTTCTCCTGGATTCTGCTGCCCATCGGCGTGAGCCTTATCCTGCTGCCGCACTTCGTTGCCTTTTACGCCTCCCTCGATCCGCGCCAGATGCTCATGGTGGTCCTGTTTGGCGCGATGTGGGGCGTGGGTAATGTGAGCTACGGGCTGACCATGCGCTACCTCGGCATGTCGCTCGGCATTGGCGTGGCCATCGGCGTCACCTTGGTCGTAGGCACGATTGTGCCCCCGCTGATGCATGGGCAGGAGGCGCTGCTCTTTTCGACCCATGGCGGGCAGTTGACGCTGGCCGGGATTGTGATAGCGCTGGCCGGCATTGCTGTGGTCTCCTACGCCGGTCACCAGAAGGAACAGCAGCTTGGCAGAGGCGTTGAAGAGTTCAACGTGATGCTGGGCCTCGCGCTCGCGGCGATGTGCGGCATCTTCTCCTCAGGATTCTCGTTCGGACTCGATGCGGCAACGCCGATTCGCAAGGCAGCGCTCGCGGTGGGAGTCAACCCGCTCTACGCGCGGCTGCCGAGTTACGTTCTCATCATGGGCGGCGGCGCGGTGGTGAACATGACGTATTGCTTTGTGCGTCTGGCGTTCAAAAAGAGCCTTTCTCTGCGCGCCGATCTGAGCCAGGCGCGGCCAGTGCTGGTGAAGAATGCGTCGCTGGCGGCGGCCGGAGGCATCATGTGGTACCTCCAGTTCTTTTTCTACGCGTGGGGCGAGGCGAACATTCCGGCGCGGGTGGGGTATGTGAACTGGATGCTGCACATGAGCATTTACGTGCTGTGCGGAGGGCTGGTGGGGCTGGCGCTGGGCGAGTGGAAGGGCGTTGGCTCGCGGCCCGTGCGGCTGCTGTGGGTAGGCATCATCATCATCATCGCGGCGGCGAACCTGGTGGGACTGGGCACCGCGGCCACCGGCTGAGCCGAGTGGGAAACATTGAGATTCACCCTGCCCGTACCCGGCCAGATGTTCGTTTGAAGCGGGGGTATACCCCCCGGTATTCCCTGTAAAGAAGTATCTTTGTTTTCATCGCTTTACCTAAAATTTTCAATGTTATCCATCATAGATTCAGCGGGTTGCCGCCAAGCGTATGAAAACAATATGGTTACTACGGGATCGCGAGGCTTTTCGACACAGGACAGTCCGGAAGGATCGTGCCCTGTATTGAATGTAGCGCAAAAAGGGGAAATTACCGGCAAAGGCACCGCGGTTATCCCAGTGCCCTGGATGGGCACAGTTACGGCAGCGGCAGTTCCGCGTCGAGTCCGCGCGCAATCAGATCTTTGCGAAGGTGCTCAACTGTACTGAACTGAATCGCTACCATGCCCATCGCGGAGGCTGCCTCCACATTCACCGGGCGATCGTCGAGGAAGAGCGTTTCCTCGGCGCGGGTTGCGAGTCTATCGAGCGTGAGCCGGTAGATTGCGGGGTCGGGCTTGACCATGTGGTGCTCGAAGCTCCACACGCGGACGTCGAAACGCTCAGGCCACGTGTAGCTCCGCTTGATGCTGGCCAGAACGCTGTCGCCCATGTTCGAAAGGATGGCTATGAGCAAGCCACGCTCTTTCAGCCGTTCAGCCCAGGCGAGCATGGCGTCGTTCAGGGTGGTCCACATCAGCCCATCCCAGTAGTTCAGCTCGTCGATAGCGTCAGGCGAAAGATTGAGGCCGGCGTCGCGATTGAATTTCTGCCAGAACTCGAGGCCGGTGCGCTTGCCCTCGTCGTAGGCGGGGCGGTCGCGCCAGTAAAGGGTTTCGAACTCATCTTCGGGAAGGCCGGTGATGCGTACCAAGGCCGCGTGCGCCGCGGGGTCGGGAAACCCAGAGAGAACCATTCCATAGTCGAATACAACCGCGCGCAGAGCCAATTCGCCTCCCTATTAGAGCCGGTTTGAAGGTGCGGCGCCAGTGTATGGTTGGAGCGGGCGCCTGATTTTATTGTGCACGACCGCACTGGGCGGGTTTTGATCTTTGGACTGGAATCGTGGCCGTGAGAATGCGAACCATGCACTTTTCAGAACGCACAAACTGGAACGTGGAAGAGAGCGAGCTGGCGCGGGCGCACCGCGAGCGCGTTGAGGCTGGGTTGCCGACCGCCGACCTAACGGCTTCAAACCCTACGCGCTGCGGCTTTGATTATCCGGCCAACCTGCTCGCGGCGCTCGCCGACCCGCGGGCTCTTGATTACGATCCGCAGCCTCTGGGATTGCTGCCGGCGCGAGAGGCGGTGTGCGAATACTACGCAGCAGGCGGAGTGAATGTCGCACCTGAACAAATTGTTCTAACCACCAGCACCAGCGAGGCCTACAGCTATCTCTTCAGGCTGCTGTGCGACCCGGGCGACGAGATTGTCTCGCTTCAGCCCGGCTATCCGCTGTTTGATTTTCTGGCCGGGCTGGATGATGTGAAGCTGGGCGCGGCGCCGCTGGTTTACGACGCGGGCTGGCAGATCGAATTCGAAGGGCTCAGACGCGCTGTCACCGGCCGCACTCGGGCGATTGTGGTGGTGCATCCTAACAACCCGACGGGGCACTTTACCAAAGATTGGGAAAAAGACAGGCTGGCAGAGCTTTGCCGCGAGCGCGGGCTGGCGCTGATTGTCGACGAGGTCTTTCTGGATTACGGCTTCAGCAATTCCGCTGAGGAAAGTAAGCCGCGGAGCTTTGCGGAGGGGCTCGATGGCGTCACAGTGTTTGTGGTGAGCGGGTTGAGCAAGATTGCCGGGCTTCCGCAGATGAAGGCGGCGTGGATTGTGGCGACGGGACCGGAACGATCGGCAGCGATGGCCCGGCTCGAGGTGATTGCCGATACCTTTCTCTCGATGAATGCGCCGGTGCAGTGGGCGCTGGCCAAGTGGGTGGGTGAGAGCCGTTCAATTCAGGCGCAGATTCTGCGGAGGGTGAAGACCAACCTGGCAATGCTTGACCGGGAACTAGAGCGCGCGCCGGGGCTGAACCGGCTGAAGGTGGAGGGCGGCTGGTACGCGGTGCTGCGGATTCCCGCAATGGAGCCCGATGATGCGACCGTGCTGGCGCTGCTGGAGCGCGGAGTATGGGTGCATCCGGGGCACTTTTTCGGGATGGGCGCATCGGGCTGGCTGGTGGTGAGTCTTCTGGGACGCGAAACGGAATTCAATACCGGCGTTTCCAGGCTGGTTGACTACTTTTGAACGCATCAAGTAAGTAACAATTTCAGCGACCGACATTAAGCGGTACTTGAGCTTCTATGAATAGATGGCTGTAAATAATTGACTTAGCTCGCTGATCTATTCCGGCTTACCTGGTCACGAGGAAGGGATTGAATTCACGCTCCTGGCTGATGGTGGTCTCAGGACCGTGGCCGGCAATCACCCGCGTCTGCTCGGGAAGGACCAGCAATTTGGAGTGGATGGAGCGGAGAATCTGCGGGTAATCGCCACCGGGGAGATCGGTACGGCCAATGCTGCCGGCAAAGAGCGTGTCGCCGGCGAAGAGCAGATTCTGGGGAGCGAAGTGCAGGCAGATGGAGCCTTGGGTGTGGCCGGGAGTGTGGATGACCTGGGCCGGGTAGCGTTCGAGACCGACGACGAGGCCCTCGGCGAGCGACGCGTCGGGCGTGGCGACTGCAGGAGTGGGAACACCGACCCAGGCCGCCTGCTCCTCCATCATGGCCAGCAACTCCAGGTCGTTCTGGTTGAGCAGAATGGGCGCGCCGGTAAGCCGCTTGAGCTTGAGCGCCCCGCCCACGTGGTCAATGTGGCCGTGGGTGATAAGGATCTGCCTGAGGGTAAGGCCGAGTTCGGTCAGGCGCCGATGAACGCGAGTGATCTCGTCGCCGGGATCGATGACGATGGCCTCGTGGGATTCTTCGTCGCCGAGGATGGTGCAGTTGCACTGAAGCGGACCGACGGCGAAGGTCTCGAGGATCATGGGACGATTGTAAAGGACAGGGAACAAGCGAACGAGGGAACAAGGGAACGAGGGATCAGGGTTCTTTTTGAACGGGGGATCGGTGGTAGGCCAGCGGGAAATCGGAAGCGGCGTGGAGAATGTCCACAAAAAGTAACAGGCGGATGTTGATTCTTCTGTTGCAATTCGCTTTTTGTTCGCTATAATGCGCGCATGGCAGTCACCAGAAGGCAAAAAGAAGTTCTCGATTTTCTTGAGTTGTTTGTGGCGCGCAACGGTTATTCCCCGTCGTTTGAAGAGATTGCGCGCGGGATGGGGCTTAAGAGCCTGGCTACGGTCCATAAGCACATCACCAACCTTGAGAAGAAAGGGATGCTGGATCGTGTTCACAACCGCAGCCGCTCGATCGATGTGGTGCCACCAGGCACGCGTACCCGCTCGAGCCTTAAGCTGCCCCTCGCGGGGAGGATTGCGGCTGGGCTGCCCGTCGAGGCCATGGAGTCGCAGGAGACCATCTCGCTGCACGACGTGGTAGGAAACCGCGACGTGTTTGCGCTGGAGGTGCGAGGCGACTCAATGCGCGACGAGCACATTATCGACGGCGACTACGTGCTGGTGGAACGGACCAAGACGGCGCGACAAGGCGAGATTGTGGTGGCGCTGGTGCACGGGGCCGAGACGACGCTGAAGCGGTTTTATCCGGAAGGCAGCGTGATTCGCCTGCAACCGTCGAACGTTGAAATGGAACCCATCTATGTTCCGGCGGCTCAGGTGGCCATCCAGGGCCGGGTGCTGGGAGTGCTGCGCAAGTACAGGTAAAAAAGCGGGAGCCTTCCTGGTGCGGTGGATTACGGCTTGATTGTGGTTCAGATCGGAATTGTGATCGTTTTAAGGACAAGTGAGCAGGCTGGTGGTTATAATTTGGAGCCATGCGCACCGTTTTAACTGCCGAAAACCTCTGGACCGGGTCTGCTCTTCTTCCCAATCCCATTGTTGAAATTGACAGCGACCGGGTGGTCGCCATCACCGAAGGATTTGGCGCCCACGTTGAATTTCCGGGCGCCGAGGTGCACGAGTTCGCCGGGGCAACGCTGGCACCGGCGTTCTTCGACGTGCACATTCATGGCGCGGCCGGCCACGATCTGATGGAGGCGACGCCGGAGGCGCTGCGCGCGGTGGGAAGGTTTCTGGCCACGCGAGGCACGGGAAGCTATCTGGCGACCACGGTCACTGCCCCGCTGGAGATGACGCTGCGCGCGCTCGACGGGCTGGCAAAGCTGATCGATCACCCCGAACGGATCGATGGGGATGGCAGCGCGGCGCTGCCCATCGGGATTCATCTCGAGGGACCGTTTTTGTCGCACGAAAAACGCGGGGTGCAACCCAGGGAGCATCTGCTGGAACCCGATATTGCAATCTTTGACCGGCTCTATGAGGCGGCGGGCGGCCACGCGCGGCTGATGACGCTGGCGCCCGAACTGCCCGGCGCGGTGGAGCTTGCGGCGCATGCCACGGCGAAGGGCGTACGGGTATCGGTGGGGCACTCGAATGCGACCGCTGCCGAAACGCGCGCGGCGATTGCGGCCGGAGCGGTGAGCGCGACGCATACGTTCAACGCCATGCGTTCGCTGGACCATCGCGAGCCGGGCATTCTGGGCACGGTGCTGACTACCGACAACCTTTACGCTGAGCTGGTCTGCGACGGCATTCACTCGATGCCGGAGATGACGAAGCTCTGGTGGCGCTGCAAAGGCCCGGAGCGAGGAATCCTGATAACGGATGCGATGAGCGCGGCCGGAATGCCGGACGGGGAGTATCACCTGGGCGATTTCGCGGTGCAGGTGGCGAACGGGCACGCGACGGCACGCGGCGTGCTTGCGGGCAGCGTGTTGACGCTCGATCGCGCGCTGGAGAACTTTGTCGCGTTTACCGGCGCAACTGTGGACGAGGGGTTGCAGTTGCTGACCGTCAATCCGGCAGCGATGACCGGATTCTGCGACGAGGTGGGGACGATTGCGGTGGGGCGCAGGGCGAACCTGGTGGCGATCGACGGCAAGGGCAAACTGTTGGCGTCGATTCACAACGGCGAGCTGGCAGGGGCGGTGGCGGTGCGGTAATTTGCGCGTGGTTACGCGGATGCATCGTTTTCCGGTTTCCCAGTGCTCAAAATCGAGATGTTTCGAATGCGCTGAGGACGGGCTCCGGGCACCAGGCGCTAATTTCCTCCGGCCAATTGCGCCAGCCGTTTTGCGCGCCAGATTGCGCCTTCGAGAGAAACCACTGCGTTCTCGAGGACGGGCATATCGGGCGCGGCGGCTTTGAGTCCGGCAAAGAAATCACGGCGAACAATCGGCGTCTTCTCAATCACGCTTCCGGTATATGCGGCCGGCACTTCGCCTGCGATTCCGTGGTTGCGGCGGAGCTTGGAGCGCACCAGCAGGACAAAGTCGACAAGATCTGCAGCGGCCTGCTTGAGCACGCCGACGGCAACCGCGTCACCGGCTTCGGCGAGATCGCTGATGGCCGGAGCGAGGGCCGCAAAATCGGGTCCGGGCGTGCTGTCACCGAGATTGACGAGGGCTTCAATGGTCGGCGTACCCCAAATCTCGCCAACCCGTTTCAGCACCTGGGTAGGTTGTTCGTGATCGTATGCCTTGAGGGCGCGGCGAATGGCGTGCAGGCCGATCCAGTAGCCGGAGCCTTCGTCGCCGAGGCGGGAACTCCAGCCGCCGGCGGATTCCTGGCTGCCATGGGGCGCGCGGCCGATGGTGTTGGAGCCGGTGCCGGCGATCTGCAGGATCCCGGGACCTCCCTTGAAGGCGGCATCAAGGGCGATGACTTCGTCGCCAACGACTTCGGATTTTTCAATCCTGAACTCGCGCAGAATACGCGTGATCCAATCTGGAATGCCGGGCATGGTGGCGCTGGCCACACCCACTGATGCTGCACTGACGGAGGCCGCGCCGGATTGCACGTAGACTTCGGCAAGCAACGCACGAAGGTTTTCTTCGGCTGCCTGCGCTCCTACGCGAAGACGCTTGATGGAGCCGCTCTCAGCAAATGCGAGAACGTGTTTCCCGTTGGCAGATGCAGTGTCGACGATGGAGGCGCGGGTGCGCGTGCCGCCGCCGTCAATTCCAAGGATCAGACTCATTGGCGATTGCTCCTCTTATTTTTCCTGTTCGGCGCCGTTATCGCGCAAGGCGCCCGCCAGGATGTTCAGACTTCCGTCGTTGTTTGCCGGTTTGAGGCCGAGCATGTGCGCGATCCAGGGGTAGATATTGACGTTTTCAAAGGGCGCAACGGTTTTGCCGGGCAGGAGGTCAGGCCCCGCGGCAAAGAAGCTGGCCTTCATCTCGGGAACCCGGGCCGGATCGAAGCCATGCATTCCCACCGGCGGGGCGCGGTCGATCAAGCCCCCCTGGGGTGCGCTGGCACGAATCGGGTAAGGGCCCGTCGCGACAACGACCGGATCGCCCGCGCGGGGATTCTGGTTGTAGTTGAGCTCGGGCGGCACGTCCTTCAGGCGATAGACCATGAATTCCGAAGTGGCTTTTTTGAGCTGGTTGTAAACGCGGACGCGGTCCTGTTCGTCGGGGCTGTAGAGCAGCGAACCGGCGGTCTGAAAGCCCATCAGGTTGGTAAATGCATCGAGATTGATCCAACTACCCTGCGAGCGCACCATGCCGTGGTCGCTCACCACGACCAGGTCGATGGGCAGCCCGGTGGCGTCAAGGGCGGCCTTCAGTTTCCCGATTTGCTCGTCCATCTTGAGCGCGGCCTTGCGCGTGGCAGCCGAATCGGGTCCCGACTCGTGGCCTTCGTGGTCCGGTTCGGGATAGTAGATCGCAATGAAATGAGGGCGGTCGGCAGGCGGAAGATGGAGCAGCGCGATTACATTGTCGATGCGCGCTGAATAGGACTGAGGGCTGTCGTACTTGTCGGGCTCCCAGCGCGCGTACCAGCTGGGCTGGTAACCCGCGATTTTGGCTTCGGAGCCGGGCCACAAAAGAACTGCGGCATGCATTCCCTGACTCTCGGCCAGGCTCCAGAGAGGAACCCCGCTGTACCAGGAACCGTCGGTTACGGCCTTCTTGTCTCTCATTGAGTAGACGGCATTGCGAGCCGGATCGTAGAACTCGTTGGCAACGATACCATGATGCTCGGGGTAAAGCCCAGTCACCAGCGTAAGGTGGTTCGGAAATGTGACCGATGGATAACTCGGAAGCATTCCATTCGGGGCCCACACGCCCTGCTTGCCGAGCGCGAGCAGATGCCCGGCATGATCGCGGCTTGCGTAGTCCCAGCGGAAGCCATCGAGCGAGACAAGTACAACATAATGCTGCTGCTGAGCCCATGCCGAGTTGGGTGCGTTGGCGACGTGCTGGAGCGGCAGTGCGGAATTGAAGGCGCTGCCCTGCCCTTCGACCGCAAAGGGCGCCGCGAAAAACGCTAGAAATGCGACCAAGCTTGCGATCAGGCCGAGGCGCCCGTGGCGGATTCTGAAAACAGGCGTCACTCGATCAGCTTATAGCACAGGACGTGCCTTCTTGCGCGCCGGCCGGCGAGTCCGCACGCTTGAGGACAACTCGAGGATTAGACTTCGATTGCGATTACCTCGTGATCGACGATTGACGGCACCGATACCGCGAAAGAACCTCCATGGTTTTCGATGGGAACCGGGTTTCCGGCCACTAGCAATTGCGCTTCGGCAGTGCGGATTCCGCCGGGGAGGTTGAGGACGATTCTTTGTTGTCCGACGGGAAAGAATGTCCGATACGGCCCTTTCATGGTCATCGGATTGGTGAGGTTCACAAGGTGAACTACTATCGACGCGGGATTGCGCCAGACGGTGACATCGAGGAAGCCAGATCCCTCGACTGAGACGATGGGGGCTTCATTGAGCGCCCACAATACGGTATTGCGCAGGATGGCAAGGTGGTCGGCACAAAGAACCTCCCAGAAGGTGCGGTCGATGTCCATGGGGAAGTAGGCGACGCGGCCAGCCGCCTGGCGCAGAAAGAGACAGGAAATATCGGTCTTGTCGACGCGTGGATAGACCTTTTCCATGGGCAGATCGGGGTAGCTGGGGATGAGGGTGAAGGGAGTCTGGGCAAACTTTTCGCGCGGGGTGACGGGCAGGCGGTGGACGGCATTAATGACACGCGGTGCATGCTCGAGGCCGCGAAAGAATTCACTTGCCGGCTCGGCATCGTGCTCAAGGCGGATGTATGAGTTGAGCATGGGGCCTTCAGGCTTGCCGGCCAGGTCGACGCCGAACAGTTCGGCAAGAGCGAAGTTAGATCGCGGCGAGCCGTCGGGGCTGCGCAAGCCGGTTTCGTGGGTTGCGATGATGCTGCCGCCGGCGGCGACGAAGGCGCGTATCTGGTCGCATTGCGCATCGCTGAGAACGGCGATGTTGGGCAGGATCAGGAGTTTAAAGGCGGCAAGATGCGCAGAGTCGAGCAATCGGTCATCCACCATCTCAAATGGGATCCGAGACTCGATGAGGGCCTGGCACCAACCCAGGGCGTAGTCCTCAAGACGTGCCTGCGCCTGGTTGCCAAGTTGCCACGCAGTGCGCTGCGAATAAACGATTGCAACGCGCGCCAGTGGCTGCCGATGCATGAGATGGGAGCGATTCTTTTCGGTCCAGGCGTAGAGTTCTTCGACGCCGGCGAGCCAGCGCTCATCGTGGAGCGTGGCAGAAAACTTGCTGCACCATGGACGCATGCCGTTGGCGATGGCTTCGAGGGTCCAGATGCGGATTTCGGCGTCGGAAGTGACACTGTCTTTCCAGCGGTAACGTTCTTCAAGGCCCACGCCAAAGAGACCTATGACCGGCTTGGCGCCCATGGTGGCGCGGAACTCCTTTGCGGTTTTGCCGATGAACCACGGCGCGGCGAGCCCGCTTCGGCCCTGGCGATCGGCTACCAGCAGCGGCGCTCGAATACTGAGTTCAACCGAATCGAGAGAATTGAGCGCTCCGCTCCCGTTGTTAGGTATGCAACTGGATTCAGAATTGATGGAGTGGATGGTTGAGTTCCACAGGTCGATGAGCGCAACCAGCCGCTGGCGGCGCCATTGCTGCCACGCAGTATAGGCAGGATCGGCGGGGTCGGTGGTGCGGGGCAGATCGAGGTTTGTGGCAGAGCGAAAGTTCTGCACGCAATGGACGCAGTAACAGATCCCATTACCATCCCAGCGATTGTGAAAAAGGCCGTCGGGGCGGTAGAGGGTCATGATCTCTTTGTGCACCGCAGTCATGAACTCGAAGTTATAGGGGCCGTAGGCGCAGGTCAGCCACATTTCGGGCGAAGCCCAGTGGCGGCGAGGATTTCCGGCGGCATCGATTGCGATCCAGTCGGGATGGGCCAGTTTTGCGTCGTCGTAGGTGGCATGCGGATCGGTGCGGATAAGAACCGACATGTTCATCTTGCGGCAGCCGGAAACTAATTCGCCCAGAACGTCGCGATTGTCGAGCCAGGCGCTGCGATGGTGGTACGGGACCTGCGTGGGATAGTAGGCGACGCAGCCTCCGCCGCTCAGACAGACGCCTTCAGAGTGGGTTCGCTTGAAGTAGTCGAGCCAGAAAGCGGGATCGTAATGGATAGGGTCGTCTTCAACGAGGGTGAGCTGAAACCAGCGCATGGGTCTGGATGCCCAATCGGGGATGGATGATGCTCGATCGCCGGTGATCGAAGACTCAGACCAGATGGCAGGGGGTGAGAGGTTGGCGATTGTGGCGGCGGCGGAAGCTGAGAGAAACTCGCGGCGGGTTAGGGAGGGCGACATCATGCGCGCAATTGTAGTGGGGCACGGATGTTCAAGGCCACGCGTTGGCGATGCGGCATCCCGCACCTTCGCCGTTGAAACCGACGAAAGAACGGGGCACGGGTCAGCCTGCTAATGGGTGCAGGCGCAGGTGCGAAAGGTGCCGGCGGTCATGTTGATGAGGCCGCAGGTGGCGATGGGCCAGAACGGAGCGAGTTCGGTGGAGCGGTTGCCGACGAAGTAGTTGCGGAGGTAGGCCTGACTGGCCGGGGATCTGGCGTCGGTGTCGGCCCTCAATTCGCCGATGAGAGTGGCCAGCGCGGTGGCTGAAAACGCCGGCTGGTGGTAGGCCCGCGCATAGTCGTACTCCTCGGACCATTTGGTGTCAACGCCGGTCTGGTTGGATGCAGCGATCACGCGGTAATCGACCAGGGTAGCGGTGCGCGGATCGACCTGGGCAATGGTGATGGATGAATTGTTGCCGTCGATGGGGGAGATGGAGGGAACGAGTTTCACGGGCACTGCGCGCTCAATGTGTTCGATGTTGCCTGAAATCAGCAGGCGCATCTCGTCCATGTGGGTGTGGGCGAAGATGGCCAGCGAGACAACGTCGCCGTAAGGCGCAAGGGCGTTGGGCAGATCGTCTGACGAAAGAAACATCGCTGGGCCCTGGCCGGCACAGATGTTTTTGCCTTTCGTGACGGTGCTGTAGGCGTCGACGCCGGGCGGGATGTGCGACATGACCCAGATCTTCTGCTTCGCCTGGCGCGCCCGATCGAGCTGGCTGCGCAGCCATGCAATCTGCCGCGTGGCCTCAGATGCATCGTCTTTGCCTGCGCAGGTCTGGTAGCGGCGCGACATGAAGAGATCGTCGAGGACGAGCAGGCGGGTGTGCTCGAACGGCGCCGGCAAAGTGACGCTGAAGTTGCCGCCGATGGCAAAGTCAGCGCGAGCCTGTTTCGACTCGGAGACAGGAACATCGGCGGTGAGCATCTTTCCGGTTTCGTCGAGGAATGGGCTATTCGCGTCAAGCTGGTAGTCGCCGCAATCGGAGTCGTTGTTGCCCAGCGACGCGTAGACCGGAGCACCGGGAAGCGCGCCATGCAAAGAGCTGACGACAAACTCAATCGTTTTTTCGACAAAAGCGTGGTAGTCGCCGGGCCTGGCATTGGGAAAGACCGTCTTGAACTTGCAGTCGAAGGAATGGGAGATTAGATCACCACTCACAGTCACAAAACGAACGCCGGCGGCATTGGCTTTCATGGCGCCGAGGCTCGAGGCAAAGAGCGGATACGAAGTGTCATCGCCGCGGGCGTGGCAGGCCTGCTGAAGAGCGCTGAACCGGGCCTCGCGATCAGGCGATGGAGCGGAGGCGAGAATCGCGGTCCATGCAGAGGCTGGAGCCGAGGCGAGCTGCGCGGCTTTTGCGGGATCCCAGAACGGTTCGAAGTGGATGTCGCTGATCATAAGGACGGGTACCGTGGCTGGAGGCGCCGGCGTGGAAAAAGACGGCAGAGCGGCCAGCGAGAAAAACAAAATGGCGGCACTGAGACGCGAAGCTGAAATCCGTGAAGACATTTGAGGGTTCCCTTCAAAGGGAGATTCGGGCGTGGACAGGATAAACGAGAGACGGGCGCGCTTTGATAAGGGCGAAGTGAATCAAGGGCTGCGTTGCGCTGACTGCACAGCTGCCGGCCAGTGTGTTATACGTTGACCGATGAATCGTTATGGGTATTTCTTAATTGCTGTTTTGATGGCTATTGTGATAGGGGCAACGGGATTGCGGGCGCAGACTGTGGCGCCAACGCCGCCGATGGGATGGAACAGCTGGGATGCTTATGGACTGACGATCGACGAGGATCAGTTCAAGGCGAATGCCACGGTGCTGGCCGGCGTGGAGCAGTACGGTTGGCAGTACGCCGTAATCGATGAAGGCTGGTACATGGCCAATCCGGAGGGGAAGGGTCTGGCGGCGCGGAAGTATCTGCTTAACGCCAACGGGATTCTGATTCCGGTCCCGGAGCGATTCCCTTCGGCAGCCAATGGAGCGGGGTTCAGGCCGCTGGCTGACTGGGTACACAAGCTGGGGCTCAGGTTCGGGATTCACATTGTGCGGGGCATTCCGCGGGATGCTGTTGAGGCGAATCTGCCCATTGCGGGGTCGAAGTTCACGGCGAGGGATGCTGCGGACATGACCAGCCCGTGCCCGTGGGACGATGGCAACTGGGGCGTGAAGGATAACGCGGCCGGACAGGCGTGGTATGACTCTGAGATTCGCCTTTTTGCGAGCTGGGGAGTGGATTTTCTGAAGGTGGACTGCATCAGCGCCAACCCTTACCGTCCGACCGAGATACGGCAGGTCGCGCTGGCGATTCAAAAGGCCGGACGGCCGATGGTGCTGAGCCTTTCGCCGGGCCCAACCGCGCTTGAAGACGCCGCCGAGGTGCAGAAATACGCGCAGATGTGGAGGATTGCAGACGACCACTGGGACGGCTGGACCTTTGAGCATAAAGACAGCGGGGACTTCCCTTTCGGCACCCGGGACGAGTTCGACCGCATCGCCAAGTGGTACACCTACACGGGACCGGGAAGCTGGCCCGATCCTGACATGTTGCCGTTTGGATCGTTGACGCCGCATCCGGGATACGGCCCGCCGCGACAATCACGGTTGACGCCCGAGGAGGAAAAGACCGAGTTTGCGCTGTGGTGCATTGCGCGTGCGCCGCTGATCCTGGGCGCAAACCTGACCAGGCTCGACGAACTCACCAAATCGCTGCTGAGTAATCAGAACATTCTCTTCATCAATCAGAACGTGACTTACAGCCGGCCGCTCGACGCGTCGACGCTGGGGCCGGGATTTGAGGATGTGCGGGTTTGGCGCGCCAGCATCAATGAGCCGGGCGAGCGCGGGTACAAGGAGTACTATGGATTCTTCAACCTGGGCGAAACGGCGACGACGGTAAAGACGACCTGGCAGGCGCTTGGACTGGACGGGAAAAAACACTCGGCCACGAGTGAGTGGGACGACTCTGGGACGAAAGAGGGTAAAGAGATCACGGTGACCCTGCCGGCCCACGGCAACCAGATTTACGAGGTGAACTGAGCGAAGGCCTGATGCATCGCAGGGCATTTATCGGCGGGCTGACCGGCTGGTTTGCCGGCGCACGGCTGGGGCTTGCCATTGCCTCCGTGGGGCAACGGTTGGCCGCAGCGGCGCGAGCGCAGGTGGGGGTTACGACTGGCTACGATCCCACGTACACGGCAATCCCCTACCCCGGCGGCGATGTTTCCCGATCCACAGGTGTTTGCGCTGACGTTGTAATCCGTGCTGCGCGGGACGGACTGGCGATCGATCTGCAGAAACTGGTTCATGAAGACATGATGAAGCACTTCGATGAGTATCCCGCGCGAAAGACGTGGGGATCGAAGAGACCGGACGCGAGCATCGACCACCGCCGGGTGCTGAACCTTGAAGCATACTTTACTCGCTCCGACGCAAGGCTTTGGGCAGCCGACGGGGCAGTCGCGGGCGATGCCTTCCCGCTTCCGCTTCAAGCCGGAGACATCGTCACTTGGCTGCTAGATGCGCGACTTCCGCACATTGGGATCATTGTGAGCACGACAGCAGCGAATCCCGACGCCCACGTGGTTCATAACATCGGGCGCGGCGCGGAGGAGTCGGCACTCGTTGAGTTCCGGCCCCACCGGGCCCAGGCTCTTTACCGGTGGCCCGTTCGCGGATAGGACCTCAGAGCCGCCAGTGTCCCAGACCACCGGAATTCGATCTACAACTTAGCGGTGAGGGTCACGGTGAAGGGCCGGTGTCATGTGCGACACTAAATAGTCCGCGAAGCAGCGACGTAGCAGCGCTGGAGCGGCTGGGGCTTGACATGCCTGTACTTCGTTCGACCTTTATTGCACTGTCGCACAATCGATCTTTGCGCCGGTTCTGCGAGCAATCCACGATCGGCTCCCGCCTCAGTTCAAGGTTCATCGCCGGCACCGAAATTTTCGATGCGCTGCGCGTGGCAGAGTCAGTGAACCGCCAGGGCATGTCAGTGACACTGGACTCACTCGGCGAGAGCGTGACATCAGAGCTTGAGGCGCATCGCGCGGCCGAGGTCTATCACCAGCTTCTTGACACAATCGAGGCGCGCAAGCTGGATGCCAATGTGAGCGTAAAGCTGACGCAGATGGGGCTGGAGCAGTCCCCGGAACTTGCTGAATCGATTGCTTCAAGCCTGGCGCAGCACGCAAAGGCGACGGGCAGTTTTGTGCGCATCGACATGGAAGACTCGAAGTTGACGCAGGTGACGCTGGACATTGTGCGGCGGCTGAATGCGCGGCCGGAAACAAAGGGCGCGATCGGCGTGGTGATCCAGGCATATCTCTACCGTTCGCAGGCCGACGTGGAGCAATTGCTGGCCGACGGAATCAGGATCAGGCTGTGCAAGGGCGCGTATAAAGAACCGGCTGAAGTGGCCTTCCCGCGCAAGAGCCAGGTGGACGAAAACTTTGTGCGGCTGAGCAAGATGCTGCTCGACTCAAACGTGTATCACGGGTTGGCGACGCACGACGACGCTATGGTCTCGGCCGCCAAGACCTACGCCACGGAGCGTTCCATCGCCCAGGATCGATTCGAATTCCAGATGCTCTACGGTGTGCGCCGCGATTTGCAGCGGGCGCTGGTGAAAGATGGATACAGGGTGCGGGTCTATGTACCGTTCGGAGGGGAGTGGTATCCGTATTTCATGCGCAGATTGGCTGAGCGGCCGGCAAACGTAATCTTCCTGGTCAAGAACTTCTTCAGAGCCTGACGCGCGTCTACGACGGTTCTCTATTCCTGCGGAATCTCAATGCGCCTGCAGGTGGCGTCTTCTTGAGGAAAACGCCACGAAACGGTTCGGTCCCGCTCTAAACCAATTGGAAAACCGCTATACAAATCGCGCAGAGCGAGGTCGGCGCGCGGCACATGTCGTGAGACTCCGCTGGAAACGGCGCCAGCGCTTCGAGCGCCTGTGCCTCAAGTGGGACTGAACGGGAGAATTACCTATCTTTATTCACGTTAATGTATTGTTTGCGATTGGACTTGCGGCGATAACGCCTGCGAATCAAGGAGTACGTGCGGCACTCACGGCAATACCATGGGTAAAGTCCAAACAGGGGATAGATCCGCAATTGCATGAAACCTTTGCGCTCTACCCGATGCACGCGAGTACTGCCGCAGGCCGGACAGGCAACCGTGGCGCTGACTTCAGTCTTTTCGATCGTTCCATCGGCAACTCGGGATTCATCTCCGTAGGACACTTAACACTCCTCGGTTTTTGGGCTTCCTGGCCACCGTCCCGGTCGTAATATCTCTAGGATGAGAGCAGCAAACATTGCTTGGGATTAATAGTGTGCAGCAGAGCCCTGTGAAACAATTGTTCTGGACAATTCTAACGAAGCAATCACGCAGAAACAAATATCTTGTCGCGCCGGGAGAATAAGTTGCCAAGACAGTAGTCACCGCAACCAATTACTTAAGTATTCAGATACTTAAGTGTTCAGACTTCCCAACGAAGATCTGGCAAGATGGGCGACTGCTTTTGCCAAGGTCAATGAAGTATTGAGTGATTCCGGACGTTCTAACCGTATACCTATATTGAGGGCATAGTACCTAAATAGACGATCCACGTCAAAGAGAATCTCGACATGATCGCAGAGGAAGCCGATCGGCTGTAGGATCAACCACTTATGACCTTCAGCAGCAATGGAGTCGAGGGTTTCCTCGACAGTGGGCCCAATCCACGGTCCACCGCTCGCGCCCTGACTCTGGAAGGCGAACCACCATTTGGGAATCTCCGCGACGCGTTCAGCCACGAGCTCGGCAGTGTGGCGGGCTTCTTCAGCGTAAGGATCGGCTCCCTGCCCTGGCCAGATGCGCGGTCCGGAGTCAGAACCAGCCGCTGACGGTTGGACCGTACGCGTGGGGACGCTATGGGCGGTGAAAAGTACAGGCACCGGTTCGCCTGCCTGCTCGCTCAATTTTCGGAGTGCGGGGCGCAGACGTTCGGCGAAGGCATCGGCGAGGAGGGGGTGACGAGCCCATCCATCGGTAAAGTCGATGCGCAGGTTGCCGGCCTCTGCTTCGACCGCGCGACGATAAAGCCCAACGCTGGTGCGGGAGTTTTGAGGGGCCATACAGATTACGGCGGCCTCTTGAATGCCGTCGGCGCGCATTTTGCGGACGACATCAGGAATATAGGGCCGCCAGTTGCGCATGCCAACATAAACCGGAACGCGCACGCCTGATGCCGCAAGTTCCTCTTCAACCAACTTGGCCTGGGCAAAGGTGATTTCGGTGAGTGGGCTGCGGCCGATCAATGAGTAGCGATGCTGGATCTCTGCCACCACTTCAGGCGGCAGAGGCCGCCCGCTGGTGACATTGCGAAGATATTCCGGGATCTGGTCGATGGTTTCCGGAGTCCCATGGGCCAGCAGCAGGACGGCCTGTTTAGCCATGAACTGCCTCCGCAGCCTCGGCCAGCCGGAACTGGTGAACCATTTTGACTACCGCCTGCACGTTTTCGACCGGCGTACCGGGGACAATTCCGTGGCCCAGGTTGAAGATATGGCCGGGCCGTCCGGCAGCAGCGCGAAGAACCTCTTTAACTCGATTTTCGAGAATTTCGAGGGGAGCGAACAGAGTGATGGGATCGAGATTTCCCTGTACGGCGCGAGTGTGCCCTACGGCGCGCCATCCTTCATCAAGGGGCTGACGCCAGTCGAGGCCGATCACGTCGGCGCGGGTTGAAGCCATGGCTGCGAGCAAACCCGTGGTTTCGACGCCGAAGTAAATCACGGGCACGCCCATGGCTTGCACGGCACGAACCAGCCGCGTGGATGCCTCGAGCGCATAATCGCGATAGTCCGCGAGCGAAAGGGAGCCTGCCCAGCTATCGAAGATCTGAATGACATCGGCCCCTGCCTCCACCTGGAGGCGGCAATAGTGGGTCAAAACAACGACAAGCTTGTCCAAAAGGCGTCGCCAGGCAGAGTTGTCGCCGTACATGAGCTGCTTGGTGTGGATGTAGTTTCTGGAGCCGCCGCCTTCAATCATGTAGCTGGCCAGGGTGTAAGGAGCGCCGCAAAAGCCGACGATGCCAAGCCGGCCGCCGAAGTGCGAGACAACTTTCTGGATGGCGCGGGCGACGTATTCGAGCTCATCAGCGCGATCGATGTGCAGCGCGGCAACATCCTGAGCGGTGCGCACGGGCTGGTGGACGACCGGGCCCTCGCCGGCCTGGAACTCGAAGGGCAGACCCATGGGCTCGAGCGGGAGCAACAGGTCGGCAAAGATGATGGCGGCGTCGACGCCGAGTTTTTCAGCGGCAGTAATTGTGACTTCGGCGGCCAGGTCGGGCTGCCTGCATATTTCAACCAGCGTGTGGTGCTTGCGGACGTCGCGATACTCCTGCATGTAGCGGCCCGCCTGGCGCAGAAACCACACCGGCGTGCAGTCGACCGGCTTGCGCAGACAGGCGCGAACAAAACGGTTGCCGTTCAGCAGACTGTCTACGGAAGGTGTCTGTTTGGGAGTCGATTTCATATTGATCCAATTCTACCGGGTGATGAACTGAGCTTCGAATCGAAAGCTTGCGCCGGTTGGGATTCAGGCCGGGTCGATCCCAATTGAATTGCATTTGGAGTATATTGATTTGAAGCTCCCCACGCAGACAAGAGGAGATTTCCTCAATTGGCAGCTTCCCCAGATAGCACTCACCAGATCCCTCATCTCGTCAGGCCTGTGTCACTGGTGGGCAGGTTGAACTCGTGGAAAGAGATTGCCATCTTCTTCGACCGGGATGTGCGCACCGTACAGTTATGGGAGAAGAAAGAGGGCTTGCCGGTTCGACGGCAGACGCACAGCTCGCGCGCCAGCGTGTACGCCTATGCCGTGGAGCTGGAAGCATGGCAGCGGGCCCGGACGCGGCGTGCTGAATTCGACTATCTTCCTGCGGCGGCGCCGGCTGCGGCACCGCAACCACGGAATGAAACCCAACTCCCGAAATCCTCGACGCGCTGGTGGGCGCTGCCGATTGCGTGGCTGGTCTGCCTGTTGGTTGGAACAGTGTGGTATGTGCGCCGGCCGGCACCGCCAGCCAGGCGCGCTGAAGACCAGGCTCTGGCTGTTCTGCCATTTGTGAATCTGACCGGAGCGAGGGGCGAGGACTACTTGAGCGACGGGCTCACCGATGAGTTGACAACGGTGCTCTCTTCGCATTTTCCCGTCAATGTGGTCGCGCGGTCGTCGGCATTCATCTTCAAAGGTTCCTCAGACGATGCGCGCACGATCGGCGAACGGCTGAACGCCGACATGCTGGTTGAAGGGAGCGTGGAGAACCGCGGCGGGCAGATGCGCATCAATGTCCGGCTGGTGAGGCCGAGCGATGGGGTACCGGTGTGGTCGCATCTCTACGATGCCAACTTCGAGAATACCCCCGGCGTGGAAGCGCGGATGGAAAATGACATTGCTTCTGCGCTTCATATTCAGCCACAGGCAAACGCGGTGGAAAACCCCTCCGGCGCCGACCAACAGGCCCACGAGCTCTATTTACGCGGGGAGTACTGGTGGAACCAGCGATCGCCTTCGGCCCTGTGGAAGTCGGCGGACTATTTCAATCAGGCAATCGCCCGGGAACCGCTCTTTACCCCGGCGTACCTTGGCCTGGCCGAGTCTTACACCGTTCTTGGCACTAACGACGAGGCGCGTCCCTCCGATGTAATTCCCAAAGCGCGGGCGGCGGCCGAGAAGGCGTTGCAGATCGACCCGTCTCTCGGTGAAGCGCATGCCATCCTGGCTCACATTGAGTGGGCGTACGACTGGAATTATCCCGGCGCCGAGAATGAGTTCCGCAAGGCGATTTCAGCCAACCCGAACTTTGCCCCGGCGCACCACTGGTATGCGCTTCTGCTGATGTACGAGGGGCGTTTCACTGAGGCCACACAGGAGTTCCAGAGGGCGATGGCGCTTGACCCGCTCTCGATGGTTTTGCCGTCAGCTTTCAGCCGGATGTACGAGTACGCGGGAGATTTCGACTCAGGCATCCGGGTCTGCCAGCAGGCGATGCGCGGAAACTCCAATTATCCCTTGCTGCATTTCGCAATCGGGCAACTCTATCTCTACCAGGGGAAATATCCGCTGGCTCAACAGGAACTTGAAAAATATTACTCGCTCTCTAACCACGATCCCGATGCTCTGGCGGTGTTGGCGCTGATCCACGCGCGCCAAGGCGACCGCGCCGGAGCGAAAGAGTTGTTGAGCAAGGTTGCCGATCCAAGAGCGGGTTATACCTCGGCATACGATCTGGCCGAGATTTACGCGGCGCTTGGCGAAAAGGCACAGGCATACCAACTGCTCGACCAGGCCATCTCGGAGCATTCGCCGGCGCTGGTGCAGTTGCTTGTTGACCCGGCCTTTGCGGGAATACGGTCAGAGCCGCGCTTCCAGCAATTGCTTCGCCGGACCGGACATCCGGTCTGACTGCTCCTGGAAACCGGCGCAACTATGCGGCTGGGTTCCATCGTGGGACCGTTTCGGGCCGGAAATGCGCGCAAATTCAGGCTGTGAACTGCCAAGGCGGCTGCGTGCGCCTGTCTACGGGCGAGTCCGGTCTAAAGTCACACCAAAACAACCGAATGTGCAATCAATAACTTCGGGCCAAAATCTGGAACTACCTGAATTATGATGCTTTCGCCGTCAGTTCCTGTTCGGCGCGGAACCAGTCAGCGGCATCATTTCCGTGCTGATGCCCACGCTCACTCCAATAGCGGTGCGCCAGAGCGGCAATCTGCTCATGTGAGGGCTGCATCACGGTAAGGTTGTCCAACTTGCCGTTTGTCTTGCCATTGGCTTTCGCCGGAGCCTTGCGGGGCTTAGCGGCAGTTTCGGTCTTGGGTTTGCGGGTGGTGGTTTTCTTGACGGTCTCAGTCATTGAGGATTCCTCCTGGGTGAGTGCGTTCACGAGCAGCAGCCTTGTTACACGAGTGCGATGACCCAGAGCAGCTCCGATGCTGCCTTGAGTCTTCCGGCCCGGTTGAAGCTGTTCCTGAACCGTGGTAGGGGGCCGACACTTCGGCCGTCTCTGCTTATTCTAACGGATGGCGGGGCTGGATGTCCCGGAAATCCGGGGAAGGAATCTCCGGAGTCAAACCCAGCTCTCTGCGCCGCCAATGCGCAACCCCGGCAATTTAAGAACGGTGTGCGCCGGAGGATCCGTTTGCGGGCAGAACAGGTTTTCAGAAAAGTGGGGTGGCTGCCTTAGTACAGTTACCACTACCTGTTGTGTTTTCCCGTCGGCAGGTTGGCACGCGATGGCCGGTATCGGGTTGGTTTTGTGACTACGGCGTTCTCCAACAGTCGATAAAACAGCATTCCGCGCCG
>DATJSB010000343.1:0-6704 GCA_035504315.1 Occallatibacter sp.
TCCTCTTGCGCCTGATTCGGCACGGCTAAAGCCGTGCCCTACAAAGAAACTCACGACCTCACTCTACTCGATGCGCTTCGCCCGTTTCATCCATTGCGGGTCGGCGAAGCCGGTGGTGCCCTTTCAAAACATAATCTTCCCGCATCTACAAAGAAACTCACGACCTCACTCTACTCGATGCGCTTCGCCCGTTTCATCCGTTGCGGGTCGGCGAAGCCGGTGGTGCCCTTTCAAAACATAATCTTCCCGCATCTTGAAATGCGATTGCCCTGCAGGTCCAAGCCTTTGCGGTTGACAGGTTGAACCGCGACTCCAGCCCGCATATCTCACATGCCGCTCTAAGTGTACTCGCGGTCAACTGCCAGGCTGCCGCCTTCCTCCTCTATCGTACTCATTCAAAATGACTTAAATTGCCTCTCCTTTTGCCGTTTAATTCCCCCGCCCGTTCTATTCTGAATGCAGATAGCAATTCTTCGGGCCGAAGTTCGGCAGACCAGCAGATCCTAACCGCCTGAAAACAATAGACTTGGCCGCCAAGTCTACCCTCTATCGCGATGAAAACAATAGACTTTGAGATTTTTCGCAGGGGGCGGGGGTATCGGATATAGGGGGGTGGGGATATGCCCTTCGCGCCGTTTGTTAAAAATGCTGGCTAACAACCACTGCGCCTGCGGCGCGCTTTCCGGACATGACTTACGCAGTCCTCAATAAAGCAGGTCTCGCTTCATATTCCTTATCGGCACCGCTGAAGCCGTGCCCTGATGCAAGACCTTCTATCGTCGCTTTGGGCGATTGAAGAAATACCCTGCTTTTCGCCGACTTGCCAACGCACTGGCTTGCTGTTCTTACATTCCGGCTGGCTTCGGGTCGCGGCGGTCGAATTTGGCTACCTGAATTTTCTTTGCAAGGCCGAGCTTCGAGAGCAGCCATATGCCATAGAAGTTGGGGTCGATCTCGTACCACCTGAGACCATGGCGCGCGCTCACCGGGTGAGCGTGATGGTTGTTGTGCCAGCCCTCGCCGCCGGTGAGCAGGGCAACCCACCAGCTGTTGCGCGAGTCGTCGCGGGTTTCAAAGCGGCGGCTGCCCCAAAGGTGCGTGGCCGAGTTCACCAGCCAGGTGGCATGCAGGCCGAGGGTGACGCGCAGCATCACTCCCCAAAGAACCCAGGCGATGCCGGCCATCGGCCCGCCAAAGGCCCAGCCCAAGGCGAACAGAACCAGCCCGCTCACGGTGATGGGGAGCCAGTGATACTTGCTCAGCCACACGTGAAAACGGTCGCGGTGCAGGTCGGGCGAGTAGCGCGCCAGCACATCGGTTTGCGCGTGCAGTGCTTCGCCGAAAAGGATCCAGCCGGTATGGGCCCACCATGCGCCTTCGCGGGGAGTGTGCGGGTCGCCATCCTGGTCGCTCAACTGGTGATGGACGCGGTGAGTCGACACCCAGAAGATGGGACCGCCCTCGAGCGAAAGTGTGGCACAGATGCTCATGACGTACTCAACCCACTTGGGGGTGTGATAGCCGCGATGCGTGAGCAGGCGGTGATAGCACATGCCGATGCCCACGTTGATGGCGAGCACGTAGATGATGGCCGCAACCAGCACGCGCTGCCAACTGAAGAAGAACAGCGCGGCCAGCGCGCCAACATGAAAAGCGGCGATGGTACCCACCGTAATCCAGTTCATCCCCTTGCCGACTGCGGCCTCGCGGCCCATTTGAACCTGCAAACGCGCGGGAACGGCGTGCACAACCTGCGCAGCAGATGAATCTCTTTTTGCGAGTACTGGATTTGATTCGACTGAAATTTCTGTGGAAGTCTCAGGGGAAGGTGCGGTCAGAACAGATGCCATTCGCTAGTACATCCTTCGGTTCAGTGGCTACAGGCCCACTCATGTCACGATTGTATAGGAAAAGGATGATGTACAGCGGTGGGGCTGCTTACACTTTTGCAGTACCCGCCGATTGCAGCAAAGGCGTACAGCCCGATAACAGCGGACCTTTCCGCAGTCATGCCGATCGTTGCAAAATCTTTCAATCTTGACAGATTTGAGGCGGCTGTTACGATCACAAGCATCGGGCTTCGGATTAGGTCACTCTTCCCCTCTTCCAAGGTCGATTAAGTCGATTAAATAGATACGGGGGAACCTATAAATGCTCACATTCATGAGCTCAGCGGCGATATACGCAATGGCCGTGCCGGTAAACGTGCCGGAAGGCGGGTCAGCGTGGATGTATTTGATCCTCGCCAGTATTGCATGTGGCGTGGCGTTGATCCTGAGGGTCCAGAGCCAGGCGACGCAGCGCAAATGAGACCGTTTCTGCGTCCGGCCTTGCACTCCAGTTTCTGACCTGCGGTGTCTTGCCGGTTGAAACGCATGCTGCGTTTGGATTCTGCCCCTCACAGAATGCGATTATCCGCATGGGATTTAGCAATTGAAGATACCTTGCTGTATTCCGCAATGGCGGCGCATCGAAGGGAACAAACTCCGATACCGCGCTGTGGCCGGCGTTCCTACGGCAAAATCAGAGTTATTGCAGGGACCGCGCAGCGCGCCGGATTATTTAAAGAAAACGGCGCCCGGAATGCTGACAAGGTCCGATGGGATTTGCAATTCATCGCTCAGGGGCTGAATCCGCATTTATTTTGCGGTCTTTGCGGCACGAGTAAACTCGTGTCCTACAAAGAAACTCACGACCTCACTCTACTCGATGCGCTTCGCCCGTTTCATCCATTGCGGGTCGGCGAAGCCGGTGGTGCCCTTTCAAGGCGGACGGTTTTTCGGCGACCTATGTGCTGTTCTCAAAGGGAAAACGGCGCTCAGCAAAGTCGACTCGCCTTACACCGACTCAGATTTTGCTTTAGTTGTTCAGCAAGCCGTTGTCTGCGCCGCCGCTTACAAACAGCTTTGTAACCTGGCCGCGCAGCACGCGGTAGAGCGCGAACTGGCGCTGTGTCTGCCCGCGCAACTCAAACAGCAGCTCGCCGCGATTATCGGCCATTGCGTCGACCGCATCAATCAGCTGCATGCGGGGTGTGTCGTCGAGGTGGGCGCCGTCAGTGGTGTTTTTCAACAGCACTGCCAGGTTGCCGTAAAGATCGGGCTGGGCAATCAGCGTCACAAACTTCTCCTGGGCGCCGGTTCCCTCAGTGTGCGCGCTCAGCACCAAGGTCGCGCCCGACCCATAGGTCAGCTCGAGGACGCGAAAATGCTCATCTTGAAGCGGTGCGGGCGGAGGTGCTGGAGCTGCCGTCTTAGCGCTCTTATGGGTGGTGGTCTTCGAGGCGGTCTTCGAGGCAGTCTTGCCGGCGGGCGCGGGTGGTGGATTCAATCCGAGAGCTGTGCGCGCAAGATCCTCGAGCTGCGCCTTGTACTTTTTTTCGTCGTCGGGATTTGCCCAGGAATAATCCCATGGATGCTCGGGCGAGTTTCGCGCGTCCGACACGGCAACTGCCTGGTGCATCTCTGGCGGCAGACCCTTTAAGGCAGGCAGAGTCGGAGCGTCGTCATCGCCGCCGCCGTAAGAAACATGGCCGCGCATCAGCTTGGGACGATTGGGATCTGTGGTGTCGATCGACGAAACCGAAGGCTCGTCATCGGACTGCTGCTTCTTCTTGAGCTTGGGCCGGTCAGGATCGGTGGCGCCGCTGCCCCCGCTCGACGCGGAGCTGGCCGTATTACCGCTGTCGCTATCGGGACTCTTGTGCAGCGTGGGACGGTCAGGGTCTGGCGCGGGCGCCGATCCGGAATCTGATCCGGAATTCGAGGCCGAATCGGAGCCACTGTCGGGGCTGCGATGCAGCGTGGGACGATCGGGATCGGGAGCTTCGGCAGGGTTGCCGCTGCCATTGCTGCTGGAGCCCGAGTTGCCGTCATGTTGCTTGCGGTGCAGCACCGGCTGGTCGCTGGCGGCGTCATCCGCCTGCCAGTCGTGCACTCTCGCCGGTTTGGGGGGCTTGGGCTTCGGCAAGGCCTGCCATTTTCCATATCCCACCCACGATCCCTGCTCCTCGTCAGCGTTTTCAACAATGTAGAAACCGGTGTTCTTGCCGTCTTGCTTTAGTTCGTACTCGACCTCCGGATCGAGCGCAAGTGGCTGGGGGCGAGCGAGGTAGATGCCTGCATCCTGCAGGTTCTGGCCGTCGAAGATCGACACCGGCACGAGCCGGCTCCGGGTGGGATGCTGCTCGTCGCCAACCCACTCCAGCACGGCGACGGCCCTCAGCTCCGGAGTCTTGTCCGGCTGGGCGGCCTGGCCAACATACTGCGCAGCGGCCGGCGCCGCGCAAAGTGCCGCTGCGACGGCCAGAGTAGAAGCGAGTTGGACCGCGGCCAATGACATGCGAGACCTGTCTCGAAGATAATCGAATCCTGCTTGTCCGGGATCTAATTCCGAAGCGCCGGGTTGCGAAGCGCCGGACGAGGGAGATCTGTAAGGAGATGCTGACTTCTCTGCCGGCGACCAAGCCGCTTTATTCAAACGCCGTACCATCTTATCTGTGAGGATAATCTTCATGGAACTTAACCAGAAAGTCGCCGACTTTACGCTCCAGACCGACGAGGGCAAAGACTTGAGCCTTTCCGATTATGCGGGCAAACCCGTTGTGCTGTTTTTTTATCCGCGCGCCGACACCCCCGGGTGCACCATTGAGGCCTGCGGATTCCGCGACCAGTTCAAGAAGCTGCTGGCTGCCGGGGCTGTGGTTCTGGGGATCAGCCGCGACACGCCCAAGGACCAGGCCAAGTTCCGCGCCAAATATAACCTTCCGTACACACTCCTTGCTGATGTAGACGAGAAAGTTTGCAATCAGTTTGGGGTGATGAAGGAAAAGAACATGTATGGGAAGAAAGTGTGGGGCATTGCGCGGACCACGTTCCTGATCGGCCCCGACCAGACGCTGCTGCATGTATTTGAGAATGTGAAGCCTGAGGGGCATGCGGAAGAGGTGCTGGGGCTGATCAAGGAGTGGAAGAAGGGGCAAAAGGGGTAGGCGCGCCGTTTCGGTCTACGGGGACTCGTTGCAGACGAGTCCCGGTAGACCGAATGCTGTCATTTATGAGCAAAGCGCATTGGTCAATCGATCAGATGGAAAAGAAGCTAAGCGGCCGAGCGAGTTCTTGAAGGCAGTTTACTTAGGAGACCGTGCCCGCAAGTCCATGGCAATTGACGGGTGAGCTAGGCGCGGCGAGGTTACCTACTCAGTGGTCGTCGTCCCATAGGTCATGGGCGGTGGCTGTGTTCCGCGAATCTGTGCGATGAACAGCGGAACTTCCCGCTCGATCAGGTCCGGCCGCTCGAGCTGGATATTGTGTCCGCTTCCCCTCGCGATGATGCGCCGGCTGTGGGTCGAAAGGTGATTCAGGTTCTCCTGCATGTGCTCCCACGCGTCCACCCCGGCCGGCGGTAGGTGGTTGGCCATCTGTTTCGCTGGGTCGCTTGAGAGGACCAGCACCGGCAGATCGCCATAAGGGCCGTCATGCACCGTCTCCTCGCCGGACTGGTGAAAGTGCAGCATCTCGCCGACGCCCACATCGACGTGCGGATCGCAGAAATCGGCATCCTGCAGCCTCTGCGCCTCGGGGGAAAATCCCTTGAGGGGCCGCGAACAGGCACCCAGCCAGCGCGGCACACCCAGCGCCATCATGGCCTTGAAGATGAATAATCTGATCCAGGGCGGCGATCCGTGTGGCATATTTGCCCCGATCACGCGATCCTCATCCTGCAGGGGTGTCGATGCATCCACAAAAATCAGCCCTGCTACCTGGGCCGGATACCGGCTCGCATAGGCCCGAATGTAAATTCCGGCGATGGAATGCCCCATCATCGCCACAGGACCGTCAATGCCTGCTGCATCGAGCAAACCGTGCAGCTCGTCGGCGATATGATTCGCATCCTGCGGTCCGGGTACGGTTTGGCTTAGCCCCCATCCCGCGCGGTCGTAGGCGCAAACGCGCGTGGTCTTCGCCAGTACAGGCTGCACGCCGCCCCAAATCAAACCGTCGTTGCCCAGGCCTGCATCCAGTATCAGGGTCGGCGATCCGCTCCCCATGCAGTCCATGTGCATCCGGTAGCCATTGACCAGATACGTTCTGCCCGGAGTTATCGCACGAGCGTGATGCAGTATCACGGCATTTGTCCCACTGCTCACCGCCGCCACAACGGCGATGAATGCGACGAGCGACAGTACTACCCATTCCGAGATTTTCCGTCCCTTCCCGTAATCTTTCCCGCGCACCGAAACCATCCGCGTTATCGAGAGCCATGCGATCAGGACTCCGACCACTGCAAACAGCCATGCGAGCATCACCGTATCGGGCATGCCAATCATCATACGGCTCTTCGCCTGCTTGATCCCCATTACCTTAGAGCTGAGTTCGGCGGGTTGGGGTCATGCTCACACCCAACCGGCCACAACCCCGGATTCAGGCCACCGTCCCCTTTGCTACACTTCACCAGTCATGAAAGCGCCGCCGCGAGGCCGATTGCTGAAACGCGCATTTTTCGAAGACTCGGCTGAGCGGGTTGCGCCGCTGCTGCTTGGAAAAGTGTTCGCGCGACGGACACGATCCGGTTGGATAGCGGGGCGGATCGTCGAGGTTGAGGCGTATCTTGGCCCGCACCACGAAACGCCTGACCCTGCCGCCCACTCCCATCGCGGGCCCACGCCGCGGAACCAGGTTATCTTTGGACCGGCAGGGCATGCG
>DATJSB010000344.1:0-7803 GCA_035504315.1 Occallatibacter sp.
AAGCGAACTGGAGCTCGAAGGTTGAGCCCAAGTACACGACAGCCGAGTTTCCGAGTTGGGAGGCCATGCCTGCCAGCGCGTGGAATTATGGACTCGACCTCGACCCGGCCAAGCCCGAAGCCGCGCTCGAATTTCATCGCAGGACGCTTGCGGAGGACGCAGCTATGGATACGTGGGTCGAGCCGCCCACATCGGTCACGGTCCCGGCGCGACTGATTGCGGGGTGGGAGTTGCAGGCAAATCCTGACGATCCCGATCAGAAGTTCACGCCGCCATTGCCCGATGTTTCGGCGCGGAAACCTGCGGGCGAGGTCACGCGGATTACGCTGGTTCCATATGGAGCGACGAAGCTGCGGTTGACGATATTTCCGACGCTGCGGACGTGAGGGAAAGCTTCCCTCAGGGGCTAAAGCCCGCGAGTCAATTTGGAGGCTCTTGCGGCACGAGTAAACTCGTGCCCTACAAAGAAACTCACGACCTCACTCTACTCGATGCGCTTCGCCCGTTTCATCCATTGCGGGTCGGCGAAGCCGGTGGTGCCCTTTCAAAACTTCCTTACGTAGGGCTGTGCGGCACGAGTAAACTCGTGTCCCTGATACGTGGCCTGGGGTATGCGTTCATGCTATCCCAGGCCTCGCAATCGAGGCCTCCACTCCAACGAAGCCCTGTTCCTTGCCCGCTCAAGCAGAGCTTGAACGGGACACCCCCGGTTCTTCTATTTTGCCGGTTTGGCCGAGGATTTCATTGCGGCTCTGAGCTGCGATTCGTCTTGAGCGCTCCAATAGGCGCAATCCAACTGGAAGAACACAGAGGTGTAGGGGATGGTGAGCGGCGTTTTGATGATGAGGACCTTGAAGGTCCTGCCGGCTTCATCGAGCTTCTCGATAATCTGCTCGTGCAGGAGCTGGTGCGAATCCCGCGAACCAAGCAGTCCGTCAAGCGCCTCCCGATATGCAGTCACGCCCGGGGCGTCTTTTTCAGGCACATAATTCAGTTCGGAGTCGGTATAGATGATGGGCCTGACGTGCTTCGCCTTGGAGAGCTGCGTGAGAACCTCTTTCACCACCGCGAGCTGGTCTGCATCGACGGTGATGGTTTCAATTCCCGGCGAAGTTTGAAGCGGGTAGGCGGAATCGGCCACCACGATCCAGTTGCGGTGACCGAAGAGCGAGATGTCTTCCTGAAGTTTCTGCTTCCAGTCGCCGGCAGCCCAGGCGCTGGCGGCGATGGTCACGAACAGAACCATCAAAACGGTTGCTTTTCTCATGGGGCTTCCTGTCTGACCGGCGGCGTTTAGCGCTGGGCCGGCGGCGAATCTGAGGCGACTCCAGAGTATATATATTGGAGCGGACGGGACGGCTTCACCCGAGCAAAGACGATGCCGCCCACCTCGGCACGAACAAGCTGAAGGCTGATGGCTGAAAGCTCGCGGCTCGGGCGTTCCCATGCTGTACCATCGTTTACGTGATCGAACCGGCTCTGCGGAGGAGTCAGTGGGGGTTGCGCCTAAGAGTCCTTTATTTTCCGACGCATCGGCTATGAACGGTGATCCGCACCCTCGCTGGAATCCTCTCCGGACAGCTCCCAATCTCCTCACGCTACTGCGCATCTGCCTGGCGCCATTCCTGGTGGCGGCGATTCTGCAGGGCGAATACCTGCTCAGCTTTGTGCTGTTTGTTGGCGCGGGGCTGACCGATGCCTTGGACGGATTTCTGGCGCGGATCCTGAAGCAGCGGTCGATGCTGGGGCACTATCTCGATCCCGTGGCCGACAAGCTGCTGCTGAGCACGCTGTTCCTGGTGCTGATGCACAAAGGGCTCATGCCGGTGACGGTGACGGTGCTGGTCTTCGGGCGGGACGTGGGGATTCTGCTGGTGGCCGCGATACTTTACATGGCGGCGGGCCGCAGGGAGTTTCACCCCAGCGTGTTTGGCAAGGCGAATACGCTGGCGCAGATTGTGGCAGTGGCGGCGGTTCTGCTTAACCAACTGACCGCCGTGGCCTGGGTGGTTTATTTCAGACAGGTGGCACTCGACCTCACCATGGGACTCACCGTGGCGTCGGGATTGCACTACGCATGGTTGGCAAGGCGGAGCTCCAGCCCGGCAGCCAACGGCTCCAATGCCCGATAACGCCCTGGCTCAGGAGTCGTCTGCGGGGTTTTCAGATTCAGCGGAGTCTTCGATCTCCATGTCACGAAACTCTTCGGAATCAAAGACTTCGCCACATTCCAGGCACTCAACGAACTCACTGTCTTCGTGGCGGGAAACGATTCGAACCCTAGGGTGTCTGCAGGCGGTAGCCATCGTTCTAAATTCGAGCGGAAGTAGCTTTCTTTGCCGGGAATTGTAGCCGGTTTTTCGTCAATTGCGAAAGCATATTTTGTTGAATCTTCGGTTAGATAGGGTGGCGAGGGGCGGCCGGAGCTTATTCGTTGCGGGCAGTTGAATCCCGGACAGAAACGGTCGTATACTTAATACGGACTGATCCAGTCGGATATTCCATGCTGAAACTCACCAAAAAGGCGGATTACGGGCTGATGGCTCTGAAGTACCTGGCAGAGCATCCCGAGACGCCTGCGTTGAGCGCCAAAGATGTGGCGGATGCGTATGGAATTCCGGCCCAGTTGCTGGCCAAGATTTTGCAGAGACTGACGAAGACCGGCCTTTTGCGCTCCCACGCCGGAATGAACGGCGGGTACGAACTGGCGCGGGATGCGAGGCAGATATCGGCATATGAGGTAATTCATGCCATCGACGGCCCGTTTTTTATTACTTCGTGCACAAAGGGCGCGAAAGGATGCGACCTGACCCCGAGTTGCACCATCAAAGAGCCATTGGCGCGAGTGAACGACACAATTGCCGGGGTGCTGAAGAGCATCAGCATTCAGGATCTGGCAGAGCATGAACAGCCCTCCGGCCGGCAACATCAAGGACAGGGACAGGGGCTGGTGGCATTGACGCTATAAGAGCGGAGTCAGTGGCGTTAGCGGCGCCAGCGGAGTTAAAGATTCCCCGTGATTCCGCGAACATAGTCTGCACGTAAACGAGTTTGGAGAAGACGATGAGCACAGTTGTCAGCCAGGTGGAGGTTCCGGCGGGTGTGAGCCTGCCGATATATATGGACAATCACGCTACCAGCCCTATTGATCCCCGGGTGCTGGAAGCGATGATGCCTTATTTCACCAGCAAGTTTGGAAACGCGGCGAGCCGCAACCACTCCTTTGGATGGGAGGCGGAGCAGGCCGTTGAGACGGCCCGCGAGCAGATTGCCAAGCTGATCGGCGCCAGCGCCAAGGAGATCATTTTTACCTCGGGCGCAACGGAGAGCGACAACCTGGCCATCAAGGGCATCGCGGAGATGTATCGCGAGCGCGGCAACCACATCATCACCCAGGTGACCGAGCACAAGGCGGTGCTGGATACCTGCAAGCGGCTCGAGAAGTACGGCTACCGCGTGACTTATCTGCCGGTAAAGGCCGACGGGCTGATCGATCTCGATGACCTGAAGCGGGCCATGGACGAGAAGACGATTCTTGTAACCATCATGGCCGCCAACAACGAGATCGGCGTGCTGCAGCCGATACGCGAGATCGGCAAGCTGTGCCACGAGAAGGGCGTGCTGTTCCACACCGATGCGGTGCAGATTATCGGCAAGGTTCCGTTCAACGTGATTGCCGACAATGTGGATGTGGCTTCGATTTCGGGCCACAAGATCTACGGGCCGAAGGGTGTGGGCGCGCTGTATGTGCGGCGCCGCAACCCGCGCGTGCAGATTGCCGCGCAGATCGACGGCGGCGGCCACGAGCGCGGCATGAGGTCGGGCACATTGAATGTTCCCGGTATTGTGGGACTCGGCAAGGCCTGCGAGATCGCGATGGAAGAGATGGACTCAGAGGCGGCCTATCTGCGCGGGCTGCGCGACCGGCTGAAGGCCAAGTTGGAATCGGAACTGGACTACATTCACGTTAACGGTTCGATGGAACACCGGCTGCCCGGCAACCTGAACATGAGTTTTGTTTATGTTGAAGGCGAAAGCCTGCTGATGGGTATCAACGATGTAGCTGTTTCGAGCGGCTCGGCCTGCACCTCGGCGACGCTTGAACCCAGCTATGTTCTGAAGGCGCTGGGGCTGGGCGACGATGTGGCGCACAGTTCGATTCGATTTGGTTTGGGGCGCTTCAATACGCAGGCTGAAGTGGATTACGTTGCGGCAAAAGTGATTGACATTGTGAAAAAGCTGCGCCAGCTTTCGCCGCTTTACGAGATGGTGCTGGAAGGTATTGACCTGACCAAGATTGAGTGGCAGGCGCATTGAGGAAGACAGCGAGTTAGCGAGTTAGCGAGTCAGCAAGTTAGCGAGTTAGCGAGTCAGCAAGTTAGCGAGTTAGCAAGTTAGCGAGTTAGCGAACAAGGACGAAGCATCAAAGAGTTAGCGCGGCTTCCCCCGCGAGAGGAGATCGGACAGATGGCATACAGCGACAGAGTAATCGACCATTACAACAATCCGCGCAACGTGGGCACGCTCGACAAGAGCTCGACCGAAGTGGGCACGGGACTGGTGGGCGCGCCGGAGTGCGGCGACGTGATGCGTCTGCAGATCCGCGTGAACCCCGAGACGCAGGTGATTGAGGAAGCCAAGTTCAAGACCTTTGGCTGCGGCTCGGCGATCGCGAGCTCGTCACTGGCCACCGAGTGGATCAAGGGCCGCACGGTAGACGATGCGCTGGGCATCAAGAATACCGACATCGTGAAGGAGCTTTCGCTGCCTCCGGTGAAGATTCACTGCTCGGTGCTGGCTGAAGACGCCATCCGCGCGGCTATCGGCGACTGGAAGAAGAAGAACGGCGTGGCTGAGACCGCGCATGCGGCCGCGGCCCAGGCCCAATAAGAGAGCCTGTGGTTTCCCACCCTTGCGAGGAGAAAAAACGCGCAAGGATGGGGCACGGGTGACACAGGGGTAAGAATGCAAGACGTGGTGACAATTGGAGCGAAGCCGGCTGAGGGCGCGTTTGCGTCGCAGCCGCAATCGGCCGCATCGCAAACGCCCGCCGCAAGCGGCATCCAGGTGACGGAGCGCGCGGTGAAGCGCATTCGCGCGGCCATGGCGAAGGAAGGCATTTCGCCCGCCGAGGGCGGACTGCGCCTGGGCGTGATGGGCGGCGGTTGCTCGGGGCTTTCCTATTCCATCAAGTTCGACACGCAGCCGCGGGAGCGCGACCGCGTGTATGAGTTCGACGGGGTTCGCATCTTCGTCGACCCCAAATCGTTCCTCTATCTGCACGGCATGACGCTGGATTACGAGGAGAGCCTGATGCGGCAGGGGTTTAACTTCATCAATCCGAACTCTTCGCGCTCCTGCGGCTGCGGTAGCTCGTTCTCGTCGTAGGCTGTTTTCGCACGCAGGGTTTGGATGATGATGAAAGTTCTCGATTCCGCAATCCCCGTTGCATGCTGGTCCTGTTCCGTGGCTCACAACGAGTCCACGCTCTTTTGCCCGCATTGCACCAAGATTCAGCCTCCACCCAGCGGCGATTATTTCACTGTATTTGGATTGGAGCCGCGGCTGAATATCGATCTGGCCGCGCTGGAGAGTGAGTTTCATCGGCTGAGCCGCAAGCTGCATCCTGACCGCTTTGCGCGCGCAACGGAGAGCGAAAAGGAATGGAGCCTGGCCGATACGGCGCTGCTCAACGACGCCTATCGCACGCTCAAGGATCCGCTGCGGCGCACCGAGTATCTGCTGAAGCGCGAAGGCGCGGAGATTGGTGAGGAACATAGCGGCAAAGACCGCAGAGATCCCTCTCGCGTCCCGCCCGATCTGCTCGAAGAAGTTTTCGATCTGAACATGCAGCTTGAAGAGATGCGCATGGCGCGCGCCTCGGGCGAGACCGATGCGGAGCTTGAAAAGAATCTCACTGAAGCGAAGAAGAAGTTCGACGGTCTGCTCAACGAGGTCGACGTCGACCTGCGCGCGCAATGGAACGCGTGGGATGAGGGCGGCGAGGCACAGCGCAAAGCAGCGCAAAGCGCAATGGTGGCGCTGCTTGACCGCCGGCGCTATCTTAGCAATCTGGTCCGCGACGTGACGGAAACACTTGGAGCTTGAGCAAGGATTATGGCGGAAGGAAAAGTAGTCGGGATCGACCTGGGGACAACGAACTCGCTGGTTGCGTATATGCAGGGCGACAAGCCGGTGGTGATTCCCGGCGTGGACGGGTCCAATCTTGTCCCGTCAGTAGTCGCACTCGATCCAATTGCGCTCGATCCAAATCACGCGGGAAGCAACGGCCGGCCGACGGTGACGGTGGGCAACAGCGCGCGCAAGGCGTTGATCGAGACTCCGGAGCGCGTGATCTATTCCGTGAAAAGACTGATGGGGCGCGGGCTTGAAGAGGTGAGGAGCGAACTGAAGTTCTTCCCGTTCCGGCTGGCCGACGATGTTGAGGCCGGCGAGGTGCCGCGCATTCAACTAGGCGAACTGCGCTTTACGCCGCCGGAGATTTCGGCCTACGTTCTGCGCCAGCTCAAGCGCAATGCCGAGCGGTTTTTTGGCGCACCCGTGACGCAGGCCGTGATCACAGTGCCCGCGTATTTCAACGACGCGCAGCGGCAGGCGACCAAAGACGCGGGCCGCATGGCCGGGCTGGATGTGCTGCGCCTGGTGAACGAGCCCACCGCGGCTGCGCTGGCGTACGGGCTCGATCGCGGCAAGGACGGCACGATCGCGGTGTACGACCTTGGCGGCGGAACATTTGACATTTCGATTCTCAAGTTGCGCGAAGGCATCTTCGAGGTGCAGTCGACCAACGGCGACACGCACCTTGGCGGCGACGACATCGACAATATCCTGCTGGCGATTGCCCTCGACGAGATTCACTCCGAGCACGGCGTCGATTTGAGGACGCATCCCGGAGCGGTGCAGGCGCTGCGCAAGAACGCGATCGATGCCAAGGTGCGGCTCTCTTCTGAGCTGGCGGCCAGCTTCGATATCGAACTGCCGAATGGCGACCGGTATCAGCGGGAGATTCCGCGCGAAGTGTTCGAGATGCTGATTGAGCCGGTGCTGGAGCGGACGGTGGGGCCCTGCAAACAGGCGATGACGGACGCGGGCATTACACCCGAACAGATTGATGAAGTGGTGCTGGTGGGCGGGTCGACGCGGATTCCCGCGGTGCAGAAGCTGGTGGATGAACTTTTCAAACTGAGCGCGCGCGGCAAGAATGCGCACACCGAGTTGAATCCCGATGAGGTGGTTGCGCTTGGTGCGGCCGTGCAGGCCGACATTCTTGCCGGCGCATCGAAGTCGACTGAAGAATTGCTGCTGCTTGATGTGACGCCATTGTCGCTGGGCATCGAGGCGCTGGGCGGAGTTGTGGCGAAGATTATCCAGCGCAATTCGACCATTCCTGCATCGGCGACCGAGCACTTTACAACCGGCGTCGACGGCCAGACGAATGTCGCGATTCACGTGGTGCAAGGTGAGCGCGAGCTGGCTGCGGATTGCCGCTCGCTGGCACGCTTCGATTTGAAAGGCATTCCGCCGATGATGGCCGGGTTGCCGCGCATCGAGGTCAAGTTCCTGATCGATGCGGATGGAATTCTGCAGGTTTCTGCGCGCGAGCAGCGCAGCGGCAAGCAGGCTGAGATTGAAGTGAAACCAACTTACGGATTGACCGATGAGCAGGTCGAGGGCATGATTCTCGACTCGTTCGATCATGCCGAAGAAGATTTTGCGAAGCGATTGCTGATTGAGGCGCGGGTCGAAGCGGAGTCGGATCTGGCCAAGGTCGACCAGGCGCGG
>DATJSB010000345.1:0-13096 GCA_035504315.1 Occallatibacter sp.
GGCTTTTCGCATCCCGAACCCTACAATCGCGCCGGCACTTATGAGAACGGGCGCGGCCCCGCGTATCCGCGGATGGGCAACGGTTTCGCCCCGGGCAATCGGTTCCCTGATGGTGGCGCCAACGGCTGGAATCGCGGGTCGCCGCAGACTGCCTGGGGAATGACACATCCGGCCAATCCCGCGCAGCAGGCTTATAATCGCACGCCATTTACAGCGCCGGCTCGCCCGCAAAGCTACGCGCCTCGTGCGCAGACCTACACGTCGCGGCCCCCAATTGATTCCCGCAGTTATCCTGGCGCGGAAATGTATGGCCGCTCACAGAACGCTTACAACTACGCAAACCGCCCGGCCCAGAGCTTTGCAGAGCGGCCCGGCACGGCCTACGCCAGCCCCTATCGCGCACCCGCATCCCAGGTTCCCGCATATCGCGCCCCGCAGTATGATTCGCCTCGCGCCTACTCGTCACGGCCCAGTGAATCCTACGGCAATGCTTACGCGCACAATGAGCCGCCCGGTGGGTTCCACATGTTCGGTAGCGGCCACGAGTCACGAGGCTACAACTACCGCGCTCCGAAAAATTTCGGAGGCGGGCACGAGTCGCACAGCTTCGGCCGTGAGAAGGCTCCCAAAATGCCCCATGGCGGTCACTCCGGCGGCGGGCATCATCACTTCTAACCAGCGCCCAGAGGTTCGCGGCACACGCCCCCTGGATCGCTCCATAATCGCTCCATAATTGAGGCGGTCATCCTGAGCGACCCTAGCGCAGGGAGTCGAAGGATCTGTAGTTGCTTTTCAACGCAATCAGCGCAACGCTGCAATTCGCATTCATAAGCCGCTCTCAACTGACCAGCCGTCGTGGCCTCGCTTCGTGCAGTTCGTGGTGCAATTCGTCCACTTTCGCTCGCGCTTTTTCAAGGGCGCGCTTGCCCGACGATGTAATCCTGTAGACCCGGCGGCAGCGGCCTTCCACACGCTGCAGGCTCGACTTCAGCAGACCGGCTCGCTCCAGCCCGTGCATCAGCGGATACAGTGTTCCCGGTCCTACACTGTAACCATGGTGCTCGAGCTCGTGCATCATCGCCAGGCCAAAGATTGGCTCGTGCGCCGCATGCAGCAGCACATGCAGCCTGATCAACCCATCGAATAGCTCCCTTTTGTGGTTCATGTGAAATTCAACTATAACGCCACTAAGAGCGAAACCATCTTGCTCATTATCGAAATTCGATATAAAGTTCTCCGCAGATGACCCCGCTGGTCATTCAACTTCCCTTAACAATGAGAGTCTCATTCAAGTCCGTCGGCAGGATCCTCAAAATCGTCTTTGTACTCGTACTCACCGCGGCCATCCCAAGGCTGCATGCGCAAGGTCCGCCGTACCAGACCGACGATCCGGTGCCGGTTGATTACGGTCACTACGAGTTCTACATCTTCGGCGGGGCCGACGGCACGCCCGTCGAAATGGACTCAACCGGCCCGGCCTTTGAGTTCAACTGGGGCGCCATCCCGCGCGTCCAGCTTCATGCCATTCTGCCCTGGGGCGTTGTGGCGCCGCTCAACAGCCCGGTGTATGCGCCCGCTGCCGGCCAGGGACCGGAGGCCTTCGGCCTCACCGATATGGAGCTGGGCACAAAGATTGCCTTCATCAAGGAGAGCCCGCACGTTCCGCAGATCGGCATCTTCACCATGTACGAGATGCCCACCGGCAACTACAACAAGGGCCTCGGCGTAGGCAAAGTCTGGTACAAGCTCCCTCTCTGGATCCAGAAGAACTGGGGCAAGTGGCTCTTCGATGGCGGAGGCGGATACCAACTCGTCAAGCAGACGGGGTATCGCAGCTTTCCCTATACAGGCTGGCTGGTAAAGAAGGAGCTGAGCGAGCGGCTCGAACTCGGCGCCGAAGTCTTTGCCCACGGCCGCGAAGGTGACGCGACTGCACAAACAGAAAGGGCTGCGCTCATCGATGCCGGCGGCTATTACCATTTCAAGCACAATCCCAACGAGCAGTTTCTCCTTTGCTACGGACACTCGGTCGCCGGCCAGACTGAGAACTACGCCTACGTTGGAATGTACTGGACCTGGGGCAAGGACAAAGGAAAGCCAGACAGTAGCGCGATGCTTCCCCGCCCTCCGGGCCAAGGCGCAGCGATTTTCAACGGGAACTGAAGCTGCACAAAAGCCAGGTATGCAGCCGCAGTCCGGAAAAGGAGCTTGAATGGAGATCACCACACGCGGCCTCTGGACGATGGTCCATGGCATGGGTTTCGGCGCGCTGTACCTGATGGCCTGCTCGGGCGCGATCGTCGAACTCTATCGCCGCTACTGCACCCACAACACGGCACAACCCACCGGGCGCGACGAGATCTTCCTTCGCATTTACCTCGCGGTGATGGCCGCGCTGGCCTGGCTCGCCGTGATTACCGGCAGCTATCTCATTTATCCGTGGTACCGCGCCAAACCGCCCGCCGGAGCAATCGACCGCTCCGCCTATCCGCGCAGCCTGTTGCTTTCGAGCCCCACTACCAGCGCATGGCACAACGTGGGCATGGAGTGGAAGGAGTACATTGCCTGGGTTGCACCAATCGCCATCAGCATGGCTGGAGTGGTGGTGCTGCAGTATGGCCGCAGACTCAAGGATCACCCACAACTTCGCAACACGGTGCTTTGCTTCGTATGGGCTTCGCTTCTGGCGGCCGGCGTCGCGGGATTCTTCGGCGCCATGCTCAACAAGAACGCGCCCGTCCAGGGCGGGGAAACTATTCACCTCGTCGAGGGAGAAACAAAATGAATACGGGTGCCCCAAATATGACTTCGCTCCCCAATGGACAAGGTGCTGCCGCAGTGCTCGCCGCTGGCATCGGTTCCTTCGCGCTCGGATTGTTCGCCGTTCTCGCGGACAAGATTCCTGCGCTCGGACGCTGGATGAATTTCTCAAATCCAACCGGACCGCTTTCAGGCGTCACCACCATGGCTGTCATCATCTGGCTGGCGGCGTGGGCCATCTTCAATCTGCGCTGGCGCGGCCGCGAAGTGCGTCTCGCACTTGTGAGCCGCATGGCCATGGCTCTCCTCGCGCTGGGAATGCTGCTGACGTTTCCGCCGTTCGCTGATCTGTTGTGAGCGTTGTGCAGCCCTGTTTAACCGCTCAACTGTTCAACTGCTCAACTTTCCGCGGACCACCGCAAAAGAATGCGCCGAAGCCCTTCGAGGCACCGGCGCAAAGCGATGGTGCAAACTGTTATGGCTTATTGCCAGTTGGCCGTGGTCATATTCGTAAAATCGGTCCCATCGATGTGCCGTGCCAAAAGCACGAGATTGCCGTTTGTCGAATTCTTCAGCAGTAGTCCCACCACCCGAACATTGGCGCCATCGCTCAAGTCAGAGAATGCGCCAAAACCGTAGCGGAAATCGCAGGCCGGCCCCAGGTACACCGTGACCGTGGTCGGGACGACCACCCCCGCAAATCCGTTAATCTGCATCTGGAAGAGACCTTGACCCGAATTCTGGCTCCCTGCCACGATGGTGCCGTTATAACCCCAATCGCGCAGATGAATTCGATTGACATTAATCGCCGTGCCAGTTGTCGGAGTCGCTTCGGCGTCCGTGCCGCCCACCGCGATCTCCTGGCCCGGCGTCAACGCGTAAGCGTTAAATAACAGTTGCGTGAACGCGTTGTGCATCCAGAAGATGCCATACTTTTCGTTGCCGGTCAGGTTCACCTGGGCAATACCCCCAAGCGGAACATCGGTGAGCCCGGACGGCTCCACGGCGCGAACGTAGAAGTCAAACGAACTTGCTTGACCCGTTGTCGGCGTCACGTATGTCATCAGACCGGCTGCGTAGAAGTGTGAATCTGAAATAACCGCAACCTCGTCGGCATCCATAGTCTGGTCCGACGGATCCAACACTCCGCCGACTGCAACAATGCTGTTACTGTTCAGCGAGCTCAGGCTGGCGCCGCCATCCCACTCCGTCGACGAACTGGTGTTGATGGTGAACTGCTCGCCAGGCGGACCCTGAATCACGAACGAACTGGGTTCGGTTGTGCTGGTTGGCCCGCTTACCACCGACGCGATCAGCTCGTCGATATGAGCGCCGGCGTCTCCACGTGCCACAGTCTTGATATCAAACGTCGGATTGACGTCGACATCGCCATTCGCGTCCGTCTCAATCTGCCCGTTCGAGACCGGGATAGACTTGCCCAGGTCGAAATCCAGGCGGATTCCCACCGGCGGTGTGGCGTCGCCCACCACCAGCGAATCCGGCAGATTGACGGTCACCGTAGTCTGTGAAAAATCTACATTCGCCGTTTCAATAGTGGGTGCGCCTGAGCTTGAGGTGTTCAGATAGCCCACCGTGCCGGCGCCCAGCACAAACGTGACCCCAGTGTAGGTTCCGGCAGGAACCTCGTTCATATCCACCAGTGTCTGCAAACCGTTGTAGCGCGCAAAATCTACCGTGGGAGTTCCTTTAACCAGGGTGGCCGTTGTTGAAGTGCCGTTGGTCAACTCCACGTCTTCGAGAGTCACTTGAAATGAAACTACTGAAGCCAGCGGCGCGTCAGTACCGATGAGAAAGGCCGGGCCGCTGGGTCCGCTCGCAGATTGAGTTGAAGCTGGTGTCATGGTACCGCTGCATCCTGCCGATGCAAGAACTGCGGTGCTCAGGAATAGAATCGCTAGGCGAGAAGTGATTGCATTTGCATTGGGGGACATCTTGGCCTCTTTTCCTGCGCAGCTCGATTGAATTGTGAAGCGAACGTCAGGCGGCCGATTGCGGCACCGCTGAATTTGAACAAACGCTGGAGCCTGAAACTGATTCGTGCGCACCAACGCAGCTAGCCGAATCAGGCCCTCTCATCTTTTTTGGCTATTCTTTTTGAGAATCGCCGCACACAGTTAGCGTTCGCGCACTGAGCCTGCGCCTAAGATTGAAGATTAGGCAGCAGAGGATTGTTGAATTAATCGCCTGCTGTCGATGAGCATAGACCCGAAAGGATTCAGAAAAGTTGCGGGGAGATTTTCTATTTGCGGAAAATCTGAGAGAAATTCTCACAAACCCGGCATGGGCAGGCGATTCCTCATCTGGGCGGCCACGCGCCGGGGGCGGTGCGGATGTTAGCCCTGCGTTTCAACGTGGGGAAGAAGACGCATCTAAATCAGGAGTCCCGTAGGGACGGTGCCCAGCGCCGAAGGAACCTGGAAAGCTCCTAAAACACCTCGCTCTGGTAGCCCTCGGGAAGAGGCGCATGTTTCAGCAGTCCCAGTTCTCCCGCCAGTTTCTCAAGCTTGGCGCGCGAGCCCGCTGTCGGGGGAACGAGCGGCAGGCGCACGTGATCGGTGCAACGCCCCATCAGATTGAGAACCGTTTTTACGGGACCGGGGTTCGACTCCCAGAAGTTGGCCTCGAAGAGGCGCGCAAATCGCCGTTCGAGATCCCGCGCCTCCTGCCAACTGTTCCTGAGCGCCGCTCGGATCATCTGCCCCACTTCAGCTGGCGCTTCGTTCGAAGCCACGCTGACGAGACCATGCGCGCCGATCCCGACGGCCGCAAGCGCCAGGTTGTCGTCCCCTGAAAATACTTTGAACCCGCGGGGCAGCGAGTGCACGAGCTCGGCAATCTGCGGCAATTTGCCGCTTGCTTCTTTGATGGCCTGGATATTGTGCGCGGCCGCGGCCAGGCGCACCACTGTCTCAGGGTCCAGGTTCACCGCCGTGCGCCCCGGCACGTTGTACACGCAAACCGGCAGCGGTTCGACCGTCTTAGCCAGCGCCAGAAAATGCTGGAACTGACCTTCCTGCGAGGGCTTGTTGTAATAGGGATTCGCGCTCAGCACCGCGGCAACGCCGGGCACGCGCCTGAGCAGCGACGCCTGCCGCACCAGCATCCGCGTGGAGTTGTGCGTGCAGCCCCCCCACACCGGAACCCGGCCCGACGCAGCCTCCACCACGATGCGCACCACGCCCAGCCATTCCACCTCATCGAGGGTCGCGGCTTCGCCCGTCGATCCGCACGCCACCAGAAAATCGATGCCCGACTCGATCTGCCAGTTCACCAGCTCCCACAGCGCAGCTTCATCAATCGATCCATCCGCCTTGAAGGGCGTAATAATTGCAGTACCGCAGCCTAGAGTTTCCATCACAGGTCAAGTTTATAACGGCTTGGTTGGACAGAAATGACAGGGAAAATTGCCCGGTGCAAATCGAGGACTGGTAAATGGCTCTCCATATTGACAGCCATTGATTCTCTGCGCCTACAGCTGGTCGAATATCTCCCTGAACTCCCACGCGCCCGATTTGCCCTGGACCCACTCGGCCGCGCGCACCGCGCCCATCGCAAAGCCACGCCGAGTGAACGCATCGTGTCGAATCTCGATCTCGTCCGTGTCGCTCTTCGCCATCACAATGTGCTCGCCCTTTGCGTCGCCCACGCGATGCGAGGTGATGGGCACTTCTACGCCCGGTCTCACCTGCTCGATGATCTGCTTGAGTGTAATCGCCGTGCCCGAAGGCGCATCCACCTTCGACGTGTGGTGCGTCTCCGTAATCGAATACGTGTAACCCTCGAGCCGCGCCAGTTCAGCCGTCATCCTGAAAAGCTTTTGCACGCCGAGCGAAAAGTTGGTGCCGTACAGGAGCGCGCCGCCGCGCTTATGGGCCAGCGCCTTCATTTCCGCCAGGTGCGAGTACCAGCCCGTCGTCCCCACCACCATCCGACAGCCAAGTGAGAGCACTGCGCGCATGTTCTCCACTGCTGCCTCGGGCGACGTGAAGTCAATCACCACTTCAACGCCGGCAAGGTTTGGCGCCGTCAGCGCTCCTGCGTGTTCGTTCTCCATGATGTCGAACGCGCGCACGCCGTGGCCCCGCTCCCGCGCCACCTCAGCCACCAGCGAACCGGTTTTTCCTTTGCCCAATACCAGAATCAGCATTGCAGTTTCTAGCTCCTAGCCTCTAGCTTCTGGCGAGATGAATCCAACAGTAGCTCCAATCAACCCAGACACCATAACGGTCGTCCATGAAGAACACCGGCACACGCTAACCGCGTGCCGAGCTAGCGGCTGGAAACTAGGAGCTAATAGCTGCTTTTCTCGCCTCCACGTCAAACACCGCCGGATCGGGATTCTGGAAGAAGGCTGCGTGCAGCGATCGCACTGCCTCATCGGCGTCGTCCTCATCGATCATGAAGCTCATGTTGATTTCGCTCGCGCCCTGCGAAATCATGCGCACGTTGATGTGCCGGATAGCGCTAAAGACCTGCGCGGCCATGCCGTTCTTTCCCCGGATGTCCTCGCCCACCATGCAAACGAGCGCCTTTTTGCCCTCATACTTCACGTCGGCCAGCTTGCTCAATTCGGCCGAAATCTCGGGCAGGCTCGAGTTCGAATCGACGGTAAGTGAAACGCTCACCTCGCTGGTCGAAACCATGTCGACCGCGCACTTGTGCCTGTCGAAAACTTCGAAGATCTGCCTCAGGTATCCGTGCGTCATCAGCATGCGGCTGGCCACCACGTCGATTATCGAGAGCTTCTTCTTGACCGCGATCGATTTAAACGGGCTCTTGCAGTGCGGCGCAATCGAGATGATGCGCGTGCCTTCATTGGCGGCGTTGCGGCTGTTCAGCACCAGCACCGGGATGTTCTTCTTCACTGCCGGCAGAATGGTGGCCGGATGCAAAACCTTGGCGCCAAAGTAGGCCAGTTCGGCCGCCTCTTCAAAGCTGATGATCTTCACCCGCAGCGCATCGGGACAAACACGCGGATCGGCGGTCATGATTCCGTCCACATCGGTCCAGATCTCGATGGCATCGGCGTTGACTGCGCCGCCCACCAGCGCGCCGGTGAAGTCCGAGCCGCCGCGGCCGAGGGTCGTGGTCATGCCGGCTTCGTTCGAGGAAATAAAGCCGCCCATCACCGGTACCATTCCCTTTTCCAACAGGGGGATGAGTTTCTCCTGGGCTCGCTGTTCAATGAGTGCATCCATCGGCGCCGCCCTGCCAAACTCAGAGTCGGTGATGATGACGTCGCGCGCATCAACATGCGCAGCATCGATGCCCCGCTCGCGAAATGCCGCCGCCGTAATCTGGCTTGAGATGCGCTCGCCGTAGCTCACAATCAGATCGCTGATGCGGGGCGTCAGTTCCAGAATTGCGGCAAGGCCGCGCAGCACTTCGTCAAGCGAGTCGAATTTGCTGTCGATGAGGTCGATGAGCGTGGCCGCTTCAGCCGGAGTCTTCACCAGCGCGGCTGCCGTATCGCGATGCCGCGAGCGCAGCCGCGAGCTGACGGCGAGGGCCCCTGTGCGGTCGCCCTGGGAGGCACATGAAGCGGCCCGCAGCAGTTGGTCGGTCACCTTGGCCATCGCGCTCACCACCACCACCGGGCGCTTGCCCTGCGCAACACGTCCCCCGACAATTGTCGCGGTGCGGATAATGGCGGCCGGATCTTCAACCGACGTGCCGCCGAACTTCATCACTACCAAACTCATTGATCTCTTCCAACCAGCCATTGGACTTGGGGGCCACACGCTTCTATTTTGAGACGTGGGGGAGTGCAAATTGCAGTTCGTTCGTGGATCCAATCGATATGCAGGGATCACGCGTGCATAGCAGCAGTCACAGGCTCCAGCTTCCCCAGACTGGCCAGCATCTCCGCATTCAGAATCGTGGCACCGGCAGCGCCGCGTACCGTGTTGTGCGAGAGCAAAACAAACTTCCAGTCGAGCACGGAGCAGGGGCGCAGCCGCCCGACCGTCACCGCCATGCCCTTGCCGCGATTACGATCGAGCCGCGGCTGCGGCCGGTCGTTCTGGGCGCTCCAATCCACAGGTTGCGCGGGAGCAAACGGCAGGTCGAGACCGCCCAGCGGTTTGAAATCAGTCCACGCCGCGAGGACATCTTCGCGCGTCACTGCGCGGCCAAGCTTGCCCCCCAACTTTATCGAGACGCACTCCGTGTGACCGTCCACCACCGGCACGCGATTGCAGTGCGCGGTCACCCTTGCCGGGAGCGGTGTTACGGTGTGCCCCTCCAACCGGCCTAGCAGCTTCAGCGTCTCAGCCTCCATCTTTTCCTCTTCGCCGCCGATCAATGGAACCACGTTGTCGAGAATGTCCATTGACGCCACGCCGGGATATCCCGCGCCGCTCACTGCCTGCATCGTGGTAACAAAGATCGTTTCGATGCCGAAGCGCTCCTCGAGTGGCTTGAGCGCCATCACCAGGCCGATGGTCGAGCAGTTTGGATTGGTGACGATGTAGCCCCCCGACTCCTTGCGCCACGGCTGCTCTTCGATCAGGTGCAGGTGGTCGGCGTTCACCTCGGGAATCACCAGCGGCACATTCGGGGTCATGCGGAATGCGCTCGAGTTCGAGATCACGGCACAACCCGCCGCAGCAAACTTCGGCTCCATCTCGCGCGCAATGGCCGCGTCGACACTGGCAAATATCACCTTGGGCGCGCCTTCAGGCTCGGCCGGCGACACTGTCATCTTCGCGATTCGCTCGGGCAGCGGAGTGTCGAGCCGCCACTTGGCCGCTTCACCATAAGTCTTGCCGCTGGAGCGGTCGCTGGCCGCAAGCCAGGTGATCTCGAAAAACGGATGATCTTCGAGCAGTTGAATGTAACGCTGGCCCACCATTCCGGTGGCCCCGAGGATGCCAATTGGGTATTTGGTTGCCATGACCTGAACATTTCAGTGTACAGGAAGTGTGGTCAACGCATAGCTTCAACGGCGTTTATCATGGTAGCGCGACGCGCAGGCAGATACCTGGCAACCAGCGCGACGACGATCAATATAGCAGCGCATTGGTCACCGTGAAGATGGCGGTGTTAGCGCCGATGTCCAGGGCCAGCATGAAGATGGTGGCCAGCGTAAAGGCGGGACTTCGAACGAACATCCGCGCCGCGAAGCGGAGATCACGAAGCAGAGCCTGCATAGTGGGTGGTTATACGGTCCTGCCAGATCACCAGGCGCTCGCCTACCTGAATTTGAGCCGCCGGTTTGAAGCGCAGAGACACGTGGGCCGAGGTCGCCTCTCGCAACCTCGGCCCCGGCTGAAGAAGCGCTACCTCCCGCGCACTGCTAACCCACCGCGAGCGCGATACCCACCCGCGCCGTAGCCATAGCCCCGCGCCGCCAATGCGCCGCCGGGTCGTGGTCCGTATCCGTAACCGGGACGCGGGCCATATCCATAACCCGGTCTCATTGGCGCATAACCCCTCGCGCCGTAGCCATAGGGCCCTGGACCGTAAGCATAGGGCCGGCCTCCATAGTAATTGCCGCGCGGCCCCACATATCCATATACGCCGATTCCGCCATAGAAGTACGCAGGCGGAGGTGCCACCACGACCGGCGCAGGAACGGGCGCTGCATACATCGGCGCAGACGCAGGTGCAGGCTCGACCGGAGCCGGCGACGGTTCGTCGTAAGCCATCTCGCCGGGCGCAGGCGCGGGCTCCGGAGACGCGTCCGGTGGCGGCGTGTTCTCAGACATCGGCCGGCGATACAGCCCTGACGGATCCTGCTGGAGCGGATTGAAATCAGGCAGTGTCAAGTCGTCCATCACCTTCAGCGTCAAGCGCGTCTCTTCCTTGAGCGTAGGGCGCGGCCCGCGTCGCGGCAGATTGATTAGATCGATTGGCCACAAAATGGGTATCATCCACGTAATCGTGTCGCGCACCGCGTGGCCCTTGCCCAGAATGCGGCCATACTGATCCACCCTGTATCCGGGTACATCAACCACGCGAGCGTCAATGGGGATCACCGTGTCCGGTTCAATTATCATGCGGTCAAATTTGAGCTCCATCCAGCCCTTTCCAACAAAATGGCCGGGATCCTTGTAGTCCTCAAATCGTCCCTCGAGAAAGCTGTTGAAGGGCAGCATCGATCGGCCGTAGCGCTCCGTTGCGCCCACCTGGCAGAGCACGGGATCGCCGATTGCCATGGTTCTCGAGTTGATCTTCGGCTCTGAGACGGTGCATCCGATCAGAGAGCCCGCCGGAATCAGCCGTTCGGCGGATGCGGCAAGCGGTGCAGCGAGCAGAGTGGTGCAGAGAGCAAGCGCAATGCGCCTCATATTCGTCCCCCCTCGATTTTCGGCTCCCCCTCTAGCAGCTCTCTAAATGGTCCGGCGCACAGACACAAGTTCCCGTATGCGCCTTCGCTTGGAAAACGCCGGAGCCCATGTCCACCAGGCCACGTGGGAATTGGAGAGCCGTCGCATGGAGCCGCGATATTGCCGGTTCGCGGTGCGGCGACTGCCAGGGCCGGTTTGATACCTTCAAGACCCCGGGGTAAATGGGAAGTTGCGCCAATTCAAAAGAATTTTTTGTGGGGTCGGCGACGGAGGAAATTAGAGGAATGGCCCTTTTCGGAAAGCTGCACAGAGAAGCGCATACAGCGAGAAGCTTGTGGCGTTGCGTTGCTGCACTACTCCAGCGCCGCAATCACCGCGTCGGCAAACTGGCTCGTTCCGGCCGTGCCCCCCACATCGCGGGTCAGTGTCTTGCGTTCGGTATACACCGCCTCGAGTGCTTTTTGTGCACGGTCAGCAGCGGTCATTTCATCAAGATGCCGCAACATCAATATCGCCGACTGCAACAGCGCAGTCGGATTCGCCAGGTCCTTGCCGGCAATGTCCGGCGCCGATCCGTGCACCGCCTCGAAGATCGCGCACTCCGCGCCCAGGTTCGCGCCGGGAGCAAGTCCGAGGCCGCCCACCAGTCCAGCGCACAGGTCGCTCACAATATCGCCGTAAAGATTCTCGAGCAGCAGCGTGTCGTACTGGTAGGGATTCATCACCAGTTGCATGCACGTGTTGTCAATCAGGTGCTCGCCGTACTGGACATCGGGGAACTCCTCGGCTACCTTTCTTGCGCAGCGCAAAAACAGCCCGTCTGAGAGCTTCATGATGTTGGCCTTGTGCACCGAGTGAATCTTCTTTCGCCCATGTTTGCGCGCATATTCAAACGCAAACCGCGCAATACGCGTCGATCCTTTTTCGGTAATCACCTTGATCGATTCAACCACGCCCGGCACCACTTCGTGCTCCAGGCCCACGTACTCGCCCTCGGTGTTCTCGCGGACAATGATGAGATCGACGCCGGGATACTTGGTCTCGAGCCCAGGCAGATTGCGGATGGGGCGGAAATTTGCGAACAGGTCAAATTTCTTCCGGAGTGTTACGTTAATGCTCTTGAACCCGCCGCCGATGGGCGTAGTGACCGGACCTTTGAGCGCTACTTTGTTGCGTTCGATCGACTCGTAGAGCACCGCCGGAATGTACTCGCCGTGAATCTCAAACGCCTCGGCGCCCGCGGCAAACCGCTCCCACTCAAACTTCACGCCAGTGGCTTCAAGAATGCGAACCACCGCCTGCGTAACCTCAGGCCCGATGCCGTCGCCGGGAATCAGCGTAATCTTGTGCGCTTGTTGCTCAGTCATCTTCTTCAACTTTCCCTTGATGCGCTAATTGCAAGTGTCGTTGGAACTGGTCGCGGAGCATTTTCTCAAAATGCTCGCGGTCTGGCCGTAAGAAACTAGGCTGCTGAAGAGATCTAGGCTGCGGATCCCATCCTTCGACCTGAAAAGTCGCGTCGGCACAAGCTGTGCACTCCGCTCGCATCGGCCGTCCTTCGACTCTGCGCGTGATTCGCATTCGCGGTTCTTTTGTGCGCATGTCCGCTCCGACTAGAGTACCCGGCTAGTAGCTAGAAGCTTGTTCCCCGTTACCTCTTCCCTTTGTTCCCCCGATGGCTGTCCAGCAGCCCCTCCAGCTCTTCCTTGAACTCATTCACATCCTTGAAGTCCCGATACACGCTCGCGAAACGAATATAAGCCACGGTGTCGAGGCTCTTCAGATGATGCATGATCAGCTCTCCGATTTCCGCCGTGCTGCGCTCGCGCTCCGGCGCATCCACCAGAAAGCTCTCCGTGGCGTCGACAATCTTCTCGAGCTGTCCCGACGAAACCGGTCGCTTTTCGCAGGCGCGCACCAGTCCGTTCAGCACCTTGTGCCGGTCGAACCGCTCGCGGCGTCCGTCTTTCTTCACCACCATGTAAGGAATCTCGTCGATTCGCTCGTAGGTGGTAAACCGGCGG
>DATJSB010000346.1:0-20667 GCA_035504315.1 Occallatibacter sp.
TTTGCTCCCAGCTTGTCGAAGGCGCGCGCACAATGAGTCTTGACAGTGTTCTCTGAAACGAAAAGCTGCGTAGCGATCTCGCGATTGCTAAAGCCACGGGCGACCAGGGTGAGGATTTCGAGCTCGCGTGCCGTGATGCCGAGGCTCTGCTGCTGGGCCGTATTGGGTGCGAAGGGTTCGCGGACGGGAGCTTCCGCGGGAACAAGCACCTCCTTCACCACCACCGTTTCGCGGACGGTCTCGCGAATAGTCACGCGGCGGCGCGTAATGCGGAGGCCGAGCCAGATGCCGAGCGCCGCGAAGATTGCTGCAATCAATCCGGCATAAAGCTCAAACGAGTGCTCGATCACCAGGAACCGGTATTCGATGAGTTTGAGCAGCACAACCAGCGCGCCACCCACGAGGCCAAAGATGAGAACGTGCCGAAGCATAGCTTGGAGTCAGGAAAGCTTGAGCCTGCAACTATTCTGCTGGAGCCCATCCAAAATCTGAAAGACAATTCCGCTGAAAGTCATACACACCAAAGAGAAATACCCTCGCCACGCCGTTTCGCCGATAATTTCCCCTCCCTGCGTTACATTCAAGACGGAGGTTGAAAAAGTTCAACGCTCGCATTTTGTACCAGGAGCAAGAACCGACGAATAAACCATTTATTTTCATACGCTTACAAATATCTCGTTTGCCTTCCTATGCTTAGCTTCGCAACTTTTTGTTAAGTCAATGATTTCAGTCGATTTATTTACAGGCACAATGGGGGGGATACTCCGTATCGCACTCCACGCGCGGCACCTCGGCACTCAACATAGCCTTGGTCCGTCTCTGCACGCCGGCACACTGGGCGGTGACTCAGCCCTGCATCCGGGCAATCAACATAGCCTCGGCGCGGGCCAGGTCCTCTTCGGTATCCACTCCGATGGAGTCGCGCGGAGCCGAGGCAACGTAGACATCGATGCCGTTCTCGAGAAAGCGCAACTGCTCCAACCGCTCCAGTCGCTCCAGCCACCCCGGCGGCAGCGCAGCAAACTGTTCCAGTGCGGCTTTGCGATAGGCGTAAATGCCCAGATGTTTGCGGTAACCTGCGGCACCCTCCCCGTCGCGATCATGAGGAATGGTGGCGCGGGAAAAGTAAAGTGCGCGCCCGTCAAGCGCGGTCACGACCTTCACGGCGTTGGGGTTCTGGATCTCCTCGGCGGGGCAGCGAACCGCCAGGGTTGACACCTGCACCTCAGTCCGGTCGAAGAGCTTGAGCAAAGGAGGGAAAAAGTCGGGCGTGAGCATCGGCTCGTCGCCCTGGATGTTCACATAGATGTTGGCGTCAACCTTGCGCGCAACCTCTCGCACGCGGTCGCTGCCGCTGGCGCAGTCGGGCGAGGTCATCACCACCGGGATGCCCCGGCCGCCGCACACATCGGCCACTTCGCTGGAATCGGTGGCCACCAGCACAGGGTCCATCAGGCCGCTCTCGTGGGCCGCACGCCACACCCACTCCACCATCGGCCGGCCGGCAATCTCGCGCAACACCTTGTGCGACATGCGCGTTGAAGCCAGCCGGGCCGGAATCACAGCGGCGATTCGCATCGTGCTCATGCAGGAGAGTTTACAGGAGTGGAGCGGCGTCACTCATACTGTCCAATCGTGCGCGCCAGGGTTTGACCGCGCATTCTTTGGTCCGTATCATCAATATTGGCGCGTTCTTGCCGCGCCTCCCTTGCGGCGGAGTAGCTCAGATGGTTAGAGCGTGGGATTCATAACCCCAAGGTCGGCAGTTCGATCCTGCCCTCCGCCACCAGATTCCAAAGAACTTAGCAGAATCGGACGGATGACTGGCTTTGCGTTCATTGGGGTTCGAACTCCCTCCGGGGCCCAGCTTTAAAGCTTTTTCGATAATAGAGATCGGATCCGAGTGCTATCCGGACCGTTTTTGCTGCCAGCCGACCAGCGGAGTCCTCCGTGAGCAGGCCGGGAGGATTTGCCAACAACCCCACATTTTTTCCGTGCATCTTTAAGAACTGCAGCTTCTTTTTGGCGGATTTGAAACATTCGGCGAAAGCCGCTGTTTCCCGATCCGCTAAAATCTGCGTAAGCGGCTTTCGCTCTCGAGGTTGGCCATGATTCCCCTACATGGTCGCCGGCGCGTTGTGATTGAAGACGTAACCCCCCAGCAGGATGGTGGACGTTATGCCGTGCGCCGAATTGCAGGCGACGAGGTCGTCGTGACCGCGGCCATCTTCGCCGACGGCAAAGATGAATTGGCCGCGCGTGCGCATTATCGCCATTCGAGCGACGGCCGCTGGCGGTTTGTGCCCATGCTCCCCACAGGCAATGACCTGTGGAAAGGAATTATTCGTGTCGACGCGCTTGGCGCCTTGCGGTTCACTTTTCTCGGATGGGTCGACCACTTTGCAGGCTGGGCCGGCGACCTGAAGAAGCGCCTTGCCGCGCAGCGCGATCCATCGTTAAGCACTGCGCTGCCGGCGGCGGCTCCGAATCATGGAGCGGGGCTCAACATCGGTTCCAATCCTCAAAGCCGAGACACACAAAGTGACGACATTGCGCTCGCGCTTCGTTCGGGCGCCGTCTTGGTGCGCGAAGCTTCGCGGCGCGCAAAAGGCGGTGACGCCAGACTACTCGAACAATGGGCGCAACGCTTTGAAGACCTGGCGAAGGAACAACGCGCGACTTACGACAACCCGCTTGACGACGCCCTTATTGAGCTGATGGCGCGCTATCCAGATTTGGCGAAAGCGACCAACTACGACGCCGAATTGCCGATCTGGTTTGATTGCGAGCGGGCGCGCTTTTCATCGTGGTACGAGTTGTTTCCTCGGTCGGCGTCGCCGGTTCCCGGTGAACATGGCACATTTCGCGATGTGGAGCGGCAGTTACCTGAGATTGCGGAAATGGGCTTCGACATCTTGTACCTGCCGCCAATTCACCCCATCGGGCGCGCATTTCGGAAGGGCCCCAACAACTCCATTTCCGCACCGCCCGGAGCGCCCGGCAGCCCATGGGCCATCGGTGACAGGGCAGTGAAGGTTAGCGCGGCGCTCGGCGCGCAATTCGCCGGTGACCAGGGCGGCCACAAATCGATCCATCCCGAGCTTGGCACGTTTGCCGGTTTCGAAAGCCTGACAACCACGGCAAGATCAAGAGGAATCGAAGTTGCCCTCGACATTGCTTTTCAGTGCTCGCCCGATCATCCCTGGGTCTCAGAGCATCCTGACTGGTTTGTCAAGCGCCCCGACGACTCAATTCAGTACGCCGAGAATCCGCCAAAGAAGTATCAGGATATCTATCCGCTCAATTTCGAATCGTCCGTTTGGCGTGGCTTGTGGCATGAACTTTATTCCGTCTTCGAGTTCTGGATCGCGCGTGGCGTGCGAGTTTTCCGAGCCGACAATCCGCAGCTCATCTGCTACTCGAAGGCCACGCCTGATTTTGAAAACACAATCCTTGTCGTGGTGAACCTCGATTCATTCAACGAGCAAAGCGGCTGGACAAATCTCGATCTCGATAAGATCGGCTGCGGAGCCTATGAAAGTTTTCTTGTCGATGACCTGCTGAGCGGCGAGCACTATGTGTGGCGCGGCCGTAGCTACGTTTCATTACACCCGGGAGTTAAGCCCGCGCACATCTTCCGCGTGAGTCGCATACAGTAACGAGGGTTCAATCGAAACGGACCGGAGAGTGAACGTGTGAAGAAGATCGCCAGTGCAACAGATCCCCTCTGGTACAAAGACGCGATTATTTATGAGCTGCACGTTCGCGCGTTCGCCGATTCAAATAACGACGGCATCGGCGATTTTCCCGGGCTGTTGACGAAGCTCGATTATCTGAACGAGCTGGGTGTTACCTGTATCTGGCTGTTGCCGTTTTTCCCGTCTCCGTTGCGCGACGACGGCTACGACATCTCAAATTACACCGACGTCAACCCATCGTATGGGACACTGAACGATTTCAAAGCGTTTCTCGAAGCCGCTCATCAACGCGGTATGCAGGTAATGATCGAGCTGGTGGTGAACCACACCAGCGATGAGCATCCCTGGTTCAAAGCCGCGCGCCTGGCTCCGCCGGGATCGCCCGAGCGCGATATGTACGTCTGGTCCGATACGGGTGAAAGCTACAAAGAAGCCCGCGTCATTTTTACCGACACTGAGAAATCAAACTGGACGTGGGATGAAGTTGCCAAGGCCTATTATTGGCACCGGTTCTTTTCGCATCAGCCCGATCTCAACTACGACAGCCCGCTGGTGATGAATGAAGTGCTCAACGCGATGCGCTTCTGGCTCGACATGGGCGTGGACGCTCTGCGCATCGATGCAATTCCATATCTGTGCGAGCGCGACGGAACATCGTGCGAGAATCTGCCGGAAACTCATGTGGTCGTCAAGGCCTTGCGTGCCGCCATCGACGCCGACTATGCAAATCGTCTCATTCTGGCTGAGGCCAACCAGTGGCCTGCAGATGTGCGGCCTTATTTTGGCGATGGCGATGAGTGCCACATGGCCTTCCATTTTCCGCTCATGCCGCGCATTTACATGGCGCTTCGCCAGGAAGATCGTCAGCCGATCACCGACATCATGGCGCAGACTCCTGGGATTCCCGACAATTGCCAGTGGGGACTGTTTCTGCGCAACCACGACGAACTCACGCTTGAGATGGTGACCGCCGACGAGCGCGATTACATGTATTTTGCGTATTCGGCGGATCCGCGCATGCGCGTCAATGTCGGCATCCGCCGCAGGCTCGCGCCGCTCGTCGATAACAACCGCCGACGTATCGAACTTTTGAACTCAATATTGCTCAGCTTCCCCGGTACGCCCATACTCTATTACGGCGACGAAATCGGCATGGGCGACAACATTTATCTCGGCGACCGGAACGGCGTGCGCACTCCCATGCAGTGGACTTCGGATCGCAACGCCGGCTTCTCAAAGTGCGACCCGGCGCGGCTTTACTTTCCCGTGGTCATGGATCCAATCTACGGCTACCAGGTTGTTAATGTCGAAGCGCAGCTCAGCGATCAGTCGAGCCTGCTGCACTGGACCCGCAACATGATCGCGTTGAGAAAGCTATTCCAAGTATTCGGCCGCGGTACGCTGACATTTCTCAATCCGACCAATCGCAAGATTCTCGCTTATCTTCGCGAGTTCGAGCAGATCGATGGCTTGCGCGAGACCGTTCTATGCGTAGCGAATCTCAGCCGCTTTGCGCAGCCAGTCACGCTCGATCTCGAAAAGTATGCAGGCTATCAGCCGGTCGAAATGCTCGGATATGTTTCATTTCCCGAGATTACTCGTGAGCCCTATCCGCTCACTGTTGCACCATATTCGTTTCTCTGGCTGGAGTTGCAGGCAGTCGGTCCCCTCGAAGAGATGGCTTCGGATTTGACCGCTCCGGCTCAGGAGATTCAGGTTGTTGAAGAATCGATTGCGTCGCCCGTAGTCACGAGCGGTTGGGCGGAGTTCCTCGCCGACGCAGGTCCCTCGATTCTTGAACCTGCGCTGCGCGAATGGCTGCCGAAGAATCGCTGGTTTGGCGCGAAAACGCGCACCATCGAATCGGTGCGCCTGCGCAACTGGGTTGAGTTCCCATCAAATCCCGACGGCTTCACGCAGGGCCGCGAGTCGGAGATTCCGGCAATTCGGCCCGCTCTGTTCTTTTACGATGTCCACTACTTCTCAGGCGCGCCTGAAGTCTATCAGATTCCGCTGGCGATCAGTGGGGGCGCAGCGCTCGAAGAAATTATGGCAGAGAAGCCCGACAGCGTCGTAGCCAGGCTCGATTCAGCGACTGGCCCCGTCATTGTCTATGATGCTGTGGCCCGGGAAGATTTCCACCATGAATTGCTGGAGCTGATTGCGGCGAACGCAACGCTTCCCGTTTCACACGACGGTAAGACAATTTCGGAGTTCGACGCAGCTACCCAATCACCGCAGGATGCAGTCGGCGAGAAAACGGCCGAACCCGCAGTAGCGGTTGCCCCGGTCCCGTTAAGTGCTCAGCCGGGCGAAGCCGCGGCGCCGCCGCGAACCGAGGCTCCTGCGGCTCAATCTTCAGTAGCGCGGCGCCTGCAGCCGCGTGAGTCTCCTTCTGCGGGAAACGTAGTGCCGGAGGGCGACCGCCTCGATGCGCGGGCTTCAAGCAAGTTCTCCGCGGCGTTGGCGAAGCTGCATCCTCCTTCAAAAGTTGGATCAGCCGAGCAGTCCAATACGGCGATCTTGTTCGACAGGCAGCTCTTCCTCAAGCTTTTCAGGAAACTTCAGCCTGAGGAAAATCCCGATGTAGAAGTTGGGCGCTTTCTGACCGAGGTTGCTCATTTTTCCGGGATTCCACCTTTCCTTGGAGAAATCTCGATCAGCTCTGGACGTGCGGGAAAAACCACGGTGGCCATGTTGCAGGGCCTTGTGGACAATGACGGCGACGGTAGGCGGTGGTTTCTCGATCATCTATCAAGCTGGCTTCCCACGCTATCGTCGCTTCGGACTCCTGCGCCCACGCTCCCGTCCGGTTGGCTGAGTGCACTCGCGCCGGTCCCCGATCAACTCAAGCCGGTTCAGGTCACTCTCGATGCCGCAGCACTTCTCGGCAAACGCACTGCCGAGCTGCACCTCGCGCTGTCTAGTAATTCGAGCCTTCCAGCCTTCGCACCTCAGCCACTCACGCAAGAGGAACTCGAGCGCGACGCCGAGCGCATTGAGGCTCAACTTAAAGCTTCAATTGAAGCGCTCAAAGCGAAACTTCCCAAGCTCGACGACCAAACGTCAGACCGCGCCGGGTTGCTCCTTTCGCGAAGAGCCGAGTTGATTCAACGCGCGCGGTCCATCGCGAATGTTACTTCTGCCGGTCAAGCTATCCGCATCCATGGCGACTACCACCTGGGCCAGACGTTGCATGTTCCAGCGTCAGTTAGCGAGTCAGAAAATACTGCATCCGCCATTGGCGATTTCATTCTCCTCGACTTTGAGGGCGAGCCCTCCCGTCCCATTGAAGAGCGCCGCGGAAAGAAATCGCCGCTGAAAGATGTAGTCGGTATGCTGCGTTCTTTTTCGTACGCAGGCTTTTCAGCCATTGACTGCGCAATCGCCGCGAACGGCTCCAAGGATCCTTCGATGAATCCCGTGGCGTTGGCCGGATGGGTTCAGGCTTGGCAAAACGCGGCGTCATCGGCGTTTCTTTTTGCGTACCGGGAGAGCGTCGCAGCGAATGAATCGTTGTTGCCGTCGCCCACCGGTGCCCAGATTCTGCTCGACGCGTATCTGCTTGAAAAAGCGCTCTATGAGTTGCTTTACGAACTGGATGACAGGCTGGCGTTGGTCCGCATTCCAATTGACGGCATCGTAAGTGTGTAGGTCCTTTGGGCGGGAATTAGTCTGACAAGCCCAGCATCCGCCTGGTTTGAGTTTTTCTGGAGAGAGATGGCAACAGCGAATCCCATACCCGATGACACTTCAATCGCCACCCACGCGACGGCCGATCTAGTTGTATTTGTCACGGCCATGGCTGCGGAGGAGTTCAAAGGGACTCTCGCAAACCTTGAAGCCACGTTCCCCGCCGAGAGCATCATCGTCTCCACGCAAAATGCGTTGCCCGCCGACTTTCAAACGCCACTGCGAATCGTTCCCTTGCCGCAAACAAATCCGCTTTGGATGCTGAAAGCTTCGGATTTCGTCGCCGCGGCGCAGTGCGGGCTCGAGCATGAAGCCAAAGCCATTCTCATCCTCGGACCGGGCGCTGACTCTCTCAGCCCGCTCTCGCTGCGCAGACTTGCCGAAGCGGTATTGACCGCGTCGATTGACCTGGTAGTGCCGCACTATTCCATTGCGGCTCATGCAGGGTTAATTAACTCGGCCATTTTGTACCCGCTGACTCGAGCCGCATTCGCGTCGCGTGTCCGCTTTCCGTTGTCTATCGATCTTGGTCTTTCGACGCGGATGGCAGAGCGGCTTGCGGCCGTGGCACAGCGAGTTCCCCCATTTAGCCAGAGCGAAACGCTTTTGTGGCCGGTGAACGAAGCAGTAGCCGCCGGATTCACGTTGGAAGAGGTCGATGTTGGAGCGCGTAGCCTGCCTCAACCGTCCGATCCGGATGTCAATTCGATTCTGGCTTTGGTCACCGGCTCTCTATTTGCCGATCTTGAGGCCAAGGCGGCCCTGTGGCAACGACCCAGGCGAGCACCTTTGATTCGCCGGCCTCAAGCTGAACCCACGGCATCCGGCGGCACCGCCGATGTCCCACGTATGGTTGCGGCATTTCGCCTTGCCACCGCAAATCTTCAGGAGATATGGTCGCTGGTTTTGTCTCCGAATTCACTGCTGATGCTGAAGCGGTGTTCCGTTCTTGAAGCCGCCGAATTTCGCATGCCCGACAATCTGTGGGCGCGAATTGTTTTCGACTTCCTGATTGCCTATCGACTTCGCACCATTAACCGCGGACACCTGCTTGGAGCAATGATTCCGCTCTATCTGGCGTGGGTCGCCGGCCACATTAACGTTACTGCGTCGGGTACCCCCGCAGAGCGTCACATTGAAGCAGTTGCCGCGGCTTTTGAAGCGGATAAACCCTACCTGGTCGCGCGCTGGCGTTGGCCTGACCGGTTCAACTCGTGATTGCTGAATTGCCAATCCGGGAGGCCTGATTCCGGCGTAACCGCGAGAGGAGAAAACTCGATGCAAACCCTGATTGCTAATGCGGCGCAGCAGGCAAGTCAAAACATATCGGGAATCCCTGCATACTCTGAGGACGTTTCTATCTGGCACCAGATGTCGAATGCGTTACACCAGTCGATATACCGCGTGCTCACGCTTCTGATCGCCGTGCTGCCCGGAATCCTTGCGTTCTTTGTCGCGCTCGTGGTCTTTACCGTGGCAGGCGCGGCCATTTCATCGATCCTGCGGCGCACTCTCACATGGATCAAGCTCGATCTGCGTATCGCGCGCAAAGGCGGAACAGATTGGTCGCCATCCACCTCACCCACCGACATCATTGCCCGCGCCTCATTTTGGATCTGCGTGGTGTTGGGGCTCATTATCGGCGTTTCAGCTTTCGATACGTCGTATGCAACAGGCACGGCTCTTCCTATCTCTTTGCTTCCATATCTCACGCATGCCGTTGGCGCAGCTCTGCTGTTGATTGCCGGCATTATCATCGCCCGGTTCCTTGCGCGCTCGGTGCTCATCAGCGCCGTGAATGCGCAATTGCAATATTCCAGGTTCCTGTCGCTTGGCGTTAAGTGGCTGGTGCTCGTTCTCACCGCGGCGATGGTGCTCGATCACCTGCAGGTGGGCGGAAATGTTGTTGAACTGGCCTTCGGAATCCTCTTTGGCGGAATTGTGCTTACGCTCTCGCTTGCCGTGGGCCTCGGCTCACGCGACCTCGTCAGCCGCTCACTCGAAAGCCGCGTGGAGCATACAGGCGAACGTATGCACATTCCCGACGAGCCCGCCAATACGAGTAGCTCGATCAGGCACTTTTAACAGGCGGCCCGCTGACCACAACGAGTGAGTCGGCAGCCAAACTAACTGCATTGCCAGCGATCCGGACCGTGTCGTGCGTCGCCAGCTCGATCGTGCTTGATAGCGGAACCTGCAAAGCGATTTCTTGTGTACCCAGGTTCGATAGCACCGAAATTGTTCCGCGCTCAATTCGAAGCCATCTCTTTTCTTCATCGAACTCGACGCGCACCTTGCCGGGCCCGCCATCATTGAGGCAAGGCGTACTCCGTCTCAAGCGAATCAGGGCCCGATACCACTCCAGCATCTCAGCGTGTTCCCGTTCGCTTACTTCGTCCCATTTGAGTTTCGAAGCTTCGAAGGTTTTCACGTTCTCCGGATCGGGAATCGTCTCCGGTGCCCATCCAAACGCCGAGAACTCACGCCGTCTTCCTTCTGAAACAAGCCGCGCCAATTCCCGGTCCTGGTGGTCGGCAAAATATTGGAACGGACACGAAGCCGCCCACTCCTCGCCCTGGAAAAGCATCGGCACAAAAGAGCTCAACAAATAAATCGCAGCCGCAATTTTAGCGCGCGCGATGCCCGCAACGTGGCTGATGCGGTCGCCGACTGCGCGGTTGCCCACCTGGTCGTGCGTCTGAATGTATCCCAGGAAACGATGCCGCGACAAAGCCCCTGCCGGCTTGCCATGCACTCGTCTTCGATAGCGCGAGTAAATCCCGTCATAGACAAACGTCCGCTCAAGGGCGTTTGCCAATTGCGCGAGCGATCCGAAGTCTGAATAATATCCAGTTCTCTCCTTCGGATTGAGAACCGCAAACAGCGCATGATGAAAATCATCGCTCCACTGCGCGTCGATTCCGAGCCCGCCGGCATCACGCGAGGTAACCACGCGCGGATCGTTCAAATCGCTCTCTGCAATCAGAACAAGATGTCGACTGAGTTCTGCCTGCAGCGTTTCCACTTCCATCGAAAGCTGCTCGAGAAAATGAATTGCCGACCGATCGACAAACGCATGCACCGCGTCGATCCGAAGGCCGTCGATGTGGTAATCGCGCAGCCACATGAGTGCATTGTCACAGAAGAAACGCCGCACTTCGGTCGATCCGGCATCTTCAAGATTCACAGCCCCACCCCACGGCGTGTGATGCGACTCCGTCACGTAGGGGCCGAACTTGCCGGTGTAGTTTCCCGACGGTCCAAAGTGGTTGTAGACAACATCGAGCAGAACAGCGAGACCCTTTGCATGCGCCGCATTCACAAATCGCTTCAGGCCGTCAGGACCGCCATAGGGTTCATGTACGGCAAACAGCGCAACTCCGTCGTACCCCCAGCCGTGCCGACCATCAAAGGCAGCTACCGGCATCAACTCAACGTGGGCGATTCCAAGTTCGACAAGGTGATCCAGTTTTTCAATTGCAGCATCGAATGTGCCTTGCGCCGTAAATGTACCCACGTGCATCTCGTAAACGATCCCACTTGCCAACGGAGGCGCATCGAAATATGCGTCGCTCCATGCAAAGCGGCTGTGGCCGTAAACCCGCGATCGTTCGTGCACGCCGTTCGGCTGCCAGGCCGAGCGCGGATCGGGATAAACCCTCGCGTCGTCATCCAAAACAAAGCCGTAATCCGTTCCGTGCCCCGCATCGCTCACCTCAAGCCGCGACCAACCATGATCGTCAGGGCCATTCATGGCGCGAGTCTCTCCCGAAACGCTCAAAGACACCCGCTTTGCATTCGGAGCCCAGACAGCAAATTGACGCATCGGCTACTCTCCATTTTTCGCAAGAAGCGCCACAGGAAATCGTTTGAGAAGGTTTTGCGCTCGCAGTGAACCGCCCTCGAAGCTCTCGCCAGTGAGTAGATGATTCCAGCTGCCTTCAGGAAGCTCCACCGTCGTCGAAGCGAAGTTCCCGCCGAGTACAAAGTTCCATCGCGGCGCAACCACCGCCACATTCTCGCCGCGCAAATAACCAACCACATGATCCTTCTTAGGGCCGTCGATCGCCATGGGCAGATAAGCTGAGTTCTTCCCAAACCACCCAGGGTGATTACGCCGCAGGTGCAGTGATTCGAAGATCACCCAGAGCTTCGGCAGCCCGTCGTCCATCCTCTTCAAGATATCGTCAACCGGCATGCCGGCCTCAAGCTCGGCAAGCATCGAACGCCTCAGTTCGTAATCGACCTCACCGCGATTATCGGGGTCCACAAGGTGATGATCCCAAATCTCGCTGCCCTGGTAATGATCGGGCACCCCGGGCGCAGTACATTTAATCAGCGTCTGCGTAAGGCTGTTGATTCTTCCCGGCAGTAGAATCTGCGCAACGAATGCTTCCAAATCGGTAGTGAACTCTGCTGAATCGTAGAGGCGTTGAATGAATGTGCGCAGCGCATCTTCAAACTCCCTGTTTTGTTGAGTCCAGCTGGTCTGCTCTTTTGCTTCGCGCACAGCCTTTTCCATGTAGACCAACGTTCGCTCCATCGAGATTGGCCACGCTCCGATCAGTGTCTGATACAGAAAGTACTCAGTATTGTGATCGGGGAATTCGCCAACCTTAAACAAACGATTCATGCGCGACCAGCGACGAAGCGCCTTTCGCCACAAGGTGGGGATCTCCGTCAAGACTGCCAGGCGAGCACGCACGTCATCAGAGCGTTTTGTGTCGTGCGTCGACAGAGTATTCATCGCCTGAGGGTAAAGCATGTGCGTTCTGTCGCAGAAGGCGTGGAATTCGGCGAGGGAAACTCCATTGCGTTCCGGCGACGCGCCCACCTCGTTCAGGCCGATCATTCGATTGAAACAATAGAAACCAGTGTCTTCAACACCCTTCGCCATCACCGGCGAAGTGAACTGCTGAAAGCGAAGCACGAACTCGTCTTCCAGTTCTCCGCGGACGCGCAATTGCAGCACATCGCCCATAAAGTCGAACAATCCGGGATCAATGTCGGTTCTGCTCGCTTTGGCAATCGATACCGCATCGTCGATCGCAGCCCGATCTTCTTCGGCAATTTCGTTTCGCTGCGGAACGACGTACGTCCTATAAACCTCGAATCCTGCTCCAACCTCTCGAATTGCGCGCCTGATCTCGGCGCGAGTGTAATCTCTTTGGTCGCGATTGTTTTCACAAATCTCGACAAAGATCTGCGCCAGCCGGTTCACGTCGCTCCCCAACGCTTCGTGAGCCACGGCCAGCTTCTTTGAGTGCGCGAGCGAATCGAATTCTTCGCCCCTGCCTGTGAATTCCTGATAAATCTTGTCGACTTGACTGAGCCCTTCCCCATGCATCAGCAGTCCGTTGCACACGTTCAGAAAGTCGTACCCAGTGGTTCCATCAATTGGCCAGTTCGCGTGCAAAACTTCTGAAGGCTGCAAAATTTTTTCGGCGAGAATGTATGCTTCGGTCGCAGCCGCGCGCAGGCGCGCAAAGTACTGTTGCGGATCGCGCAAGCCGTCGGGGTGATCCACGCGTACGCCGTCGATAACGCCGGTGCGAAGCCAATCCAGGATCCGGGCATGAGTGGCAATAAAGACATGGGGCCGCTCTACGCGCACGCCAATCAATGTATTAACGTCGAAGAAGCGCCTGTACCCCATCTCCTGATCTGCGGTGCGCCAATACGCCAGGCGATAATTCTGAAGATTCAGGATCGCGTCCAAAGAGTCCGCGTCGCGATTGATTTCATTCACAGCCTGGCGGATTGCTTCCGAAGCGCCGGGATTCTCATCGCAAAAGCGGTGCAGCAAGTTGTAGAGCACGATTTTGTCGCGATGGCGTGCAACCACAACTTCGTTTTCCGTCGCTTCCGGCAGAGGAAGCCGCGCAAGACTATCAGCGATGAACCCGAGAGTCGGCGCATGGATATACTTTGCAGCCCGCGACAGTGGAATCGCCAGCGATCGCGGAGCAAGCGGAAATATATGATCGAAGTAGCGCACCTGAAACGATTCGCCGTCGTACTCAATTGAGAGTTGGCCCGCGCCCAGCACCTTCCCGTACTGTTCACCCAATACGGGGATCAAGACCTTGTTATGCAGCTTCACCTCGGGCGAATTCCAATCGATATCGAACCACGTGGCAAACCGGCTCGACGGCCCATTCTCAAGAACGTCCCACCAATATCTGTTTTCGGGGCCGGTGGCCATGTGGTTGGGCACAATGTCCAGCACCTGTCCCAAGCCGAGGTCTTTCAAAGTCGCGCAAAAGCGCGCGTGTCCCTCTTCGCCGCCAAGCTCAGCATTCACGCGCTGCTGATCCACGACGTCATAGCCGTGTTTGCTCCCCCTTGCCGCTTGCAGATAAGGGGAACAATACACGTGCGAGATTCCGAGCGCCTTCAGATAGCTGGCTGCCGAGGCGGCATCGTCAAAAGTGAATTCGGAATGAAGCTGCAAGCGATAACACGACGAAGGCGTGCACGTCATATACAGCTTTGATGCACAAACCCGGGCGCCCCAAGTCCCGATTTTGGGACATCAGAGACCACGGTCCTCGCCAGACCTCTCTTAATGAAGCACAAACTTGGGTGCCAATTACAAACTTTCTCAACCGAGGGACAGGCGGCAAACGAAATCCGGGGGTCGGACCGAATCGGCGGGTAGTGGTGGTCCAACCCGAATAAACATTGGCGTGTATACATCTATGATAATGCTCTGCAAATCCTCTCCTGATTTTCGAAGTGGGTCACAAGCTTTCGGCATGTGACTGGCTGTTGTCCCTCATTCGGGCATATCACGTTTACAACCGTGCCGAGAATTCAAGACAGAGCGTATACAGAAAGAGAATGGCGGGGCAACATGCGGGGAAACGGGTTCCGGACGAACTGGACGAGTTCGTCCGGATTTCAGCCGAAATACGCGATTTTGGCGGGGATTCATCGTCCGTCCTGCGAAGTCCTAGACGTCCATGCAGTAGCTTCCTCCGCCACCAAATCATTCATTTTCATAGACGCAATTGAAAATCGCACCCATTTTTCAAGCAACCTCGCACCATTAAACAAGTGCTCAGTATCGGCCTCACGATTAATTCTCAGTTCACCACGATCCGCTCGGAATCCCGCCGTGACCGCGCTATCGGTCAGGCGGTACTCGCCGAATTGACGAATACAAGTCGGCTTCCCAAGATACATCCTGCGGGCGACTCATTTCAATTGCGGCCACGGTTCATCGCACGGAGAATGGCTGCTTACCCGTCCAGTCCGGAATCGAGTTCACTGGCAGATCCGTACTGGTCGGAATTGGATCGATCATGAACTTCAGGCTGAATCCCGCGCTTTGGGTGTAGAAGTTCTGAGCGTTGTTGGCGGTTGCGAACGTCTCGAAATAGACATGCGGCGTGACACGGTACCAAAGTCGACTCCAATTCGCGCTCGGCTTCCGCATAATCTCCACCCATAATGTCTTGCCGGGCATTCATGTGAATCAGGTCGGGGGCGTTAGGAAAGCTTTCCAGGCCGCGCCGCAGGAATTGACCGGCCAAAGTGTCCTTGTGCGCGGAGAGTGCAGCCCCGGTGGCCATGCGGTAGTCTCCGGCCTCCGTACCCGCCATTCCCCAGGTTCGGAAGACTTCCAGCGCCTTCTCTTTGTCGTGCCGCTTCAGGTACAAGGAGGCCAAGGCGGCGTGAATATCCCGGTTCTGCGGATACGCGCTTCCGGCGTCGATGAGAATGGCGAAGGCGCTTTTTGGGTTGGTGGCGAAGGCACGCTGGGCGCGGCGCACGCTCCACGTCGACCAGAACTCTTCGATCGTGTGCAGCTGCGCGGACGTGAGATCGGGCCGCATTCTGGCATTCCGCAACAGGTCGCCCAGGCCTGGCTCATCTGGGAAACCGCGAGCATGGTTCACGCCAGTTGAATATCCAAATTGGCGGGCGGGCTCTTTTGTTGCGTGGTATAGCGCGAGCGCGCTTTCTCAAACAAGCTCAACGCCTCGGCGAACTGCTTTTGGTCGAGTCGGACAAAGCCGAGTCCGGCGATTGCGTTCACGTCGTTGGGCGACTGGCGCAGAACGCTGTTGAACTCCACAGCCGCCGCTCCAGTATCTTTGTGCTTGAGCGCCTGGTAGCCGCGCTGTTCATCAGCGCTGGCAACGTTCTTCTGCTGCTCGGCGCGCAGGGCGTCCGCGATGGGCTGCAGCTCCGGATCGGGGTAGAGATGCAGATAAGCTTCCATCGGGTCCAGCACATCCGGATTCCCGGAGCCTGGAGCAATCCTCTGTTTCACTCTACGCATCGCATTGCCAACATACGCACGAGATCGGCATCCGCATGGCCCTGAGGGCGCAGAAGCGTGACGTACTTAAACTTGTCGTGAAGTGAGGCCGCCTGTACCCCTGTTTACGCTTCGCCATGCACCTCGCGGTGCCCAACGCAAAACTCGGGGCCGAGTGGTTCGCTACTCCTTTCTCGTAGGACTCCTGAATTCCCTGCGTCATGCCGGTTTATCCCGGCGCACTGACTTGGCGATAATGCACCAATTGAGTTCCAATTCGTGAATTCAGGTCATTCTGTTCGCAACGCCTGATTCGGATCTACCGATGCCGCGCGGCGTGCCGGCACAATGGCCGCAATTAGAGCGCAGAATGCAAGCACAAGCGTGGAACCGCTCAGCACCACTGGATCGAATCTGTTCACCCCGTAGAGCTGACTCTGCAACAGCCTGCCACACAAGATGGCGATCGGGACCCCGATGCACATTCCGAGCCCAGCCTGCGCCATCGCACTTCTTAGAACCATAGCCAGTACGCTCCGGCGATCGGCACCCAAAGCCATCCGAATTCCGATCTCGCCAGTGCGCCGATCAACGTTATAAGCTGTCGCGCCGTAAAGCCCAACCGAAGCCAGCACGAGCGCCAGCACTCCGAACAGGCTCGTAAGGTTCGCAATCAGTCGTTCCTGGTTGAACTGAACAGCGACCTGATCGGAATATGTATCGACATCGATGAACGCGAGCCGAGGGTCAACCTCGGCCAGCACTCTGCCAAGAGTGTCACGATATGCGGCCGGGGCGCCGCTCACCTTTATCTCAATCACCTGAGCATACAAGGTGTCCGCTTCAAGCCGCTGATAACCGGAAGAGGCGTAAGCGGTGCTCTGCGAAAAGGGCAGAAAGAACATTGGATTCTGCGGCGAAGCCGGATTCCGATACTTCGCGTCCTTTGCCACGCCGACAATTTCGAAATCCGAACTGTGGCCTTCGAGACTCAGGCCGAAATGCTGCCCGATCGGATTCTGGTCGCCAAGGAATCTCCGCACGAAGGCCTCATCGACGACTGCCACGTGCGGCGTCGCCTGGGTATCGCCACTAGTGAATGCGCGGCCTCTTATCAGCGGTGTTCCAATCGTTTCAAAGTAATGCGGCGTGACGCGTGCGAATATGGTATCCACATCCTCAATCCACTTTTCTCTGCGCCCGGCGATAGCGACGTTCAGATTGACGCAGCAGAATTTCTGCGGAGCATTGAGCGACAGGCTCGCGCTCAGAACGCCTGGGACCTGCTCCAAGCGATCCTGAAGTCGATCATAAAGGGCAGGCAACTTATCAGGCGTATACCCGGCAGCCTTGAAATTGACCGAGGCGATGATCCGCCCTTGCGGCTGAAAGCCGAGGTTGGCCCTTTCAAGATGAATGAGGCTTTCACTCACCAGTCCAGCAACCGCAAGCAAAACCACCGAAACTGCAGTCTGTATTGCGACAAGTAGTTTCTGTGAACGCGAGGTATGTTTCGTTGGCGATCGGCTCGCGCCGTGCAGTCCATGGGCGGCATCAGCGTGTGTGCCGATCCATGCCGGAGCAACTGAAAACGCCAGACACGTGAACAGCGATAGCAGGAATGCAAAACACAGTACCGGAGCCGACGGTGTCGCACTGACCGGAACCAGAGTTGCGCCACGAAAGACGATCAGCAGCAAGGCTCTAGAGATACCAAAAGCCACCAGCACGCCGATAGCACCGCCCAGCAGCGACAATAGCAGGCCTTCAGTAAGAACGGCGCGCATGAGTCGCACGCGAGACGCTCCCAGGGATAGGCAAAGAGCAGTCTGATGTCGTCGCGTGGCGCCCCTCACCAACAGAAGATTGGCCAAGTTTGCACAGGCGATAAGGAGCACAAGAGCCGCTGCGGACGAAAGTAGAACTAGCCCGCGCTTCGAATTACTTCGGAACGGGGACACGCCACTGCTACCCTGTGTCAGTTGAACGCGTTGCTCGCTGAGCTTGGCCATGTCATCCTGGTCCAGCTCTCTTTCTGTGCGCAGCCACTGCTGCAATTCACCAGTGAGCTTACTCTGGACCGCCGCGGGAACTTGTCCAGATTTCAGCCGCCCGATGACATACAGCCAGGCATCTCCAGAAGAATAGAGCAGCGATTTCTTGCCATTGCCTTCAAAAGCCGGCTGCTGGCTTAACGGGATCCAGAGCTCTGGTGGGTTTTGCGCCAGTCTGTCACCGAAAAAGCCCGGCGGAGCGATGCCCACGACGGCAACCGGCAACTCGTTGATCAGCAGCTTCGTGCCCACAATCGACGGATCGGCTCCAAACTTATTCTGCCAAGCCCGATAGCCCATCACTGCTACCGCTGCTGAGTTCTCATGGTCGTCAAAAGGGGAAATCAACCGTCCACGAGCGGCGCTGATTCCCAGCGTGGAAAAGTAGTTACCGGAGACATACTCGCCATTGATCATTTGCGCGGATTGTGTGGTCTCGGGTCGTCGCGTGCTGAACGTGGGAGTGTTCCCCGAGAACGCTGCAAGCTGCTCAAATGAGCCGTCGCTGTCGCGCAGATGCTTGTAGAACGGATAATCAAATGTGCCCCATGAACCCTGCAACCCGCCCCACTCGCAGCAATAGAATTCGCCTTCGCCAACGCGATAGAGTTGCTCCGGATGAGACACCGGAAGCTGCTTGAGCATGATGCCGTAAATAAGAGTGAAGACAGCCGTGTTAGCTCCGATACCGAGCGCCAGGGTAAGCGCCGCAACAATCGTGAAACCCGGACTCCGCAAAAGCTGACGTATTCCATAACGAACATCCCACAGCACCGATTCCATCCAGGCGTCCCATCCGATCGCGTTCACGTTGCTTTTGACGCTCTCGATGCTGCCCATTTCGGCGCGCGCCTGCCGCCAAGCCTCAGTTTGGGAGACCCCGCAGCGCATCTTCTCTTCGACTTCTGCGTGAAGGTAGGCGTGCAGCTCCTCGTCGAGCTCCGCTCCTCTGCGCCGCTTCGAAGCCAGCACTTTAAAACCTGCAATCAGTCGATTCCACCAGAGCATCACCACCTCCTCATGCCTCGAGTATTCGCGCAACCGCTCCGACTTGGCGCTCCCATGCACGGATCTCTTCCCGCAATGCTTTCCTGCCGAGATCTGTGAGCGCGTAATATCGAGCGCGTCGGTTGTTCTCTGTAGATCGCCACTCACCCTTGATTCGCCCTTCTCGCTCCAACCGATTCAGAGCCGGAAAGAGCGAACCGGGAATGACGTGAAAGAGTCCGTCGCTCATCTGCTCGATCCGCACGGAGATTCCGAATCCATGCATAGGCTGAAGGGCGACTGTTTTGAGGATCAGCATCTCGAGAGTGCCCAGTACCAGATCACCCCGTTTAGTCGCCATAAGCACCTCTCATATCGATTATCGAGACGAATACTATACTTCTAGTCGACTGTCAAGAGGAGGATTCTTCGCCCGCGATCGGTAGGCCAGGCTGTCGGGACTCAATTTGTGCGGATGGCGACCGACGCGTTCAGTTCAGGTGGGAACAAAAATCAGTTCTCTGGCACCTGGCGCGACAAAGTTCGATCTGCAATTGGCGCATTCAGGGCAAAGCGCTCATCGAGTCATTGAAGTAGATCAGTGTTCTCGGCAAGTGGCCGTAAAACGTCAGGATTCTATCGGAGGCAAGTGTCAGGGTGCGCTGCCTGCCGTGATGAGCAGCTGTCGCTTGTTCTGCCAGATCAGCGGCACAAGCTCATGTGGGACGCTGAAGACGAGATGATAGTAGCCGACAGGCAATCGCTCCAAAGCATTCACTAAGCCATCAGCAGCGTTTCAACTTGCATGGCGGCTGCATGTTACATGTGAGGGAGTATGTGCGAGCAGACCTCGAGTGTGAATGCCATCAAGGCGTCTCCAAATCGTTCTCTCACGATCTTCGGTGAAACGCCGGCGACGAGGGCGAGGGTAGAACAGTCACTGCTTCCACTTAGCTGCCCGAAGTGGCTGGCGAGGTGGAACTGCCGCGTCCGTCAAGGTTGCCCAGCACTGCAACCGCGAGCAGCATCGCGCGTCCGTATACGGCTGTTCCGGTCGAGCCGGTTCAATCCTCAGTCAAAGAAATCGCGATCCTCATCAGACAGGTGCACTTTGGCTGCCCGAACATTAAAGGTGATGCCGAGACCCGGCTTGTCCCAAACGTCAATAAAGCCGTTTTTGACGATCGGATCCGGCAGGCCATCCACAATGTCACTCCACCACTCCGGCTGCGCCTTGGCGTATTCGAAAGCGATATAGTTCTGCGGACATACTGCCCCCAGATGCACCTGCGCGGCCACTCCAAACAATCCGTCGAAGATTCCGTGCGGAGCCACCTCAATGCCGTGGAGATTGGCGTATTCGGCAATCCACTTTAATTCGGCTATGCCACCCACGTCCGCCGGATCGGGGCCGAGCACATTGACTGCCTGCGTCTCGATCAGGTCCTTGAAGTTCTCACGCAGATAAATCTCTTCTCCAGTGTGAATCCGCGTCGAGGTGCTGTCTGTCACTTCCTTAAAGACCTGGGCGTTGGGGTAAGGCGTGTAGTCGCCCGTGATCAGGTCTTCGAGCCACGCAAGGTCGTACGGCTCAACTGCGCGCGCAAAACGAATGGCGTCTTTGACGGTCCAGCCCGGCCCGCAATCGAACGCCAGCCCAATGTCATTGCCAACAGCCTTCTTCGCCGCTTCCACACAGGCGATCACATGGTCAATGCCAGGCTGTGTCAGCATACCGCGATCCATATACGGAGGCATGCGCCCCGTCCATTGCGTGCCGTACCAGGCATTCGGAATCGCCTCCAGCATTGCGTCATTGTGGAAGCCGACGGGCAGCTTGATCAGCGTGTAGCCCTCTTTCGCTTCCTTCACCTGTGTCGCGAGCTCGGCGTAATCCTGTGGCGTGCGGGGCACAAGGCTGGAATTGTTTTCAGAGTTCCCATAGGGGCGAACGCGGTCGTGGATC
>DATJSB010000347.1:0-8272 GCA_035504315.1 Occallatibacter sp.
CCGAAGGGTTGCGGCGCAAATCGTGCCATACGTCGTTCTCGCCCTCGACCTTGGAACCACCAAAGCCTTCGGGCTCGGCCTAGTCTGGCCCGATTTTCGCTCGCAACGCCAACCGCCCCAGTAGTGTTAACAGGCCCTAGCGATGCTGGGATGGCGGTTCAACGGAGACTGGCTGAAAGGCAACTGGCCTGGATTCCAAACAGCTCGTTGATTGCAAGGATTGAGGCATCTTCTTCGGCATTGACGGGCGGCAAGACGGCGCAGCCCGTTATTGAACCGGAACCAGACGCCCGCTGTACGTGGTATAGGTAGAGAAGCCCCGTCTGGGTCCCGGCCAAAGCACGCCGGACTCCAGAATCTGCACATATGAAATGCTCCATTTGCGGTACCGTGAATTCCGCACGGGTGAAATTCTGCTCCGAGTGCGGATCGCCCATTGGCATTCCCTGTCCCTCCTGCGGCTTCCGCAACGCACAGGACGCGGCAGCATGCGGCGGATGCGGGCGCTCGTTCGACTCCGCGTATGTTCCGTTATCTGAGCGCCGCCAGCTCACCGTGTTCTTCTCCGACATGGTTGGTTCTACGACGCTGGCCGAGAGTCTCGACCCGGAAGATCTGCAGGAGATCTACGCCCGCTATCAGGCAATCTGCGGTGAAGCAATCCGGCAGTACGACGGCTACCTGGCGCAGTACCTGGGCGACGGCGTACTGGCCTACTTCGGTTATCCGGCAGCGCACGAAGACGACGCGGGCCGCGCAGTGCGGGCCGCGCTGGAGATATTGCGGAAGGCGAGCAGCATCGAGACCGGCAGCGACCGCCCCCGGCTGCGAATCGGCATTCATACCGGGCTGGTTGTGGTGGGGAACGTGGGCAGCGGCGAACGCAGCGAGCAACTGGCGCTCGGCGAAGCACCAAACATCGCGGCGCGCCTTCAGTCCGAGGCGCAGCCCGACACCATCGTGATCAGCGATGCAACACGTAATCTGCTGGCTGGTCAATTTGCGCTGGACGATCTCGGCTCGCGGACGCTCAAGGGGATCTCAAGGCCAATGCAGATCTTTCGCGTGCTGGGCGAGAGCGGCGCGGTCAGCCGCTTCCATGCCATGAAGAGCGCGCAGGGCCTGACGCCGTTTGTGGGACGCGAACGCGAGGTGAAGGCAATCCGCGCCGCATGGGCTGAGGCAGCCACCGGCCACGGCAGGATCCTGCTGCTGCGCGGCGAAGCGGGCATGGGTAAGTCGCGGCTTCTTGAAACAACAGGGCAGATTGCGGCCAGCCAGTTACACGAGGTCTTTCAGGCGCAGTGCTCGCCTTACCGGATGAACAGTCCGCTTCATCCGATTGTGGAGATCGTGGAGCGGCGGCTGGGGCTTGAAGACGGAATGCCCGCGAATAACAAACTGGACTTGATTGAGCAGTTCACGGCCGGCCGCGGCGTGACCGTCGAAGTGGCGGCGGCGGCGCTGGCGGAATTGCTCTCCGTCCCAACCCTTGGCCGCTATCCGGAGATCGATCTGCCGCCCGCCAGGCGACTGCAGCTGACGATCCGTGTGATGGCCGATCTGCTGCTTCACTCCGTAAGCGGTGCGCCGGTTCTTTTGCTGATTGAAGATCTGCACTGGGCCGACCCCTCCACACACGACCTGCTTGGCGAGATGGTGGGACGACTGGCAGACTTGCCGGTTTTGATGGTATGCACCACGCGGCCCAATTTTTCTGCAGCATGGATCGGTCATCCGCAGTGCAGCGAGATCGGCGTGGAAGCCCTTAGCACCGACGACACCCGCGCTCTGGTCGCTCGTATCGCAGGGCCAAAGCAATTGCCGCTGGCGCTGGTTCATGAAGTGGCCGCGCGTACCGGAGGCATTCCGTTGTTCACCGAGGCAGTAACCCGGACCGTTATGAGCTCGGGCGTACTGCGCGAACTCGAAGACCGGTTTGAGCTGACCGGACCTTTGCCCTCGGGCCTGATTCCCGCTACCGTACAGGACTCGCTGATGGCGCGCATCGACCGCCTGGGAGCGGACCGGCCGGTGGCTCAACTGGCTGCAACCATCGGCCGCGAGTCGAGCTTCGAGTTGATTCAAGCCGTGCTGAGGACTCCTGCGGCCTCGCTGACAGCCGCACTTCATCGCATGGTGGAACTGGAGCTGGTCTCAGAAGAAGGCACGCCGCCGGCCGCAACCTATACGTTTCGCCACGCCCTGATCCAGGACGCTGCCTACGAGTCGCTGCTGCGCAAAACCAGGCAGGAATTCCACGGAAAGATCGCGGAAGCGCTGGTTCGGCAATATCCCGAGATTGCAGAGACCAAGCCGGAGCTGCTTGCGCGGCATCACGAAGGCGCCGGACGGATTGCAGAAGCCACCGAAGGATGGGTAAAGGCTGGCCGGCAGGCAAGGCAGCGCCTGGCGCTCCGCGAGTGCGAAGCGCATCTGCGCAAAGCGATTTCGCTGCTCGCTACGCTCCCGGAAGACGACGTCCAACGCATGCAGACCGAGATGGAGGTCCAACTCTCGCTGGGGCAGGCGCTGACCGAGACTTACGGCTGGGCTTCACGCGATCTGGAGACGGCGTTTCAGCGTGCGCGCGATCTGTGCATCCGGTTGAATAATCCCATTGGGCTGTTCTTCGCGCTCAATGGTCTTTCCGCAGTTCATTTGCTGCGCGGAGAGCTGAGAAAGGCTCTGGAAACAGCAAAACCTGTGCACGAAATGGCCGAGGTCTCAGGCGTGCCGGTGCAGATAATCTCGGCCTGCAGCCTGAACATGTATCCGGCATGGTACATGGCTGATTACAGGAGCGGGTTGCGATACGCCGAGCAGGGACTCGCCCTTTACACGCCTGAACGCGAACGCGAAATCATGGGTCTGATTCACCTGCCATGTTCTTTCGCATGCGCCCAGACCCGGGCCGGATGCCTCTGGACTCTCGGGTATCCGGACAAGGCGGCCCGGCAAGAACAGGAGGGGCAGGCGATGATTGAAGCCCTGAACATTGGAGCGGCCACCACGCTCGCACTCGGCTATTACCTGCACTGGCATTTCCTTTTGCGCGACCCCGCCGCGGTTGACGCCATCGCCGATCAGGCCTATCAACGCGCCGCCGATGAGGGATTTCTCTTCTGGTCTTCTCAGGCGCGGGTGTTTCGCGGCTGGGCGCAGGCGATGAGAGGCGACACCGATGCAGGCATTGCCGACATCAAAGCTGCGCTCGAGATTTACTCGCTGTCCGGCGCCAGAAACAACGGCAACATCTTCTTCGAGATGCTGGCCGAAGCCCTGCGCAAGGCGGGCCGCCTCGAAGAGGCGTTGCAGGCGCTCTCGGAAGGGCTTGACCACGTGGCGAAGACGGAAGAGCGCGTGCAGGAGCCGGAGCTGCACAGGCTTCAGGGAGAGATTCTTCTTCAAATGGGCGACATGGTCGAGGGTGAGGCGAGCCTTCGCAGGGCGGTTGAGGTGGCGCGGCAGCACGAAGCGAAGATGTTCGAAGCGCGCGCTGCCGTTCCATTAGCCCGATTGTTGCGCAGCTCTGGACGGATTCCCCAGATGCTTGAACTGCTCCGGCCTTTGGATGAGTGGTTTCAGGAAGGACGCAATACGCCAGAGCTGATGGAAATACGCGTGCTCCTGGATTCAGCCGGCGCCCTCATGCAGCCGGCGGACCTGAAATCAACCTCCGCCTGATCTTCGGCGATCAGGAACCGATCAAAAGTAGAACTTCAGCGCCATGCTCACCTGTCGCGCGGGATACGAAGATGTGAAGGCCAGTGGCTGGCTCACCTTGGAAACGGAGGTTGGCGCAAAACCTTTTACGTTGAACGGCCCATTTTCCAGCGTTCCTCCACCCGGAAGCGGATAGCTGGGGTCGACAGGGAAGTTATTGTTCACCGCGGCAAAATTGGTACGGTTAAACAGGTTCTGAGCCTGAGCGGTCAACTGGAGACTTTGCCGCTCATCTCGACGCAACACGGTCTTGGAGACCAGCAGATCTGAGCTGAAAAAGCCCGGACCTCTCCCGACATTCCGCCCCTCAAGCCAGGGGCGTGCATTCGCGTTGTGGCCGATGGTGCCGTTTGAAAGGCCGGGAACGAGCGACGTGAAAGGAGCTCCACTCCGCACGTAAACGATGGGCGATACGGTCACGCCGGAAAACAGCCGCGGCAACAGCGAAGAGGAGCTCCTTGAAGACTGCGTCGCGTACACGGCGCTGGCTACGAAGTTATGCGTGATGTTGAAGTCCGACAGCGAGTAATCGCGACTCAGCAATCCGGGCCGGAAGGGCGTACTGAGAGAGCTGAAGTCGCTGGTGTCGTCAATGGCGCGGCTGAAGGTGTAATTGACCCGGAACTGCAAGCCCCGATCGAAACGGCGCATGAGGGTAAGCGTGCCTCCGTTATAAATCCCCGAACCGACCGAGAAGAAGGCATTGTTCTGAAAGATCGAGCTGTCGGGTTCTCCCACCGTGGTGCCCGATTGAGGCACGTATTGCGGTCCCACGAAAGGATCGATCGGCACCGAGGTGTCCTGAACGAAGTTCGATTCGAGAACCTGCTCAACATGCACGCTGTGGTACATGAGCCAGGCCGCTTCGAGCGAAAGGTTATGAGAGATCTGGCGTGCGATGCTGAGGCTGGCCTCAATGGAGTATTCCGGCTGATAATGGGGGGCCATGGTGTAAATGAAGTTGCCATACGCAGCAGGGCCGGGCGGAACGATGTTGATTCCCAAATCTGAAAGCTGCGCGGTGGTAAGCGGCGGATTGGGTTCAGTCGAGGTAGCGTTGCTCTCTGCGGCAGCCCACACGGCAAAGATCGAAGGGAACGGAGGAGACGGCAGTCCTGCAACCAGCGCGTTCTGGTTCACGTATTTGCCGCTGTCGCCCAGAATGTTGGCGTAAAACGGAATCATAAATGTGTTGGGAGCTACAAAGGTTCCGCCGCCTGCCCGCACTACGGTCTTGTTATCGCGGCCAGGCGCCCACGCCAATCCAAGCCGGGGCGAAAACCGGGTGCTGTGCGGCACCGGGGCTGCATCGTGAAAGTAGTCAAGCCGCACTCCGTAGTCGATGGTCAAGTCGGGTCGCGCCTTCCAGGTGTCCTGCGCGTATATGCCGAGCAGATGGGTCCAGCCCGACCAGCTATAGTTCGATTGGGGATTGGCCTGTAACAGGATGGTTGGCGCACCTGAAAGAAACGCCTGCACTGCAGTCAGATTGGTGGAGGGCGGGCCAGCAGCCGGATAGCCTTGACTCAGGTTGAAATTCTCCAGTTGCGCAGCGGCGGCGCCTGCCAGGTCGAGGATCGAGAACGTTCCGTCTGTAAACTCCCATTCTCCTCCGAACCAGAGTTTTTCCTGCACGTTGTAATCGTCTGGGCGCCACGAAAAACCAAAGTTGAAGATATGCGTTCCTGTTGTTCGCGAGAGGTTGTCGTCAAGCTGGTATCTCCTGATGGTCGAAAAGAAAGGGTAGGAGAATGGAGTACCGAGTTCGATTTGATTGCCCAGGTCGATCTCAGAGCCGTTGGGCGACGGCGCCTGGATCGCGGCCGTGTTGCTGGGCACCACCTGGGCCCGCACCATATTAATGAGGCTCGGACTGAGAACCCGCGTCCAGGCCCCGGTGAGCGTGTAATCGGTTTGAAACTCATTGCCCGAGTAAGAAGGGCGGGGCGCTACGCTGTCGCTTTCCTCCATGAGGCCAAAGCGTAAGTAGAAGTTGTCCTTTGCGTTCGAGTAGTCGACTCGCGAAACCCAGTTGAAGTATCTACCGCGCGGCGTGCTGAAACCGGGAAGACCGCGGACGCCTGAGTTAACGGGGCTGGCCGGAATGCCGTCGAAGGTTCCGTCGTCATTCGAGACCAGAGCATTCAGAATCGAATTATCGAATGGATCTCCGAATATTGGGGAAGCTAACAGCGCTGAGCCAACCGCGCCTGCGTAGCCGCCGGAGTTGGCCATCTGGGTGAGATAACAAAGTTGCGTCACCTGCTGCTGCGTGGTGTTCTGGCCGGGGCAGGTTCCGTTGTAGCCATTGGTCTGCGCAGCGATGCTCTGAAATTCCTGTTCGCCGGCGATGTTCTGAACCGTGGACGAATCGAGACTTTGGTATTCAGGCGCAGTAAAGAAAAACGCGTGATTTTTCCTGATCGGCCCACCTAAAGTTGCGCCCACGATCGCGCTTTGCTCGTACGGTTTGACGCCGGAGTCTTCCAGCTTATTGAAGTAGTTTCCGCCATCGATGCTGTGATCATGAAAATAAAATGAAACGTTGCCCTTCAACTGGTTGCTCCCACTCTTGGTGACCATATTGATGGCTGCGCCGCTGGTGAAGCCGAATTCGGCTTCGAAGGCGTTCCGATTCACCTGGAATTCCTGGATGGAGTCGATCGGCACATGCATATCGCGCATTGTGCCCGACCCGTAATCGTTCTCCCCTCCATCGATGGTCACCAGGTTTCCTCTACCGTTGCTTGCTCCGATGGAAAAGCCGGATGAGAGGTAACCGGTGCCGACTCCGGGATCCTGCAGAGTAGGCGCGTAGGAGTTAGAAACTCCGGGGAGTGTGTAGATGGATTGGACAAAGCTTCGACTGACATTGGGAAGGTTTTCGACTTCTTTGTTTTCGATGATGTTGGCCTGCTGCGTCTGGTCCGGCTGCACCAGTGGAATATTCGCGTTGATCTCGATTGAAGTCGAAACCGCGCTCAGCTTGAGGTGGAAGTCATATTCGGCAAGTTCGCCGACGTTCAGAACAATGCCCTTGGCAATGGTGGTGGCGAATCCTGCGGCCCCGGCTTCAACGCGGTAAGAACCGGGAGCAATGGCCGGAACCATATATCCTTCGCCGGTGCTTACGGTCCGCTTTGTTTGGCCGTTCGATTCATTCACCACCGAGACCACGGCGCCAGCAATCGGACGCCCGCCCGGGTCCAGAACGTCGCCGTGAATCGTTGCCGTTGCATAATCCGCCTGGGCCAGCAGCACGCCGGCGCAGGATCCGCAGCAGGCCAGGAGAAGCAGAGAATTCCTTCGCAGATTCATTTTGACCTTCAGCCCAGAAGGGCCGGAAAAGGGAAGTAAAGGAAAAAGCTCTTCCCGGACTTAAGGAGTCCAGAGCCTAAGTGATTAGATTTTTTGAACTTGTGCGCAGGAGAATCGCTGCCCAAACATACCCGCGTCAGCAAAGTTTTGTCAAGAATTCGCCATGTTCGCAGCAGGAGCGCGCAGAATTACCCGAACTGAATCGTAATCAACTGGCCATCTGCAGGACCCGCCCTGCCGCTCATGTCCCCCGGCCACCGCTTCATTCGGGCCTTGACTCGGCCGCTTCTCGACCCCAATAAGACTCTTCGGAAGGTTAAGCCGAATCCAGATGTGCTGGTCCAGATCGCATTTCAGTCCATACACATGCTTCGGCTGCGTGGATCAGCACCAGTTCGGAACTCTCGTGAGGCGCAGGTCCCATCTGCAAACATTTGGGCATTATGAAAGGAAACTTGCCGGCACGCAGGTCCGTGCAGGCGTATGCTCGATTTAGCAGTCTGTTTTTCCCTTCTCGCCTTCAGCATTCCATGTTTTGCTTCAGTCGAGCATCTTTCAGGCACGCAACCGTACGTCTGGAGCCGCCGTGAGCCTCGTCAAGAAAAGCGAGATAAAGAACTACTTGTCTCCCCTCTCCCGCACAGAGATACATCTGTGCCTGCCCGCAAGCCAACCCGAGGCAACCGGCTGTTCCGCGACCCGACCGGACGCAATCAAAGCAAATTCATCGAATTTTGCTGAGGATTTCTTTAGGGAACATACGTCATCGATCGCAGCCGTCACGCCGGCCGATCTTGTGACCGGTTCCATCCGTCGTCAGTCGCCCACCGTATCAAAAAGCGTGTAAGAGTGAAGCCGCATTCGGTTTTCCTGCGCAAGAGCTGTATCCTGCCGGATCGTCTGAATCTCCTCACGGAGCCAGTCGGAAAAAACTGGTCGCTTGTTCAAGAGAGCCCGGCGGCGGTTTTCGACACGATGATTCGCCGGGCGGGATGGTACTCCACATGGATGCCGGGTGAGTGCTCCCGAAAAGGCATTGGGCTGACTTCGAAAAACGCGACCCATCGCGCTCTGATGCACACACTGAACGCAGTTCCGCGCCAATTCAACGCCGCCGAGCTTGATTCCGTTCGAGTCTCGAAGTATCCAGGATTTTGCATCGTGAAAGTCATCTTGCATCCACGCGAGCTCCAGCAACACACCTCCTCGAACCCAGTAGATGGGCGGC
>DATJSB010000348.1:0-13665 GCA_035504315.1 Occallatibacter sp.
CCACAAGCTCCTCGGAGCTTTTGGGCCCCATTTTCTGCGCGTGCTGCTGGACATCTGGAGCCAACTCCGGCTTATCCCGGCGCCTATCGGCCCGCCGATGTCGTCGATCTCGATCTGAAATCGCTTTTTCAGGATCGACTAAGCACCTGCGGTGCGGCGGAATCGCGCTCTTTCAATGCTGGCCGAATCGGAGCATTATTGAGGCGGGCAGATGTTGCTTGAATTCGCCAGGACGGTTTCTTTCTTTGCGAGCATGCTGGCGCTGTATCCGGTGGTGGTGGGCGCGTTTTTTGTGCCCGGCAGCCATTGGGAGGACCGGCTGATTCTCGCCGTTGCGCGGATGGGGCTGGCCGGATGCGTGGCGCTGTTGAGCGGCATTCTCTTCGCAAGGCCGTGGCTATACCAGGACGGCGGGCGCAGGCTGCTGGCCGCGCTGCCGGTGCGTATCTATCTGTGGACGATTCTTGGCGTGGCCATCATGTTCCTGCTCTCGTGGTACCTGGAAGAGTTCTACGTGCCGTATTTGTGGAAGAGTCTGCCGTACTGAGGCGAATCGTGGGTCGTGGGTCGTGGTTTCCCACCCTTTCCGCAAGTCGGCGCGGCGACCTGCGGAAAGAACGGGCACGGTGGATTCTTTCGCCCGTCAAGGCGGGCTTTCAATCATGATCTACGAATCTCACCGCAGGCTTGCGCCTGGAGCTGCCCTCTTACGCCCGCTAACGCGGGCTACTCGGGCTGCTGGCTGAGCCAGTGTTTCAGATTCTGTTCCTGCTCGGAGCGGAAGGCGATGCAGCCGTTGATGTGCTCGATGGCGTGCTTCAGTTCGACATCGGCGGCGGCGACCTTGTGGGTTGCGAAGAAGCTGGTCACATCGTCGCGGGCGGCAGCGGAGCAGAACGACCCGGCGGCGCTGACGACGTATGCGCCGAGGCCCTCGGTGAGCTGAGCTTGGACTTTGTCCCAGTTCGACTTAATGTAGTCCCAGGCCTGGTCGCGAGTTTCCACGCCGCGCAGGGCAATCGCGAATTGAATTGCCGCGTCCTGGTTGCGCACCTTGGATGAGACGGCGAAATCGAGGGCGCGATTCTCCAGTTGCGGGTTGCGGAATTCCGCAAGGAGCCGCAGCGCGCCTTCCTGAACCTCTGGATCGGTTCCGTTTTCATAGGCCAGCTGCAGTTTGTCGAAGAGTGCGGTGTCGCCGTTGCGTGCCGCCACGGTGAGCGCGGCCTCTGCCAGCGTGGGATCGACAGAAGTGCGGTCAGTGAAGTATCGATCTGCGATCTGGCGCGCCTGAGCGACGACCTCGGGGGAATTGCCGTAGACGCCGATGAGGTACATCAACTGGGAGCGCAGTTCGCGCTTGTTGTCGCTGTCGGTACTTGAGGGAGGGCCCAGCTTAAGATAGACCGGGGTGAAGGTGCGGCCAATCCAGCGGGCGAGTCCGGCACGTTCCTCAGTCGATGCGGGCACCTGCGTGTAAATGGTCACGACGCCGCCGATGGCGTTGGAGACGACGTCGGAGTTTGGATCGTCTTTCAGATTTGCAACGAGATCAAGGTAGTCGCCGACCGAGCCCGCGCCGGAGTGCACCTGCGCCCACTTGTCGCCGGTAAAGCTGATGCGCTCGGCGGGCGTGAGTCTGGTTTCGATGCTATTGGCAATTGCGGCATATTGCTGGGGCGCGTAGGCAGTGCGATAGTAGCCCACACCGCCGGCGTTAGCAAAGAAAAGGCCCGATGCGGGAATTGCGAGCGTGCGCTGGTAGCCTTCGGAGCTCGTACCAGGCGAGAGGATCTGGCAGTCCTGGGTGGCATCACCGGTCTTGAAGCAGACGGGGAGGGTCCATTGCTGCGGCGCGCCGGAGGCCTCGTGGCCTGAATCGAGGAAGAAGCGGCTCTGCTCAACGGTGACTTTGCCATTGTCCGGCACGCCGAATTTCAGAATCGGCTCGCCCTGCTGAGTGATGAGCGAGTCCATGATCTTGTCGACGGGCTTGCCGCTTGCGCGGGTCTGCGCCGACCAGAAGTCTTCGGCGGTAGCGTTCGAGTAGAGGTGCGCCGAGAGATAAGCGTGCACACCTTTGCGGAAGGTCTCGGGGCCGAGATAGTTTTCGACCGTGAGGAGCACGTCGCTGGCTTTGCCATAGGCAATGCCGTCAAACAGCTCATTAATCTCATCAGGCGTTTCGGCCTTGGCGCGGATGGCGCGCGTAGTGGGCTGGGCGTCGAGATTGAGTGTTTCCTGCTCGTCAGCGGCGACCGTTTGCGGCACGTGCCACTCGGGATGCATCGCCGCGACGGGCTTGTTTTCCATCCACGTGGCGAAGCCCTCGTTAAGCCAGATGTTGTCCCACCACTGCATGGTGACGAGGTCGCCGAACCACTGGTGGGCCATCTCGTGAGCGATCACCAGGGCGACGTTCTCCTTCGCGTTGACCGACGCGGTTTTGGGATCGATGAGCAGGTCAGTTTCGCGGTAGGTGATGGCGCCGAAGTTTTCCATGGCGCCGGCTTCAAAGTCGGGCAGTCCGATGAGGTCAAGTTTCTTGAGGGGGTAGGGGATGCCGAAGTAGGAGTTGTAGTAGTGCAGCACGTATTTGGCGATGTCGACGCCGTAGGAAGTGAGCGCGACCTTGTCAGGCGTGGAGCAGACGCGGATGGCGACGCCGTCCTGGCTGCCGCTGGAGCATTGGAAGTCGCCGACCAGGAAGGCGACGAGGTAGGTGCTCATTTTGGGAGTGGTGCCGAAGGTGAGCGTGTGCTTACCGGCGCCGGGGCCGGGCGTGTCTGTAGCGATGGAGGTGTTGGAGATGACGGTATCGCCGGCATCGACGGTGAGCGAGATGTCGAAGGTTGACTTGAAGGCCGGCTCATCGAAACAGGGGAAGGCGCGGCGCGCATCGGTGGCTTCGAACTGGGTCACGGCGTAATTGCGGCGAGCGGTTTTTGAGAGGTAGAAGCCACGCAGTTCGTTGTTCAGGATGCCGGTGTAGTCGATCTCGAGGGTGGCGCTGCCGGCCGCAAGAGTTTGCGGAAAGGTGAATGTCGCCTGCTGCTTGTTTTCGTCGAGCGAGACGGTAGCGGTTTGCTTTTCGCCGCCGGCCTCGATGGTGACGGACTGGAAGGCGATCTCAGCCGAGTTGAGGGTAATCGCGTTCAGCGGCTCTTTGATGTCGACGTCGATCTGCTCGACGCCAGAGAACGTGGCAGCTTTGAGGTCGGGAGTAAGCGAAAGCTTGTAGTGCGTTGGCACAACGGTGGTGGGCAGCCGCTGGGCGCGGGCTGAAGGAGCGAGGACGAGAGTACAGAAGGCAAGCGCGGCAGCAAAAGCAAAGGGAGCGCGCGTCAAAAGGCAGCGGCGAGGGGAGCGATGTCGAATTGGCATGGAAAACCTCAGTGAAGGTCGGCCGGGCAGCCGGAGTGTTGAACGGGAAAGCGAAGATCGTTACGCATTCTCCGGGTGGGCGCTCAAGGGCGCAAGGAGCGCGTCCATTCATTCGATTTTCACATATCGAACTGGTAAGGGGCACGCGGCATACGCTGTCCCAGTCCAGCGGGCGATTACTTAGATATTGGCGCAGGAGAAGAGCCTATCGACTTGTTCAGGTATGCCGTCACCTCGTCTGTCATCTCTTCGATGAGCTTCTGGCTGCGCGCCCCTACGTGGTTCATGACCACAGACGTGAACTCCTTCATGATGACTGGCTGCAGCGCAAGCATGTGCTGGCCGGCGGGGTGCTGTAGAACTTGATCAGCGAGTTTACGTCCTCTTGGGTAAAGTGCCGCTGACAAATCGGGATCACATCGTTGATGGGGTCATCCGCAGAGTAGAGCGTGAATGCCTTGGCCATGTATTTGTCCATGACCTTCTGCAACTCAGCTTGCTGCGCAGGAGCAGGCGTTACTCCCAACTTTTAATCGAGCTGGTTAAACTGCGCCTGGAGTTGCTGTTGAATGGCCTTCGGCATGATTTCGGTGTAGGCCTTCCATTGCTCACGCAGCCGCATTACTTCGAACAACTTCACAAGCTGCTCTTTGCTGGGCTGCTGATCGACCGGCACTGGAGCAGCCAGAGCCGCGTCGTTGGTGGCGGGGGTTGCAGCGCCTGCCGTTGATTGGCTTACCGCAAAGTCCGGGACAAGCAGGAAAAGTGCGAATGCTGCATAAGTCTTCTTCATGATTTACTCTTCCTCCGGGTTGCCTGGATGCGAGTATCCTCAGGAATTGCAAAAGGGATTGTGCGGCCGGGACAAACCAGCATAGCCGGGGATGGTACGCGACTGGAGCAGAGGCAAAGGTGTAAATTGGTGGCGTTTGCTGTGCGAGTGCGGGTTCGGGTGCAGGAACTGAGCTGAGATGATCCACAGTTTGAAGCAGATACGCCTCGAAACCGCAGCGCAACTCTGGTGCACCGGGCCGGGTTTATTGATATAGAATGCCAGCCGGATGGCGGGCCGAGAAAAGCCAGAACGACAACCCGCCCGCGACGCTGTGCATCGAACCGGCTTGTTCCTCTTTTGCCTGGTGAGTTTCAAAAAGGCTGGTTACTCTTCGCTCAGAAGTGCAGAAAAGAATGCGAAGAATCCAGCCCCTGGTGTTGCGGCATGAATCTCAAATCCAACTTGCACGCATTTGAGTAAGGAGTAAGGAGACTATGAAAAAGACTTTGCGCTTTCTGCTTCTGGCGTTAGTGGTGCCGCTGATGCTGCAGTCGGCTAAACCGGCATCAGCACAGTGGTACGTCGGCATTCACGTTGGTTTTGGGCCGCCGGCGCTGCCCGTTTACGATCTACCGGATTGCCCGGGTGACGGCTACATGTGGACGCCCGGCTACTGGGCATGGGACCCAACCGATGGCTATTACTGGGTGCCAGGAACCTGGGTCCTCGCTCCCGAGCCCGGCTTTCTATGGACGCCTGGATGGTGGGGTTGGGGAGACGGCGGCTTTTTCTGGCATGAGGGCTACTGGGGCCCCCACGTGGGCTTCTACGGCGGCATCAATTACGGATTCGGCTACTTCGGAGACGGTTTCTATGGCGGCCGCTGGCAAGGCGGGCATTTCTTCTACAACTCGGCCGTGTGGCACATGGGTGGAGGCTTTCATAACGTCTACCGCGACGACACGTACGTGCACAATACAACCATCATCAACAACCACATCAGCTACAACGGCGGCCAAGGCGGTATAGACAGGCGGCCTACTCCGCAAGAGGAGTCTTACGACAACGAGCGGCATATTGCTCCGGTTGCCGATCAGACCCGGCAGGTGCAGATGGCGCACTCGAATCCGCAGATGCGCGCCTCGTTCAACCAGGGCCGGCCGGCGATTGCAGCAACGGCGCGGGCTGGCGAATTCTCAGGACACGGCGTTGTTCAGGCGCGGGAGGCGGGCGGGGAGTATCATGCTCCTCCAGCCGAGCATGGGGCGCCGGGTAGAGAAGCGGAGCGTCCGGCCAATCCAGTGCACGCCAACGAATTGCCGGAGCACCAGCCGCAAAGGATTCCCAGCACGGGCAACCCTAAACTGGACCAGAAATACCAGCAACAGCAGCAGAAGCTGGCCGACCAGCAGAACCAGGAACACCAGCAGTTGTGGCAGCGTCAGCAGCAGGAAGACCAGCGCGCCCAGCAGCGCAATTACAGCGCGCAGCAGAAGCAGCAACTGGAACAGAAACATCAGCAACAGACGCACCAGATGCAACAGCGCCATCAGCAGCAGACGCAGCGCATGACGCAGCGGCAGACCTCGCACAAGAAGTGAGCAGATCAGCGTCCGTGCCCGATCCTTTCCGCAGCATCATCGCGGAAAGGATGGGAAGGCGACATGTTCTGCGCTCGCTGCCGGCGCGCCGGTTCTAAAAACTTAGCTCGGGATGCAGCAGCTTCATCAAGTCCCTGTCGTAGTTGTAGCGAACTTCGCTCTTGTTGTCGAAGATCATGGTTGCGCCGCTTTCCCGTGTATACGCAGGCCAATTCGGCAGGCCGGGGTTGTTCGGGTTTCCGCTGCGTGCAAAGTTGATCCAGGCCTGGCTCACTTTGTCAGCCAGCGCATACGCGTCCTTCCCGCCGCCAGTGCTTTGTTCGCCAATTGCGATGTTGTCAAACACGAATGGAAGCTCAGCGCAGTGGGACGCGCGGCTTATGCCGTCGAGAACAGGCGATTGCCAAGCGAACAGATAGTTGTAAACCGGAGCCCCATGCTGGTCGGCCTTGCGTTCAGCCTCGATGATGGCGCCGGGACGCATCATGCTGTCGACGTGAAGCCAGTCAGAGTATTTCATCGCGGGATAGGCTTTTTTGTATGCCGCAATTACGTCGTCGGCTTTGTCTCCGTATTGATCGTGGAAGTAATTCTTCAACTGGTCAAAGGTCCAATCGTCTGCGCCATGAAGCTTGGGATTCATGCGGACGGCGGGAAACTCGTTGAGCGTGGTGCCGATCATCAACGGGATGTCTTTCGACTGTGCCGGCGCGCCGTCGCCGAAAGGATCGGTGGGAATGTAATCTCCGTCAACGACTGGCGACCATGAATAACCGGGACCAAACAGCCCCTTGTGACCGGACTCCTGAGCGGCCGTTTGCAGGGCCTTCTGGCCGGCCTCGTTGATTTGCTCATACGGCATCTTCTGCAATTCGTCGATCTGCGAAGCATCGAGATGAAGATTCTGAAGCGTGAGCTCGGCAATCCGACGGCTGGTCTTCTGATCCATGAGCGTCATACCCGTTCCACGGATAGCGCCGCTCTCCACAATGGCTTTCTGGAACAGGCCTTTGGCCGCCGGCGCGGTCATCAGGGTGTTTACTTTACCGCCCCCGCCCGACTGGCCAAAGATGGTTACATTGTCAGGATCGCCGCCAAAATTGGCGATGTTTGCCTTGATCCACTGCAACGAGGCAACCAGGTCCATAATACCCACGTTGCCCGAGTACTTGTACTGGGGTCCGTAGGCTGAGAGATCCAGGAACCCCATCACGTTAAGCCGATGGTTGACGGTAACTACAACCACGTCGCCTTTTCTCGCCAGGTTCTCGCCGTCGTAAACCAACTGCTCAATCGAGGAGCCATTCGTGTATCCGCCCCCGTGGAACCAGACCATCACAGGACGCTTCTTTCCGTCGTTGATCCCCGGCGTCCAGATATTGAGGTTCTGGCAATTGTCGCTCGTCACCCACACGCGATGCGGAATCAGGAACTCCGCAACGTCGTTGATCTGCGGCATCTGCACTTCAGGACAAATATACCCGTACGTCAGCGCAGTACGCACGCCTTCCCAGGGATCGAGTTTTTCCGGCGGCATGAAGCGCTCTGCTTTGGCATAGGGAACTCCCCGGTAGGTGTAGATTCCGTGGTGAATGAACCCCTGAACCTTACCTGCCTCGGTATCCACAACCGCGACTTTAGAGGACGCGACCACAGGCGCCGATGTGTCAACCTGCGCAAAGGCCGATATATTGGCGGCGGCCAGCATCAAGCAAGAAAATATTGCACCTGATTTCATCTTCAGTTTCTCTCCTCAAGAGATTGTTTGCCCGGCCCCAAGACACGCGGATGGGGTGGTGATTCGACACAATCTCTGGTTGCATCGAATGTGCGCGGGCAAGTATAGAAGGATGGCGCAGGTGGGGCAAGATGCGCCCTGCTCAGTCGTCAGTTTTCTTGTGCAATCGAAGCGAGTCGAGGAAGAGCAGGCAGGCGCCGGTGACAATGGAGCTGTCGGCCACGTTGAAGTCGGGCCAGTGGTAGTGGTAGATGTGCACCTCGATGAAGTCGACGACAGCCCCGTAAGCCAGGCGGTCGTGCACATTGCCGATCGCGCCGCCCAGGATGAGCGCCAGCGCGATGGTGACGAGACTGACTCGGTTGCCAAGCAGGACGAGGGCAGCCAAAACGCCGCTCGCGACCAGAAAGTTGACGGCGGTGAGAGCGTGATTGACCGTGCGAGCCGACGCCCATCCGGCAAACATCGAAAATGCTGCGCCCTCATTGGTCCAGTGGGAGATGCGGAGCACATGGTCGAAGACTGGAATGGCGCCGCCCAGGGGAATGTGCGCGACGACCCAGGTTTTGGCCAGCCGGTCGGCGGCGAAGATCAGCGCGGAGATGAGCAGAAGCCAGGGAAGGCGGCGGGGTACGGTAAGCGTCACTTGCCGGCCTCCGGCTGCGCATCATCAGTTGGTGGATCGATGCCCATCTCTTTGAGCGCCGACCGGCAACGGCCGCAGACGTCGTGCCAGACGCCGTAGTCGGCGGTGTCGGGCATGAAGTTCCAGCAGCGGGCGCATTTGGAGCCCATGGCGGGACGCACCTCGAACTGGAGATCGTGGGTCAAGATACCGACTTTTATTCGTTCTTCTCCGCGAGTGGACCTGATTTCGGGACCGTCGGTTACAGTCACCGAAGATACGTTGAAGACCTCTTTCAGACTGCCTTCATAGCGCCGAATCAGCGCAAGGGCCTCACCTTTTGCGTGGATTACGACGTCAGCTTCAAGACCTTTCCCGATGAGCTTTTCTTGACGCATTTCCTCGAGCCCGCGAAGCACTGAATCGCGAAGCGTGAAGACCGCCTTCCAATCTTCGAGCACCGGCGCTGGGTCTTCGGCGTAGATCTTCTCCGGCTTGGGAAACAGCGCGAGGTGCACGCTGGCTTCGCGGCCTTCAACTGCGGGCAGATACTCCCACACCTCATCGGCTGTGAAGCTCATGATGGGCGCGACCAGACGGGTGAGTGCTTCGGTGATCTTCCACAGCACGGTCTGCGCTGAACGACGGGCCTGGCAGGTGGGCGCGAAGGTGTACATGCGGTCCTTGAGCACGTCGAGGTAAAAGGCGCTCAGGTCGACGATGGCGAACTCGTTGACGGCCTGATAGACGCGATGGAACTCGAATGCTTCGTACCAGGCGAGAATCTTTTCGGCCAAGTCACGGGTGCGGGCCAGCACGTAACGGTCAAGTGGAAGGAGCTCGGCTTCGGCTACCTGGTCGCGCGCCGGGTCGAATCCGGCAAGGTTGCCAAGCAGAAATCTGAAGGTGTTGCGCAGCTTTTTGTAGAGCTCGGCGCAGCGGGCCATCAGGTTTTCGCTGGCGGCCATGTCTTCGCGGAAATCGACGCTCGCCACCCACAGGCGCACAATCTCGCCGCCCATGCGGTTGGCGATGTCGACGGGGTCAACGCCGTTGCCGAGGGATTTTGACATGGCGCGGCCTTCTTCATCGAGTGTCCAGCCGGCCGTGGCGACGTGGGAGTAAGGCGCGCGGCCGCGCAACGCAACCGAAGTGAGCAGAGAAGAGTGGAACCAGCCCCGGTGCTGGTCGCCGCCTTCGAGGTAAAGCACTTGCGTGCCGCTCTCGTCTTGGAAGGATTTGTAGGCAGGGCTGAGTTCGGGGTCGGCCTCGCACACCGCCATCCAGCTCACGCCGGAGTCGAACCAGACGTCGAGAATGTCGGTTTCTTTGCGGAAGCTTTCGCCGCCGCAGCTCTCGCACTTCGTTCCAGTCGGCAGCAGCGACTCAACCGCCGACGTATGCCAGGCTTCAGCGCCTTCGCGGTCGAAGATGTCGACGATTTTCTTGTTCAGCTCCGCATCAATCACCGGCTGGCTGCAGTCTTCGCACATGAACACGGCGATGGGCACGCCCCAGATACGCTGGCGGCTGATGCACCAGTCAGGGCGCGTGGCGATCATGTTGGTGATGCGCTCCTTGCCCCACGCCGGATCCCAGACGACTTTTTCGATCTCGTCGATGGCGAGTTGCCTGTATGTCGTTTCGGATCCGTCGGCGCGCTTCATCGAAGTTTCAAGCGAAATGAACCATTGCTCCGTCGCCCTGAAGATGACTGGGTGATGGCAGCGCCAGCAGTGGGGGTAGGAGTGCTCGAGCGGGCTGCCGCCCATGAGCGCGCCGCGCTCTTCGAGCATGGCGATGATGACCGGGTTGGCCTTCCACACGTTCATGCCGTCGTAGGCCGGTGGCTGGGCCAGATGCCAGGCCTCGGGATCGACGTGGATGTGGCCGCCGGCGTCGACGCGGCAGGTGGGATCGAGGCCGTACTTCTGGCCGGTGTAAAAGTCGTCGGCGCCATGCGCAGGCGCGGTGTGGACGGCACCCGTGCCGGTGTCGGCGGTGACGTAAGTTGCCAGTACGCCGAGAACCGTGCGCTCGAGGAATGGGTGCTGGAAGTGGACGTTCTCAAGCACAGAGCCCTTGAAGCGCGCCACTTCGACGGCGCCCTTAAGCGATTTGCAGGCTGACTTGACGCTCTCAACCAACGAGGAAGCGACGATGTAGACGTCGCCCTCCAGTTTGAGCGCCACATATTCGAAATCAGGATGAAACGCCACGGCCAGCGACGCGGGGAGCGTCCACGGCGTCGTCGTCCAGATGATGGTGTAGACCTGATTGGCGGCGAGCAAGGCCTTCAGTGTCTCGTACTGCGCCGCGCCGTCGTTGAGCATGGCGTAGCGCACGTATACTGCGGGACTGGTGTGGTTTTCGTACTCCACCTCGGCTTCGGCCAGAGCTGTGCGGTCGTGAATACACCAGTAGACCGGCTTAAGGCCTCGGTAGACGAAGCCTTTCTCCAGAAAGCCATAAAACGCGTCCAATGTCCGAGCCTCGTAGGCGCGAGCCATAGTTTTGTAGGGGTTCTGCCAACGGCCCAGGCAGGCGATGCGCTCAAATTGCTCGGTTTGCAGATCGACAAACTTCTGGGCGTAAGCCCGGCAGGCTTCCAAAACGGCCGGAGCCGGCATCTCAAGTTTCTTGTGGCCCAGTTTTTCGTCGACCTTGATCTCGATGGGCAGGCCGTGACAGTCGTAGCCGGGGACGTAAGGAGCGTCGAAGCCGGCCATCGACTTGGATTTGACCACGAAGTCCTTGAGTCCCTTGTTGAGGGCGTGGCCCAGGTGGATGGGGCCGTTGGCGTAGGGAGGGCCGTCGTGGAGGAGGTAAGCCGGGCTGCCTTTGCGGGCCCTGCGCAGCGCTTCGTAGAGGCGAAGGGAGGTCCAGCGGGCCAGCCGAAGCGGCTCGTTGTGGGGCAGATTGGCCTTCATGGGAAAGGCGGTCTGCGGAAGGGTAAGCGTCGCCTTCAACTCCGGCGCAGGGGGCATCGCAACTCCATTACTTCGAGCGGACTTGGTCAGGTTTTAGTTTAAACTTTTTGACAGAGAATTTTCGGGTAACAAAACTGGAGGCCTCGGCGTCTATTATTTATGGGAACTCGGTTTTGGCAGAAATATGAGACTGCGGAGGTTGAGAGTCCCATTGTTGAAGATCGCGATTCCGAGACAAGCGCACCCGCTATCAAGCATAATGGGTCAATAGAGGATGGTCGGGCGGGCATAGGAGCGGTGAAGCTGCAGTCTGTGCATGCGGGAACTACAGAACCAGGAACGAATATGGGAAACCACCTATTGACACAGACAGAGTCGGGCGTGCCGCCAGACCCGGTCGAGAGCCACCAACTTGACGCCTTTCTCGGCAAGGCGTTTGAGCAGAAACCTCTGTGGACCGAGCTTTACGAAAGCGTCCGCGACGTTTTCTTTCCGCCGAAGCTTCCCCCGCTTGAACTTACATCCACGCCTATTCCCGTGCCCGACCGCATGGCTGTCAAAGCAAACCCGTGGGCGATCGGGATTTCGACCACGATCAACGGGTTGCTGCTTGCGCTGGTGCTGTTTCTCGGTGTCAGGCAGGTCATCAAGGCAGTCGCGCCGATGGCGTTAACCAATATCGACGTGGGCGATTTCAAGGCTCCCAAGATGAAGGACAACGCCGGCGGCGGCGGCGGTGGTGGCGACCGCAGCATGTTGCAGGCCAGCAAAGGCAAGCTGCCCAAGCTCGAAGACAAGCCGGTTGTTCCTCCGCAAGTGCAGACCCTGGATAAGCCCAAGATCCCGATGCCGTCGGCCATCGATGTGCAGAAGAACATTCAGCTGCCCGACAATCCGACGATGCCCGATATCGGCATGAAGTCCTCCTCGAATATCGTGCTTTCGAACGGAACAGGCAGCGGCGGCGGCATGGGCAGCGGCAGCGGCGGCGGACTGGGTTCGGGCAGCGGCAACGGCTATGGACCCGGATACGGAGGCAACGTTGGCGGCGGGCTGTACAGTGTCGGCGGCGGGGTTGCGGCGCCTATTTTGCTCCATCAGGTCGACCCCGAGTTCAGCGATGAGGCGCGGCGTGCGAAGTACCAGGGCATCTGCATGATCTCAATCATTGTGGACGTAAACGGCAACCCGCAGAACCCGCGAGTGGTGAGGCCGCTGGGCATGGGGCTGGATGAGAAGGCGCTGGAAGCGGTGAAGCAATTCCGTTTCAAGCCGGCCATGAAGGACGGCAAGACGCCTGTGCCGGTGATGATTACGGTTGAGGTGAATTTCAGGCTGTACTGAATATCGATTGAATGCGGGCTGGGACGCCCGCGCTACCGCTGACCAGGAGACCAGCGGTACACAAACAGCGCTGCAACATCCAGAGCGAAGCCTGCGGGCTTGGCTCTTTTTATTTGGGGTGATTCGGTGAGATCCTCAACCTTTTGATGGATGCTCGCGCATATCAGTGCTCCCGTATACTGGCAGCTATGTTTTCGACAATTCGATCGGCAACAGTCACAGCGCTGCTGGCAATTGCCCTTCCCCCAATCGTTTTCCCCCAATCCACAAGCCCGGCCACATCGGAGCCAGCGATGCAGGTTCCGGCGGGCGGCGGCGTTAACACTGGAACTCCGCAAGCGCCGCAGTACGATGCAGAGAAGCGTCCCATAACCGCGGGCGGATTTGTACAGTCGGGGCCGGTGATCTTTGAGGACATCTCAGAGAAGGCCGGACTGACGAAGTGGACCCACAAGATGGGGACGCCGGAAAAGAAGTACATCATCGAGACCAACGGCTCGGGGGTCTGCCTGATTGATTACGACAACGACGGGTGGCTGGATATCTATCTGGTCAACGGCTCCACATTCGATGCGCTGGACGGTAAAGAAACGCCTCCCCACGCCGCGCTTTTTCACAACAACCACGACGGCACATTCACCGATGTGAGCGCGCAAGCCGGCGTGACCAACGACCGCTGGGGGTTCGGCTGCGCGGCGGCTGACTACGACAACGACGGCTGGCCCGATATCTTTGTTTCGAACTGGGGCAAGAACCGGCTCTACCACAACAATCACGACGGCACATTTACCGATGTGGGTGAGAAGGCGGGTGTGCAACTGGGCAACTGGTCGACCGGGCCAACCTGGGGCGACTACGACGGCGATGGAAAGCTCGATTTGTTTGTGCCGGGGTATGTTCACTTCGATCGCAACAATCTGCCGTCGGGCGGTGAGAACGGCGTGGCCAATGCGTTCTGCACCTTTCGCGGCGTGGCGGTGAACTGCGGTCCGCGCGGTCTGAAAGGCGAGCCCGATCACCTCTTCCACAACAATGGAGACGGCACGTTTACCGATGTGAGCGAGAAGGCGGGAGTGGCCGATAACCCCGGCTACTATGGGCTGAGTTCGCTGTTTGTCGATGTGAACAACGACGGCAAGCTCGACCTGCTGGTGGCCGACGACTCCACGCCGAATTATCTCTACATCAATAAAGGCGACGGCACGTTTGAAGATGACAGCTACGCGTCAGGCTATGCGTTGAACGAAGCCGGGCGAGAGACAGCATCG
>DATJSB010000349.1:0-7669 GCA_035504315.1 Occallatibacter sp.
ACTGCAGGCAGTGCAGCAAAGCCTGGCGCAGCTGCTGCGCGTCGCCCATCACTTCGGGTAATCCGGCAGCCACATTCAGCCGGAACTCGATGGAGCGGCGCAGGAACTCGGCGGCGTAGAGAGTGTCCATGTCGGCCAGCAATTCTGAAACCGAGACGGTGGTGAACAGGCCGTCCTGGGAGCGCGAGATCCGCGAAAGGCTCTCCAGCGTGGATTTCATCCGCCGCGCCTCGATCAGTATCGCGTCCACGCCGTTGCGCTCGTGCTTGTCGAGGTTCTGCGCTTCTTCGAGAAGCGATGCGTAGCCCAGGATCACGGTGAGCGGGTTGTTCAATTGCTGGGTCACTGTTGCGCCCAGTTGACCCAGGCCGGCGAACTTCTCCGAATCGATGAGCTTTTCCAGCATGGCGGTGTGGCTGCGCACCGCCTGCAGGCGTGAAGAGAGCATCTCCACGGGAAGCAGGTCGTCGGCGCGCAGCGCATCGTGGGGCCTGCGCATGCCGGCCAGCAGCATCACGCCCTCCGTGGCTGTGCGGCCGGGCATCGGCACGGCCAGCGCCGAGGTAAAGTTCAACCGCTTGAGGTCGTCGCCGGGCGCGAGCCACGGCTCAAGGCTGAGACGGACCGCCTGGCTGTGTTCCACTGCCGGGGGAGCGGACCCGTCGGCCAGGAATCCGGCAACCGGAATGCGCGTTGCCAGCCGATCGAGGGCGGTGACGGTGGCCTCGTCGAGCCCGGCCGCGCCGGCCAGCCGATAACGGCCCGAACCGCGCAGCAGCAGCAGCGCCGCTTGCGAAAAGCGGCTGTGCAGGGCAACGGTCTGGCAGATTTCGCTTCCCTGGCGGTCGAAATCTTCGATGCGCCGCCGCGAGAGGATCAGGTTGGCGTAGGCCTCGAGCTCCTTGCGGGCGCGGCGCTCGCGCAACTCCGCGATCTTGTTGGCCGAGAGCTGGTCTTCGAGCGACAGCAGGATCATGCCCACCGCCGCGACCACCTTCCCCATCACGATGCACCGGGTGAAAGCAACGTTGATGAATGGACTGTCGTGGACCACGGGGAAGATGAAGAGCAGTGAAGCCGACCACGCCTCGAATCCCAGCACGCTGAGAAAAACGCCCGGAGAGATGCGGCGAAAGACGAAGATGATCAGCGCCGCCGTCATCAGGTCGTTGGCGCACTCGGCGAAGGTCAGCGGCCAGAAGGGTCCGGCTTTGAAATACGAGCCGATGGCCAGCGACCCGACGACCATGACGCCGGAGACCCCGAGCCAGGGCGGCATGCTGCCTCTGGCGGTCCCCCAAAAACACGCGATGATCACCGAGATCAACGCCAGGCCGGGAAGGAGATACGACTCCGGTCCCGCGGGCACCTTCCCTCGCCAGAAGCCGTGAAGAACGAAGGAGTACACCACCATGGGAATGGTGTACGGAATCACATACAGGATCTTCAGCCGTCCAATGCTGAAGGCCAGCGGCGAGAGCGAGGCGAGAAAGAGCGCCGAGCCGATCTGGATGGAGGTTTGGCCGGCGGCGGCCAGCCAGGGATGGTTGCCGTCGGCGAAGTCCCAGGAGCCGAGCCGGTAGAGCAGCAGCATTCTGATCACGGCGCAGAAGAAGCCGAGAAACCAGAGCAGTGTGCGGGTGTCGCGAAAGCGGAGATAGAGGTAGCCGAAGGCCGGCAACAGCAGCGCCGTGAGAACAAGCGCGGGAACCTGGTAGTAGTCGGGCATGGATAGCGTCAGGCTCCTCGGTTCACTCTTGCCATGCGGGTCTGGCTGGCAGACGAAGATGTCGATTGGATCTTTTCAGGACCACGGGCAAGTATGCTGCGTACCCCCAGTTTACGCAAGAGAAAGCCGGCGGTAATTCTCCCTCCCCGGAATCGGTGGTCATGGTGGGCTGGTAGTGGGTCAGGTTGAAGGAACACCGCCTCAGGGGCTATAAAGCCCGGTGTTCATCTCGGAGGCTTTGAAGTACGGGCTGATGCCCGTACCCTTCAAGCTGACCCGCTACCGCGGAGCTTCTTCACTTCATCAACTCTGTTCATCGCGCTTGAATCGTGCATCGGCCGGCGGGGGCGTCCATGCGTCTAACCTGGTAGGCCCTGAACGAGATCGCAACCAAGAGTGGACGCGGCAACGAACTGGAGAGACACTGAAGAAGAGGCGCCCGGAGAAATGGCGCGGGGCCGCCTCGATTCCCCGAGGATTAAAACCGTGGCGAAATCAATCCATATCATGAATCGATTCCGGCCCGCGACGCTGCTGGCCGCGGCCTTGGCGGTGGCGGCATTGCCGGCCGGCGCGCAGAATAGAGATAGTTTCACGCCCATGGCCCTGGACGCCGGCTTCGGCCCCATGGACATCTCCGAGCCGCCTGTTCCTCCCGAGGAGATCATCAAGAAATTCGCCGCCAAGGAGAGCCTGTTTCAGCTGGCGCTGGACCACTACACCTATCGCCGCGTGGTGAGAGTGCAGACGCTGGACGACGACAATAAGGTTGACGGGGAGTACTATCAGGTCGACGACGTGATCTTCGACTCGCAGGGCAAGCGCACCGAGAAGGTGGTCTACGCCCCGGAGAGCACCCTCGAGCGCGTCATGATGTCCCCCACCGACTTTCACGACATCCTCTATGGATTCCCGTTCGTGCTCACTACCGAACAGGTGCCTGAATACAACATCAAGTACGTCGGCAGGCAGAAGGTCGACGAAGTGTTTTGCTACGTCTTCGACGTCAGCCCCAAGACCATCGAAAAGGGAAAGCGCTACCTGCTCGGCAAAGTGTGGGTCGACGCCACCGATCTGCAGATCGTGGTCACCGACGGCCGGATGGTTCCCGATGACACGCGCAAAGGCAGCGAGGACCTGCATCCTCCGTTCATGACCTGGCGTCAGCAGGTCGACGGGCACTACTGGTTCCCGGTCTATACCAAGGCCGAAGGGATTCTGCACTTTGCCGGCGGCAACGGCTACATGGCCGAGGACGTGCACATCCGCAACATTGTGAAATACACCGACTACAAGCAGTTCGGTTCGTCGATGAAGATTATTTACGACGGCAAGGACGTAACGCCGCCGCAGGCGCCGCCCGCAAAGCCGCAGCAGAAGTGAGTTCGCAGTTCACAGTTCGGAGTTCGCCGTTAATGGCTCGCGCGCGAACCGTGACCTACGAACTAAGAACTGTGAACTTCGAACTCGTCTTCTCATGCCTTTCAATAAAAGAGATACTTTCTCCACCGGTCATCCCCACGCCCCAGCATTCGCATGATCTGCCGGCTGGTGTGCAGCGAGAAAGGCCGCGGCTCGCGCAGCAGCAGCATATCCTCGATCTCGGCCAGCATGCGGTTGCCCTTTCGACGGTTGCAGGCGTGGCAGCAGGCAACCAGGTTCTCCCAGGTGGAGTTGCCGCCGCGCGAGCGCGGCACCACGTGGTCCAGCGTGAGATCGCCCGGCGCAAAGAGCACGCCGCAGTATTGGCAGGTGTTGCGGTCGCGCAGCAGGATGTTCTTGCGCGAGAGGGCGCGCGTCTGGTGAGGGATGCGCCGGTATTCGAGCAGACGAATGACCGAGGGCATGGGAATGTGGCTGCGCTGCGCGTGCAGCATCAGGCCATGCTCTTCTTCGGTGCGAGCGATGCCCTTCAACACCAGCACCAGTGCGCGCCGCGCGCCGCAGATGTTGATGGGCTCGTATGACGCGTTCAGCACCAGCACCGGCATCTGCAGTATGTGGATTGACTGAGCACTGTGCGTGCCGGCCGCGTGGTCGGCGGCCAGCGCCGCGGCCTTGGCAATCGCTTTCTGCTTGCGAGCATGAATCATGGCTTTACCCAGCGACATGTTTTTCCCTCGTCTTAAGAAATCGTTGGCCTTATGAATGAATCCGAACTCTCAAAACCTGAGTCAATCAAGCCTTCGCCGCGCTCTTCGCTGCGTTCCGCTTCTGTCTGCTCTCGATCCGGTGCGCCATGCCGTTGCGCGCGGGCCAGCGTGGCCACCCAGACTGAAGCCGCTCCCGCCTTCTCGAGCGCCTGCGCCGCGGCTCGCGCCGTGGCTCCCGTGGTCAGAATGTCGTCGATGAGCAGAACATGCTTACCCGTTACCTGGCCGGCGTCGGCGACCGAGAACGCGCCCCGCACATTCAGCCGCCGCTGCCGCGGAGTCAAACCCGCCTGGCTTTCAGTGGACCGCAATCGCAGCAGCGTGCTTGACGCCAGCCTAAGCTGCCACTCGGGATGCGTCTTACTCAGCGCGCGCAGCGCCTCTTCAGCCAGCGCTCGCGCCTGGTTGAATCCCCGCAGCGCATGTTTGCTGCGGTGCAGCGGCACCGGAACCACCAGCATCTCGCCCGGCGCCTCTGCGGCGAGCCTGGCAATGGCTTGTGCCAGCATTTTTCCAAGCACCCGAGCGGCCGGATGCAGGCGGCTGTATTTGAGCGCGTGAATCGCTTCGCGCATGCCGCCCTCGTAAAGCCCGTAGGCAACGGCCTTTACAAACGGCGGCGGAGCCATGCGGCAGGCGCGGCAAAGGCTCGAGTAGCCGGCGCGGTCAAGCGTGTCGCCGCAACGGCTGCACGCAGGTCCGTCGAGCACGGAAATCCCGGCCCAGCAAAGATCGCAGATTGGAACGGAAGAAAGGCGCGGCAGCGGAGTGCCGCATAGCAAGCAGGAGGCAGGAAGGAGGGCACAACCGATTGCATCCACCGGACTTCGAAGCACGCGGACTACAGCTCGCCAGCGCGTGGTCTCAGATGGCGGAACGTCGAACGTCAGTGAACCGGAGTCCCTGCGGAAGACGCACCTCAATTCAGGGAGCGCAGGAAAAACGCTCCACGCGCCCAGTATAGCGCATTCCCGAATTCGAGGCACCGCTCCGGAGCAAAGGTGCCGGGGCGGACGCAGAAGTATAACGCCCAGAGCCCACACGGTTACCGGGCTGCGATTCTTTACCGTCCGCCCTCACCAACTGCAAGAAATTGTACTTAACGTTGGCTGTGTCCTATCTGCATGTCTTCATGTTCACCTTCGAAATCCAGCTCTTGCTCGCTTGCTTGTTCGTCCTCGCGTGCACGTTCACGTTCGACGTCGTTTTTGGCGTTGCGGGCCGCGTTCTTTATGGCGCCCACGATCTTCTGTGTCTTGCCCTTGATTTGCTGCACGGCGCCTTCCACTTGAGCATCCGTGTTGCCGGTCCACTCGCCGGCCTGGCGTTTCACACGCCCGGCCGCTTCGTTGATTGCACCTTTTACACAGTCCTTATCCATAACTCCACCTCCGTCCGCCCTTAATGCCATTGATCCAGCGTTATCGAATAATGCCCCCAGGCTCGCTGGGGGCAGAAGAGTAGGTCGAATTGTGTTTTCAAAGAACAGGTCTGCGTCCCGTAATCAGCTGAATCACCAGCACCACGAGCGCGATCACCAGCAGAATGTGAATGAATCCACCCAGCGTATACGACGAAACCACTCCCAACAACCACAACACAAGCAGGATTACGAAAATTGTCCAGAGCATTGCACACCTCCTGACGCTTCGTTCCCAAACATTCACCCTTTGACGCCACGCCTTGCGGAGGGGTTGTTCGATTCACAAAACACCGCGCACATCGATTGGATCAATGCAATTGCGGGGCAAAACTCAGCTGCGCAGTGCAACCGCTGAGTGGTCGCCTGCATCGCGGGCGTCATGTCCTGGAATGCTTGATTGGCGGGCAATTGGCTCAATCGGTCATCTAACGCGGGCAGGGGAATTCCACATCTGGCTGAAGGTAATTTGACGCGCACGCAGCGGTCCGCGCAACAAAGCAAGGCCACGCCCGACTGTTCAGGCGTGGCCGCTATTGTCCAAATGGGTCCGCTAAGAATGCCGCTCTAAAACACGCCGGCCATGTAAGCTTCGCTGGCCTTGGACTTTTCATCCCTGGCCCCGCTTTCAGCCAGCAGAACCGGCGAAAGTGTGATGACCGGGGAGGATGCGTGCGCCAATACCTTGTACACAACACCGTGGCGCGTGACGGCGGCAAAGGCCGATGCGCCCTGGGCGCCCAGCACAATCAAATCGGCTTGCTGAGCGCGGCTCTGGTAGAGCAGTTCCTCAGTCGGATCGCCGGGTATAACAATCGTCTGGACCGGAACTTTGCCCTGCAGCCTCTCGGGAACCAGGGCGAGCATCTCGGCCTCGATATCGTCGAGCGAGCGGCCGGCCAGGAACTCGGCGCGGTCCTGAGGCCGGATCACGTGCTGCAAAATCAGCCGCGCCTGGTGCTCGGCGGCCAGCTCTGCCGCAAATTCGGCAACCAGGCCGCTGGCTTCATTCAGGCTGGCGGCGCACAAGATCGTCCGCGTTGCAAAGTTGCGGTAGTCTCCTTCGACTACCTCGGGCCCCACGATAAAGACGGGCACCTTGGCAGTCCTCAGCACCGCCTCGGCCACCGAGCCCACCAGCAGCTTGCCGATCGGCCCGGGCGAGTGCGTTCCCATTACGATGCGGTCAATTTCGCGTTCGCGGCTGAAGGCCAGAATCTGGTCGGCGGGCAGCCCTGGCCGCACCACGACTTCGCAGTTAAGGCCCGCTTCACGAACGCGTTTGGCGAGCGGCTCAAGCTGCTGTTTTTCGGCGCGCGCGGCGGCGGCGTAATCGTAGTAACGGATGCCCGAAGTCTCGGTGGCGGCCACCACCAAGGTGTCGTAGGCGTGGAAGAGGATGAGATCAGCGCCGAACTCTCGTGCCTGAGCAAGGGCGAACGAAAAGGCCTTCTCATTGGCAGGGATCTCGGAGGCAAAGAGAATGGTGGAGGGTTTGCTCCAACCCGGCTTCATTGCAGCGGCCATGGCGACCTCCTGAGAGGTTGAGGTTTGTTTAAACTATCGCAGAACGATTTTTCCGCGACGGTGTTTTGCCGCACATCGGGGAGTGATTTAACTCACTCAAGCAGGCCAGTTTAGGGTGGCTCTAAGGCCTTGGGTTTCCATTTCCCACCGAATGGACGCGCACTTTCGCGCTTTCTCTTCCCGTAGCCTGATTGTGTTCCTATCCCGGTTATTTGTCCAGCAAGATAACGGGCCTCGCCTGGCTTGACGCTGCGTCGCGACCGTTTTCCCTCCATCTTTTGACACACCTTCATCACGCGAGGCGGCACTAACTTCCACCCCACAGACACCGGCTCTGCGAATGACCTGTCCGTGGGAGCCCCAGAGAGGAGAGAGCCACCTGGCCGCATCGACAATGCAAATACGCGAACCGAATCCGCTGGAGTGATCCCAATCACATCCAAAGCCCCTCAAATGCTGATCTTCTGAATGCGAATCGTGGCCCTCGGAGAACGGTCCTCCGGTTGAGCGCTGCCTCATCTTTCGGCAGCATTTGGTTTTTCTTCAACCGATCTTTCTCCTCCCCGGCCGGTGATCCCGTTTCGGGAGCCCGGCTCGCCATGATGATCAAGGAGGCCTTATGCAGCCGATGCATAACATTCCCGCCTGCGGCGGGATCGACTACGACGAGTCGCCATTTCTGGCCATCTGGGAAGTCACGCAGTCCTGCGACCTGGCCTGCAAGCACTGCCGCGCGGCGGCGCAGCCCATCGCCCACCCCGACCAGCTCACGCACGAAGAGGGCAAGAACCTCATCGACCAGATCGCCGACATGCACATTCCCATCTTCGTCTTCACCGG
>DATJSB010000350.1:0-10724 GCA_035504315.1 Occallatibacter sp.
TTGGTCGCTGGGGTGGAAATCGTGCCATACGTCGTTCTCGCCCTCGACCTTGGAACCACCAAAGCCTTCGGGCTCGGCCTAGTCTGGCCCGATTTTCGCTCGCAACGCCAACCGCCCCAGTAGTGTTAACAGGCCCTAATGTCGATCAAACTCTATGGCAAAGATTTGGAGGTTGAGTTCAGTATTGCGTGGTACTTGGCAAGATGCGCCTCATTGCGGAAGTATCTGCAAATGCAAATTGTATCCCGCGAAGCGCACGACAGAAGGTGCCGGGAAGGACACCTCGAATCGAGTTTAGTGCTTCACAGTGTGATTTCCTGCGAGCACATTACAAGGGAAGTTCGCTTGTTGAATTTGGAGGTTTTGACCGCTACAAAATCGTCTATATTGGATCTCTCGGTCGGGAAATAATGGCTGTAAGTTATTCATTTTATTGGTCGGGGAGAGAGGATTTGAACCTCCGACCCCCTGGTCCCGAACCAGGTGCTCTACCAGGCTGAGCCACTCCCCGAACACGGTCGAAAGCGTATCGCAATGAGCGAGACTTGACGCGCCTGTTGCCTTCGATACGCTGACTCAAGTGTAACAGATTCCCTGCATTATCACTTCCAATCAGCCGTACGCGCAGTAGCCTGCGACATTACAATTGACAACTTGTCAAATTGACCCCGTCCGAACCCGTTTCTTATACTCGCAGCGTGAGTTTGGCTTGCCAAGCATGAGCGCACTGCGCATCCTCGCGCCGGTGTTTAAGGTTATCCGCGCCCATGGCGAAGAGACTTATCCGCATGAATGCTGCGGAGCACTGCTCGATCAAAAAACGCCCCACGACTGGCGCATCGAAGTTTCGATGAGGGCTGCCAATACGCACACCGAATCTGCGCATAATCGCTACAGCATATTGCCCACGGACCTCGTCAGAATTGAGCGCAACCTGTTGGGCCGCCTGGCAGTGATCTGCCGGTTCATGTAGATATAGGTTGCGGTGAAACCAATGCGTTGCTGTTTGAAGCCGGACGAGTTGAGAGTCTACGCGCCAAGCTTAAGACCTTGTGTGAGTCGAGTTTCGAGCGCAAGCAGCTCGGGGATCGTGCGTATCAGCATGTCCTCGAAAAGTACAGCCCTGCGGTGGGTAAGAAAGACTATTTGAATATTCTCGCGGTTGTGACTTGAGCTTTGAGTGTTCGTTCAGGTCGGCCGAGTTTCAGTCTGGCTTTGGTCGAGCCCTCCGCGGATCTCTGTGACTTCGATCAGGACCTCTGAGGGAAGGCGATCGGTGTTCCAGCGACCTCCGATCTTGTTCCGCATTTAGAATCGGTATCCCGGTTTGAGTTCGCATTGATAGACAGACGCGTTGATTTGGTTGGCGCCGATTCTCGCCGTGCAGGTTGCCCAGCTCATATCGAGATTGGGACTGAGCGGAAAAACGATCTCCGCGCCGCCGAGCTCGGCCACAAGGGTTACACCCTCGGCGGTTGACGGAACTGTGAAATTGAGCCCTCGTCCAAATACCACGGGATGCGATTCGCGCACCTCAGAAACGATTGAGGTGTGAAACACCTCAGCCTGAAGCAAAAAGATTGCGCTGCCGGCCCAATCGAGCGCCGAGGCCATGATGATGCGGCCGCCGTGGGAATATCCGCTGGAATCGATCCTGGTGAACGGACACGGTCCTGCAATGCACGAGGCTCTCGCATCGCGAAACTGGTTCCCGGCGCCCGCATCCAACTGGATGGAACCTGTCGAGGCTTTCCAGTATCCGTCGGGAGAACAGGGAGCTTGATGATGGCAAGGAAGGTTTCCCTGGTTGGCCACTTCGAAGGTCCGAACCGCGCTGCCGACATTCTCTTCATTTTCAGAGTTCACCGTATATCTGACACGGATGTTCGCAACCACCGTCGGCGCCGCAGACGCATCGGGGTCGATCTCGCTGCCGACCGGCGGCATGGCCGCAATCACAAGCCGCCGTAGCGATGAATGGAAGCGGATTGTCACCGGCACATCGACATGTTTGTAGCCGGAATGATCGAAGCTGAGGTTTACCGTTTGCCCCGGAAGAACGTTTCCGGGGATGGTGATCCTGAAGTATCCTGTGGCGTCAGATTCTGTACTCAGGTTCGAGCCCCTGTAATTGGCAATTATTTGTACTCCGGCAATTGGCAACTGTTTGCGGACATCGGAATCGCTGCGGATGACTGCGCCCTGAATTATTGACCAGCGCGGCTGGAAATGGCGCAAGCCAATAATGAGAAGAGCGGTCGCTGCACCTCCGGCGACGGCGACCTTAATCCAGGTTGTGAACCCCATGCGGCTCATTGTGATTTATTGCGTCCTTTTTTTTGACGCAGGTTCTCGACATTTTGCCGTCCGCTCCTGAAGAACCAATGCCGCGGGCTGCGCATCTAACGCTTTCGCGGAGAACAGCGAGATTTTTAATCCGGTCGAAAACCATATAAATCTCATGGAACGTCCAATTGCGTCTGAACCAAGGAACCGACCTGGCGAGCGAACGGTCTTTGAACTGGAGAGATGTATAAATTCGCGACGGAGTGTGTTGCGTCAACTCTCCGGCCTTTCATTGGGCGTGCCCTTCCAATGGATAGTCAAGTTGGCGGGATTGGAATCCGCACGGCTGGCCGCAGATCCGCAGCGGAGCGTACAGCCCGTCCAGGCCCCTTTGGCCGCCGTGATCTCTCCGGAGGACGACCAGTTCCTGGATGGGCTGGAACGTGCCTGTTTTCTTTTCTTTTGGGAACAAGCGAATCCTCAAACAGGATTGATCAAGGATCGCTGCAACGTTCACACGAAGGATGAAAGCCTGGCTGCCAGCGTTGCGTCCACCGGCTTTGGGCTCACCGCAATTTGCATTGGCGATGAGCGCGGGTTTGTCGGCCATGCCGATGCGCGCTTGCGCGTGTTGCGCACACTCTCGTTTCTGTGGCATAAACTGCCAACTCACCGCGGCTTTTTCTACCACTTTGCAAACCTCAATACCGGTGAAAGGTTATGGGATTCGGAGGTGTCGTCTGTCGATACCGCGATTCTGCTGTGCGGTGTACTGACCTGCAGGCAGCACTTCGCCGACAAGGACATTAATGAACTGGCGCACGCCATTTTTGATCGCGTGGAATGGACCTGGCTCTCAGAGGACACCAGCCTCCTTTCGCACGGGTGGACGCCGGAATTGGGCTTTATCCCGTCGCGCTGGGATTTCTATAGCGAACTGATGATGATGTATTTGCTCGGAATGGGTTCCTCATCCCACCCCTTGTCAAAGGATGTGTGGTCGGCCTGGAAGCGCACAACCTTCGAATATGATGGAATGCGCTACATTGGTTCATTTGCGCCGCTATTCGTACATCAGTATTCGCAGGCATGGTTTGATTTCCGTCTGAAGCGGGACCGTTATGCGGATTACTTTCTGAATTCAGCGATAGCCACTGACGTGCATCGCCGCTTCTGCGTCGGGTTGAATCCCCAGTTCGTGGACTACAGTGACGCGCTGTGGGGAATCACCGCATCGGATTCAGAGCGAGGTTATGTAGTGTGGGGCGGGCCGCCGGCGATGGGCCCGATCGATGGCACAATTGTACCGGCCGCGGCAGGCGGCTCACTGCCTTTCCAGCCTGCAGCGACCATGCGTGTCCTCAGAACCATTCACGAACACTATCCAAACGCATGGTGCCGCTATGGTTTTGTCGACGCATTCAATCCACTCACCAACTGGTACGACACCGATGTGATCGGCATCGACAATGGCATTACCATGCTGATGGCCGAAAACCTGCGCACCGGCTTTGTGTGGAAGACTTTTATGAAGAATCCCGAGGCGCAGCGCGGAATGGCGAGCGCAGGTTTTGAGCCGTATACGCCGGCACAAACATAGCTGCAGGTCCTCGCCAGGCACGGGTGACTCCCGGCCGGTTATCCGCCTGACCGCATCTCATTCCCGCCTGGTCCCGAAGTTCCTATAAAAAACAACGCTCGGCGCCCGCGTTGCATCTCATAAAGCATAACGAACTAATAAACATTGCCTTTGGTGGATTTCTCCTTTGCTTAAACGGTCTACTAAACCCTTGGTTCCATCATCGAGCTCAAGATTCGCTCACTCTCAGTGAGATTGTGCGCGGAGCCGGCCAAGGGACGCGATGCAACCAAAGCCAAATTCAGCACCATCCGGCACTGAAACGCAGAGTTCAGCAGGTCAGGCAGCATCGCAGAGCAGCGCGTGGGGCGACCGCGTTCGCGCGCTCAAGAACGTTCCCCCGGTACTTCATTTTGTGTGGGAATCAGGACCGGCGGTCGTCTTCTGGAACATTAGCATCCGCATCGTTGTGGCCTTCCTGCCGGTGGGAATCGGCGTCATTGTCCGGTACATCATCGACGGAGTAAACCGCATTCGCGTACATCAGCCGTTGCCGCATGGATTCTGGTGGCTGGTGGCAGCGGAGATGGCCCTGGCTGTTTTGACCGGAGTCCTGTCGCGCGCTGTCGACTATTTCGATAGCCTGCTAGCCGATCGCTATACCCACCACGTAAGTGTCGAGGTTATGCGCAAAGCCGCGGCCCTCGATGTGACCGTCTACGAGGATCCGGTCTTTTACGATCGCCTTGAACGCGCGCGTGTGCAGGCCACTGACAGACTGGCGATGATCCAGCAGATGGGCCGCCTCATTCAGCAGAGTGTCACGGCGATGGCGTTCTCGGCGGTGCTGGTTTTTTATTCGCCGTTCCTGCTGTTTCTGCTGATTGTTGGCATTGTCCCGGCATTTCTGGGCGAAAGCCACTTTGCATTCCTGACCTACGCTAAAAATTTCAGGCAAACGCCTGTGCGCAGGCAGATGGATTATCTGCGCCAGGTCGGGGGCAGCAAGGAAGCGGCCAAGGAACTGAAATTATTCAACCTCAGTGGTTTTCTCACCACGCGTTTTGAATCGCTATCTCAAGGTATCTACGAAGAGAATGTCGCGCTGAACCGGCGGCGGTTATTCTTTGGCGGGCTACTCTCGATCCTGGGCCAGCTAGGCTACTACAGCGCCTATGCATACAGCATCCTGCGTACCATTCAAGGTCACTACAGCGTGGGTGATCTCACGCTCATCACAGCCGCAATCATGCAGGCGATGAACAATATCCAGCAGGCGTTCTCCACGGCATCCGGAGTCGCCGATCAAGCGCTGTTCCTTACCGACCTGCTGGCGTTCTTCACCATGGAGCCCGCAGTGAAATCGAAGCCCGACGGACTGCCTGCGCCGCGCCCGATTTCTCGAGGCTTTGAGTTTCGCGATGTCTCGTTCGCCTATCCTGGGACGAGCCGTCGCGTACTCGACCGTCTTAATTTCACGCTCCGGCCCTGTGAGCGGGTGGCTTTGATCGGCGAGAATGGCCAGGGCAAGACGACCATCGTCAAACTGATCACACGTCTCTACGATCCGACCGAAGGGCAGGTATTGCTGGATGGGGTTGACCTGCGCGATTACGATCTCGCTGATCTGCACGCTGAGATCGGGGTTATCTTCCAGGACTTCATGCGCTACGAGATGACGGCACGCGAAAACATCGCGGTGGGCCGAGTTGAAGTGGATCACTCCGAGCAGGAGATTGAATATGCAGCCAAGAAAAGTCTGGCCAGCGAGGTTGTGGTGAAACTGCCTGGCGGATACAGTCAGATGCTTGGTCGGCGTTTTGAAGGCGGCGTCGATCTGTCGGGAGGCGAATGGCAAAAGCTGGCTCTGGCGCGCGCTTACCTGCGCGATGCGCAGTTGCTGATCCTCGATGAACCGACCGCGTCACTCGATGCCCGCAGCGAGTTCGAGGTTTTCGAACGTTTTGCTGAGCTTACTTTTGGCAAGATGGCGCTGTTGATCTCGCATCGCTTTTCCACGGTCCGCATGGCCGATCGCATCGTGGTTCTGGAATCCGGACGCCTGATGGAGGAAGGCACCCATCAGCAACTGGTGGCGCTAGGAGGCCGTTACGCGGCCATGTTTGAGATGCAGGCCGCAAGTTATCGCTGAGGTAAAGATGAGCGACGTAATTGCAATTCCGCCCGCCGAGAATGAACTGGATGCTGAAACGCTCGAGCGCCTGCGCAAGGCCGCGTGTGCAGTCGCCTCATGGGAAGTAATTCCACGCCCGCCGGAACACAACAGCCACTTCACCCGGCGTGTTCGTTGCGCGCGACAAGCACTTCGGCAACTGGAACTGACTCTGGCCAGACAGCCGATTGGGCCGGTTTCTGACGATCCCGAACTCCTGGCCCGCCGCTCTGCGCTGCTGGAACTGGGCGCGAGTTATCGGATGTTCAGGGCCGCAATCACAGCTGTTTCCGACAAGCCGCGCAGCGTGGCTCAGCTTCCGCGACGCCAACTGGAACAGTGGGAGTACGAACCGCGCATCGCCGGCGCCGCCCACGCATATCTGCACGCCGTGGATGGCGCGTTTACGGCGCTTACATTCTGCACGTTTGTCCGCCTTCTTCAGACAAACGAACCCCTCAACGTGGACGAATTATGGCGATTCGGCTCTTTTCTCAGATTCTCATTGCTGGAACTGCTTCTGGATGAGTCAAGCGCCCTGACCCACACTGCCTGTTCGGCCTCGATTCAGCTGCTGATGGCCCACCTCAAAAGCATGAAAAGCGTAACTCATGCAGATTGGGTTTACCTCATCGAGCCACTCATCACCTTCGACACTCTTCTGAAACAGGATCCAGCGGGTGTCTTCGCGAAGATGGACTTCGAGAGTCGTGAGCTTTACCGCAGACGCATTGCGCAGGTCGCGCGACGCTCCGACTGCACGGAGTGGCAAGTGGCGCAAGCTGCGCTCGAGCTTGCCCAACAAGCCGGCGTGTCTTCATCTCCCGACTCTCGTGTCCAGCACAAACGCGCGCATGTCGGCTATTACCTCCTCGATAAAGGATTTCCCCTGCTTGCGAGCAAGGTAGGCTTTCATCCCTCGCTGACGTGGCGGACGCAGCGCGTGGTGCAGCTAAATGCCGAGGATTTTTTCCTGAGCGGCATTTTGCTGTTAAGCAGCTTCTTCCTTGCCGCCGTGCTGTTTCCCATTGTGCCGCGCATCGACGGCATTGCCGGCCTCCTTGCCGTCCTCATTTTGCTGATCACTCCCGCCATGCAGGACGCCGTAGACCTGGTCAACAGTGCGATCACCTTCGGTTTCGACCCCGAGCCGCTGCCGAAACTAGACTTCAGCGACGGCATTCCCCGCGAGTGTACAACGCTGGTCGCCGTCCCGACTCTGTTACTAAATGAAAAGCAGGTGCGCAAGTTACTCAACGATCTCGAAGTTCGTTTCCTGGGGAATCGCGATCCGAATCTCCACTTCGCGCTGCTCACGGATCTGCCCGATTCTGCCAGCAAACCTCGCGACAGAGATTCTCATCCTCTCGTCGGATTAGCCGTCAGTCTCATCGGTGAACTAAATGCAAAATATCCATCGCGTGACAATGGCGCATTCGTTTTGCTGCATCGCCATCGCATTTTCAATTCGCGGCATGGCGTGTGGATGGGCTGGGAACGAAAGCGGGGCAAGCTGCTCGACCTGAACAAGCTGCTGGTGAATGAATTCGACGCGTTCCCTATCAAGGCCGGCGCGGTTGGGGTCCTTGAAAACGTACGTTATGTTCTCACGCTCGACGCTGATTCCCAGCTACCCGCCGGCGCAGCGGCCAGATTGGCCGGCGCGATTGCACATCCGTTGAATCAGGCAATCATTGACCCGATTCTTCGTATCGTGACCGAGGGCTTCGGCATTCTGCAGCCTCGCATCGGCGTGGCTGTCCGATCAACGGCAGGCTCGCGGCTCGCGGCCTTTTTTTCAGGACAGTGCGGCGTCGATCTTTACGCGCGGGCCATCTCCGACGCCTACCAGGATCTCTTTGGCGAGGGTATCTTCACCGGGAAAGGCATTTATGAGGTCGCTACACTTCATGCCGTGCTCGATCGCAGGTTTCCACGCAATTCGTTGCTCAGTCACGACCTCATCGAGGGCGCATATGCGCGCGCCGGTCTTGTCACCGATGTTGAACTCGTCGATGACTACCCTTCTCACTTCAGCGCCTATATCCGCCGTAAGCACCGCTGGGTGCGGGGCGACTGGCAAATCGCACAGTGGATGCTCTCTCGCGTTCCAGACGAAACGGGCCGCAATGTTGCCAATCCGATTTCGAATATCTCCCGATGGAAAATCTTCGAAAACTTGCGGCGCTCGCTGGTCGATCCCGCTTTGTTCCTTCTTTTTGTCACGGGGTGGACCTGCCTACCCGGCGGACCTCTCTATTGGACGATCATTCTGTTGCTGATGTTGTTCTTCCCTGCTGCCGTTCAGTTCGTGTTCTCGCTGGGGCGCGGGTTCACAACAGGCAATATGGGGCAAACGAGCGAGGCGCTAGCGGGCCTTTCACAAGCGTCGATTGTCGCCATCCTTCAGCTTGCCTTCCTGCCCCACAACACGTTGCTTGCATTTGATGCCATTCTACGATCGCTGGTCCGTCGATTCATTACCGGGGAACGGCTGCTCGAGTGGGAGACAGCGGCCCAGAGCGAAATGCAGACCGGCAAGCGGGCCTCGGTTGATCGTTACTTGTCTGCAACGCCAGCTGTCGCCCTCAGCGTCGCCGCACTTATCTGGCTGTTCGCCGCACAACGGTGGGCCATCTTTTGCGCCTTGCCGATTCTGGCGCTATGGGCATTGGCTGACCCAATCACAGTCTGGCTGAACCACCCGCCGCGTGAGCAGCGTCGCATCTCTCCCGGCGATCGCGAGTTCCTCACCGAGCACGCGCTGCAAATCTGGCGCTACTTTTGCGAGTTCAGCACCGAGAAGCACAACTACCTTATCCCGGACAATGTGAAGGAAGAGGGGCTCGATGAAGCCGCGCGCGTTTCGCCAACCAACATCGGCCTGTTGCTGAATTCACGGCAGACGGCGTGCGAATTGGGCTTTATCACAGTTCCCGAGTTCGCCGCTCTGACCAGCCGAACCCTTGAATCCATTGAACGTCTCGAGAAATACCGCGGTCACCTCTACAACTGGTACGACACCAGAACGCTGCAACCACTCGATGCTTCACCGTTCGTCTCCTCGGTCGACAGCGGGAATTTTGCTGCCTCACTTTTCACATTGCACTCGGGGGCACACGGTCTGGCCAACAAACCTCTCCTCGCACAGGAACTGTTCGATGGTCTTCGAGCGTACATGCGGCTGCTGCTTTCTGAGAAGCATATTTCACGCGCGCTTTCGCGGGTCCCGATGCCTGGCTCCTCGGCAGACAAGGCTGCCTGGATCGCCTGGCTGCCAGGCGCGCAAACCGATCTCGAAGCGATGAGCCATGCAAACACCATTGATTCGCATTACGATTGGTGGATTCGAGAAACACTGCAACGGGTGAAAGCCATTGCTCGTCTTCTTGAAGATTATCTTCCCTGGCTGATGCCTCAATTTACGTGGCTGCGAGCGGTGCGCCAGCTCGGCCTCGATAAGGAATCATTCGATTTTAATTGCGCAGAGGCCATTCAGTTCGCCGAAGAGTTGCGGTTCACTATTGCCACTGCGCATCGCGCGCTTGCAGCGGATGCAACAATGGCTGCGGCTCTGGAGCGGCTGCTGGATCTGCTTCCAGCAGCGATACAAAACCTGCGAAACCTGGCTTCGAATTTGCATAGTATCGGGAGCGAGGCGGAGCGTCTCACAAAAGAGATGGACTTCAGCTTCCTTGTCGATCCGTATCGCCGAATTCTCTCAATTGGTTTTGACGTGGGCGCGCACCGGCAGATCGATTCATGTTACGACTTGATCGCCTCGGAAGCGCGTATCGCCACCTTCGTGGCCATCGCGCGCGGCGACATTCCCCAACAAAGCTGGCTGAAACTGGGTCGTGATTACACCTTTGCCTACGGCCGCTTTCTCCTGCTCTCGTGGTCCGGAACCATGTTCGAATACCTGATGCCCGCACTATGGATGCGCAGTTATCCCGGAACCATGATCGCACTCACGCAGGACGCGTGTGTCCATGTACAACAGGCCTATGGCCACGATCATGGGATTCCATGGGGAGTGTCTGAGTCTGGCTCATCGCACAAGAACGATCGGGGCGATTACCATTATTTTGCCTACGGCATTCCGCGGCTTGCGCTCTGGTTTGAGGCAACTGCCGGTCCTGTGGTCTCGCCTTACTCCACATTTCTTACTCTCGCAGTCGATCCACCAAAAGCTTTGCGTAATCTTCGACGGATGGAGTCAGCCCACTGGACCGGAACGTATGGCTTCTATGAAGCAGCAGACTACTCCGCTTCGCGCCGGCATCCGGTACTCGTCAAAGAATGGATGGCGCATCACCTCGGAATGTCGTTGCTGGCGATTACAAATTTGCTCCGCAACCACGTGGTGCAACAGTGGTTCCATGAGCATCCCATAATTCAGGCAGCCGAAATGCTGCTGCAAGAAATGCCTGTCAGCAGGGGAATCTTGAGGGCCCGCATGAAGGAGATTGCACCGATTCGAAGCAGGACCAGAGTGCAACGGTCGGAGAACCGGGTTGGCCTCAAAGCTGCACTATGATATGCACTAGGGCCTGTTAACACTACTGGGGCGGTTGGCGTTGCGAGCGAAAATCGGGCCAGACTAGGCCGAGCCCGAAGGCTTTGGTGGTTCCAAGGTCGAGGGCGAGAACGACGTATGGCACGATTTGCGCCGCAACCCTTCGG
>DATJSB010000351.1:0-23619 GCA_035504315.1 Occallatibacter sp.
CCGAAGGGTTGCGGCGCAAATCGTGCCATACGTCGTTCTCGCCCTCGACCTTGGAACCACCAAAGCCTTCGGGCTCGGCCTAGTCTGGCCCGATTTTCGCTCGCAACGCCAACCGCCCCAGTAGTGTTAACAGGCCCTAGCTCAGCGATCGCGGCTCCATCGTGAAGCGACTGTGAGACTGCTGAAATCCGGCCTGGAGAATCCCCCAAATTGGGATGGATCACCATCGTATTGGGGTCTTTCTGCGCTATAGTGCGCCAATCAAAGGCCGATTCTTGGTCTCCGGAATAGGTTCTCTTCTCTTGTAATAGGCCGTGACAGCCGTCACTGTGCGGAAATTCGCAGCGTGTTTTTCTTTGTTCCTCGGAGATTGGTATTACTTGCGTAATGCCGGGCCCCGTCGGAGGTTACCATGGAATATTCCCCCGTTTTGGAACTTAATCCCCCCGTTCAGGCGGAGAGAAAGCCACGCCTGACCTCGCATGACTCCGGCCAGGAGTGCAGCATTGAGCACTGGCTGGAGGTGTACAAACTCGTGGAGAAGGCAAATTCCGATCTCGACGGTTACGTGTTCGAAGATTCCTGTCTTTTCGTCTCTCAATACGAAACCGGGAGGGACTCCATCAGAAGTGGAGACCCCCTCCGCAAATGAGAACTTCTCCCGTGACGTAATCCGAGAGCGGACTGCAAAAGAAGAGTACTGCTCCGGCTGCTTCTTCTGGTGTGCCAAGCCGGCCAAGCGGGCACGCGCTTTTTACCGAGTCCAGTAAACTGGGTTGCACTCCAAGGCGAATTTCGTGACCGTGCATCTCCATTTTGGCGCCGGCATCGGTCAGGGGTTGTACCAGCCGCGTTCCGATCAGACCGAAACCGACCGCGTTCACGTTGACGTTATACCGGCCCCACTCTTTGGCCAGTGTTTTAGTCATTCCGATTATCCCGGCTTTGCCTGCCGAATAACCGACTTGACCAGGATTGCCGTCAGTACCGGCGATTGAAGTGATATTCACCACTTTTCGCATTACGCGCTGGTTGGCCGCGATCTCCTTTTTCGCCGATTCGCGGATGTGTGTGGAGGCAGCGCGGAGAATACGGAACGGCGTCACAAGATGAATCTCCAGCATCGCCTGGAATTGTTCATCGGTGGTCTTCTGGATGACGTTGTCCCAGCTATAACCTGCGTTGTTAACAATGATGTCGAGCGCGCCAAACTCAGTGAGCGTCGCATGCACGACCATCTCCGGTATTGATTCCTCAGTCAGGTCACCGGTAATGTGGCGCACTCTGCGCGGCTCCGCCAGCGCGGCTTTCGACTCCAGAAGCATCATTTCGTCGAGGTCGTTCACCATGACGCTGGCTCCAGCGTCAACCAATCGTTTCGCAATCGCTCTTCCTATTCCGCGCCCGGCGCCGGTCACCAGCGCCGTCTTACCTTCCAGAGTGAATGGCATTTTTGTTGTGCTTTCCTCGTCAGTTTCTGTCCTTGCCGAACCCATTTTCTTTGCCTCCCCGGCCTGCAGTTCCGCTGCAACGCGGCATAATAAATGCTGCAGTGCACAAATGTACAGTCGGCAACGTGGAAAACTTGTTACTTACGCGGACCATAGAGGTAACCGCCGGGCGCCTTTGCCCAACACCAAGGGATCTCAATTGTGTAAAGCCCAAAGTCCTGCGTGAGCCGAACCGGGCATCATCGCGAATGGGAATCGCGCCTGAATCGCCACCAGCAGGCAAACCCCATGGCAACGATTTCGGTCGCAGCGTCAGAACAATCCCGGCAACGAAAGGATGTTGGTTATGACCAATCGAGAAGTCGTAGTTCTAAGCGCGGTACGCACCGCGATCGGAAAGTTCGGAGGCGCCCTCAAGGATCTTCCTCCCACTGAACTTGCCGCTAAGGTCGTTTCCCAAAGCGTGCAACGTTCTGGGCTCCCCGCAGCCGACGTCGGCAACCTGGTATTTGGAAACGTGATTCACACAGAAGCGAAGGACATGTATTTAGCCCGCGTGGCGGCCCTGCGCGGCGGATTGCCGGTAACTACTCCCGCCCTCACGCTGAATCGCGTGTGCGGCAGCGGCCTTCAGGCGATTGTCTCAGCCGCGCTGACGATCGCCCGCGGAGACGCCGACGCGGCAATCGGAGGCGGTGTTGAGTCGATGAGCCGGGCCCCGTACTGGCTCAATTCGATGCGCTGGGGCGCGAGGATGAATGATACGACTGCGGTTGACGTCCTTGTAGCCGCGCTCACCGATCCGTTTGACCAGGTTCATATGGGCCTTACAGCGGAAAACGTCGCTCGGAAATGGGGAATCACTCGAGCGGATCAGGACGAGCTGGCAGTGTTGAGCCATCGCCGGGCATTGAGCGCAATACGGGATGGGAAATTCAAGAGCCAGATCGTTCCGATCGAGCTCAAGACGAAGAGTGGAACGACATCCTTCGATACGGACGAATCGCCGCGGGCCGATGCGACCATGGAGAACCTCGCCAGGCTCAAGCCGGCATTCGACAAAGAGGGCACAATTACCGCCGGAAACGCCTCCTGCATCAATGACGGAGCGGCCGCCGTGCTGTTGATGGAGCGTCACGCAGCCGAAGAGCGCGGGCTCAAACCCGTAGCCAAGTTGATCGACTACGCGGTGGCCGGCGTTGAGCCTGGAGTAATGGGGATCGGGCCGGTGCCGGCAGTCAAGAGGTTGTATGAGCGCACCGGACTCTGCACTTGCAAAATGGACGTAATTGAGGCTAACGAAGCCTTCGCGGCCCAGGTACTCGCTGTCCGAAGGGAGCTCGATCTTCCCCTGGAAAAGACGAACCCTAACGGTAGCGGCATCTCTTTAGGCCATCCGCTTGGGGCTACCGGAGCCATCGTGACGGTGAAAGCAATCCATGAATTGCATCGCATCGGCGGCGAGTATGCTCTGGTCACTATGTGCATCGGCGGCGGGCAAGGTATCGCTGCCATCTTTCAATCAATGAATTGAGAAAAGGAGAACCCATGGCAACAGCAACGTTGTCCGAACTTATTGTGAAGTCATCCAAACCGTTGGCAGGTAAAGTCGCATTGATTACCGGAGCCTCTCGCGGCATCGGGCACGCCATTGCGGTAGAACTTGCCGACCGGGGAGCAAAAGTTGCCATCAACTGCCGTTCCGGCCTACTCCGTGCAGAAGAAGTGAGAGACGAAATCGATCGGACCGGTGGCATAAGTGAAATCTTTCAGGGTGATATCTCTGGGAACGTGGAAGCGCGAAGGGTGGTCAAAGACGTCCTTGACGTGTTTCAGAGGATTGACGTCCTGGTGAACAACGCCGGAGTTACGCGCGATCGAAGCATTCGCAAAATGACAGACGACGATTGGACCGAGGTGATCGACACCAATCTGAACGGCGCTTTCTACTGCACCAGCGCCGTGATCCCCGCGATGATCGAGCAAAAATTCGGCCGCATCGTAAGCGTGGCGTCTTTTGTCGGGCAGGCCGGCAACTTCGGCCAAGCGAATTATGCGGCCAGTAAGGGCGGTCTCATTGCATTTACCAAGGTTTTGGCCCTGGAATTAGCGAAGTACAACATCACCGCAAACGTGATTGCACCAGGATTTACGGCCACTGACATGGTCACCAGCATCCCTTCTGACCGGTTGGATCAGATTTTGGAGAGAATCCCCATGCACCGTTTGGCCAAGCCGGAGGAGATTGCAAAGGCCGCCGCGTACCTCATTTGCGATGGTGATTACATCACCGGTCAGCAGATCAACGTCAATGGAGGAATCTACATGTAATCGCAGCATCGGCTATCCGCAGCGGGCCGCCAGCCACGAGTCGATATGCGGCCAGGTCTGCTGGTGTGCCCTGCTTCCAGCCATGATGCCGATGTGACCGCCCGCGACGCGGAACACTTCGGTGTCTTTGCTTCCGATTCTCGATACGATCGCTTCCGACTGGCAGGGCGGCGTGATATGGTCGCCCTCGGCGATAACCGTGAGCACGTTCGCTTTCAACCGCTTCAGGTCAACTAACTCACCGCGGATCTCCAACTCGCCCTTCATCAGACGATCGTTGCGGTAAAGATCCACCACGAGTTGCCGGTAAGCCCCGCCAGCCATCGGAAAGATGTCGGTCACCCACGTGTTCATCGCGTGCCAGGCTTCTACGACCCGTGGATCGTCCAGGTTGTCCCATAACTTGCAGTAGCTGGTGATGTAGTTCTCAATGGGCTTGAGAGCCTTGGCGCCGTAGTCGATCATCTCGCCGGGCATATTCCCAAAAGCGGCGAGGACCTTATCGACATCGAAGTATTTCTCGTCTGTCCAGCGCGCAAAGGTCAGCCTCTGCCGGTCAGAAAAATCGAGCGGCGCTGTCAGCAATAGCAGGTTACGCAGACCGTCGTTCGGCCGCAACGCGGCATAAATCGTGGTCAGAATTGCGCCGATGCACCACCCCAGCAAGCTGAATTCGTCAGATCCCGACAGCGCCTTCATCCTGCGGATTGCCCTGGGCATGTAGTCCAGTGTGTAGTCGTCGAATTTCAGGTCTTTGTCTTCCGGACCGGGAACTCCCCAGTCCAGAAGATACACATCAAAGCCTCGGGAGACCATGAATTCGACAAAGCTGTGGCCTGGGCGAAGATCGAGAATCGTGGGACGATTCATGAGCGCAAATATGAGCAGCAAGGGTATACGATGCCGCCGTTCGAGCGGAACGACAGGAATGTAACGATAGAGTTTTGCTTTATTGAGCGTCCATACGAGTGTCTTGGGAGTTTGTCCGATCGTCGCTTTTGTCGTCATCAATCTGACAAAAGTCTGGAACTTTTGATCGAGAGCCGACCAGTCGCTGGAAATTTCCGCAGCCTGCGTCATATAGGCCTCTAGACTTTTTTTGTGCCAGCATGGCGCGGCGATTTTGCCCCTGAAGCCGCCGGCCGGCTTACGCCAGGGGATACCGCGCCAGGTGCGGGCCGGCTCACTGATAAGAGCTCGATGATTCGATCCAACTTGAGGTCGACATCATCGAGCCTCATTTCAAAGTTCGTGAAGCGTTCCGCCAAGGCTGTAACCTGTTGCCGCGAAGGCAGAGATAACTGTTCCAGCGCCATGATCATCGCTTTATCGAGCGCCTCACGGAATGGCGCGGAGAGAGTGAGAGAGCCATTCAGCAGGGCGCCCGTGGCCTGGGCATATTCCTCGCTGTTCACAGCGTTGATCAGTACCTTCGACATGCCTTCAAGATAGGCGTCCCGCATTCCGCGAAATGCTTCGAACGGATCTACCGGCTTGCCGTTTTCCTCATTTGCAGCCATATCCAATTCCCGCCTTTCGTTCACACAAAGCATATACCTGAACGGGGCAGGAAGAACCGCATGATTGCGGCTCAATCACTCGCTGCCGCTAAAGCCGCCATTCGTGCGGACCGGGCTTATCGAATTCGAAAATCAATGAACCATCGGTTCTTTCATGGTGTCGAGCAACTCCTTGTGAGCCTCGACTACGACGTCCATTCCGCGCTCGACTGCATTGGCTGCCGCTTCCACTGGCGTGCCGGCATAGCCGAGTTGCTGTTTGGCTGTTTCGAATACTGCCTTGGCTTGCTTCGCAGCATAGTCGATCGCCGTCTTTTGAGCAGCCACCGAGTGCTCAATTGCCTCTTGAGCTGTTGTCTTGGCTTCCTCCAGGGTATCTGACGCCTTGAGCTTGCGCTCCTTCACTAGGTCGGCAAGTGCATGACTCTGCTCCACGATCAGATCAATCGCGCCTTTCTGAGTGTCTGCGAAGCGCTCAAAAGCGGTGCTCGCCAGATCGAGCATCAAGAGTCCCGGCGGGGCCAGCGTAAGTTTCTTCCAAGTGTTCACCCATTCTGCGTTGTGTTGAACCGCGAGCTCCAATCCCTTCTTTTGGAATTCGGCCAAACGCTCGATACCGCTGGTATAGAGCTGGGTTACAGAGTCGATCACGTCTGGTTTTTCGCTTTCGCCGGCTGTTACCGGTCCCTCAGGTCCTGTTTCCTTGACCTTCATATTGTCCTCCGTACTCTATTCCGTGCTGCAAATGATGCTGCATTGCAGCATTTCCTTAAACGTAGCCCCGCTTATGTCTCCTGTCAAGGGGTAAAATTGGAAAATCTATGGCGCAGAAGACGGTAGTCATCAAAAAATACGAGAACCGGCGCCTCTATGACACAACCAACAGCCGATACGTGAACCTCGCGGAGGTCGCTCAACTTCTGCAGCAAGGCAATGACGTGCAGGTAATCGATGTCGCCAACGGCGATGATATTACCCGGCTCATTCTGACCCAGATTGTTGTTGAAGACGCCAAGACACACGATTCTAAATTTCCGCTTGATCTGCTGCGCGAAATGGTCGTCGCTTCCGGCCGCATCAGCCAGGAAAGTACTCTGAAGTACATGAGGGCTATGCTTGACTTTTATCAGAGCACTTACCGGGTGATGGCTCCGCAATTGAACCCCTTCGAGTTCATGCAAAATCTCCACCCCAATCGCGATAAAGCGGAGAATGGAAAATCGTCCGCAGCCGTGGAGGACCCCACGGAAGTGGCAGGAAAAGGAGGCGGGCAACGGGAGACGGAAGATGTGGAGGCGTTAAAGAGCCGATTAGCTGAATTGGAGAAGCTTGTCTCCACTCTCGTCCCGAAGAAGCCTAAAAAAACCAAAAGATAACTCTCACACAGACCAACAAGCATTGTGATATCAGCAATTTACCCACCGAGTTCAGGCCTCTCGCCGACCTCTATCTTGGCTGCCGCCAGCCCTGTGCTCGCAGGCCTCCCGAAAACCGACATTGTCGACGTGATTGTTGGCGATGTGCTCCAGGCCAGCGGGGGCATCAATCCCGCGCGTCAAATCGCTCTCGGCTCAGGATTGCCTTCGAGCGCTCCTGCCCAAATCATTCAACGCCCCTGCGGCATTGGCTTGCAGGCCGTGCTAATTGCGGCTGTCGTCCGTGTGCAACAAGGCAGCCTCGTTTTCATGCTGCTGAAGAGGGCGGCTGTAGCTTCGAAATCACGGCCGCCCCATCTCCGAATACCGGCAGTTGCAGCAATGCCCTGGAGGCAGCCATCGCAAAGCATGGCCCTTGGCGCTGACGCCTATCCAGGCCCCTCCTGAGAAAACTGTGTCGATTCAATAGAGGTGCTGACCCCGTCTCACGCCGGTTGGCGATACGTTTCTAATCTGCCGACGAGAAAGTGCAGGCTCAGTCTCTGGCCCAACAGCTTGACCAGGATGACCTCGAAAGTGAGAAAGATGAGCAGATCGCCCTGGGGGAATGCGGCGCCGGAACGGGCAGTTTCTGCCGGAAGCAAGGCGTCAGCTATCCTAATGCGGCATTTGCAACACTCCCGCCGGGGAGATAGCGAATCCCTGCAAAAATAACTTCGTCTAAGTTCATGCTTTTTTTATACCGGTCCCGTCATGCTGCATTTAACACCGCTGCATCTTCGACTTCGAGGGGTGTCACGCGCTATTTGTGCGCATCTGTGCCGCCCTACACAGGTTAGTTGTCGCCGCAATAATCATTTTTCGTAAATGCTTCGCTTGAATGCGTGTTACGCGCAGCGCCACACCAGCAGGAAAACACTGTCTGCTTCCGGGCTATAGCGTTTTCGGTTCAAGTCTTTACACATTCGATTCGGCCAGGTGTCTTTTACTTTAAGAAAGAGCCACCTCGATTGACCACAGCGTGATAACGCATGAATCGAAAACGCCGTAAGTCAGCAAGGATATAAGTTCATTGGTCGTTTTCGCCTTAATGAACAACCTATAGATGCTTTACGGTTCATTTATGCAGAATCAAGTGCAATAGGACCTGGAATCGAGGCATTGGTGTCAACAGACCTCGGAACGGGAAGACTCTACCCACTTGGTCCCGATTGAACAGCCGGCGATCTGGCGGCATTGGGACATCAATCAGACGGGAGATGAAGAGAATTCTGTAATCAAAGCGATGACTTATTCATTCATTTTTCGCGGAAGGCGAGAGGTAAAAATGAGAGGCTGCATTTGGAACGCCATGACGCTGGTGGCCTTAGCCGCCGGCATGACTTGCGCCGCATTGGGGCAAAGCAGTCCGGCTGCACCAGCTCAGACAGAGCAGGTGGCACACTCCGATCCTCCGGCGGCCACCGACACGACAAAAACAGCTGGGAAGGCTTCGACGGATTCGAGTGCGACAGAACCGCGCTTGACTGTGGATCAGGAAATCGACTTGTTGAAAGCGCGAATTACCGAGCTTGAACAGCAAGTGAAGCATGACCGCTCGGAAGCGGAGCAGAGCAGGAGCGATGCAGCGGCGCTGACAGCCGCGGAGCGCGACCTGGTTGGCAATAAACCGGCTGCGATGTTAAAGGCCGCTGCCCCGGCGAATGCGCCGCCGGCGGCATCGCCGGCGGCAACGGAGCAAGCCGCTACGCCCGCACCGCCCGATCCACACGCGCCGGCCTTTTCCGATTGGGATTGGACCTGGCTGAATGGCAATCCGCGTAACAAGGATGTGGCCTACGACTCGAAGTTCTTTACGCCCGAGATTCGCGCCGATATCACATATAACTACGACTTCAACCGTCCAAAAGACGATACGATGAGCGGATCGAGCGAGCTCTTCCGCACCAACGAAATTCAGGTGGAACAATTGGGCCTGGGCGGCGACTTTCATCTCGATCATGCCCACGCGCGCTTCATGACCCAGTTCGGCATGTATTCCACCGCGACCATCCGCAACGACGGCAGCTACTCAAAGGGGCAGTGGGATATTGCGGACGCCGACCGATACTTCTCCGAAATGTACGGCGGATACCAGATCACGAACGTGATGCACGGCATTAACCTCGACGCCGGCATCTTTATGTCGTATATCGGACTGTTCAGTTACTATAACTTCGATAACTGGGCCTATCAACCTTCCTACGTTTCTTCAAATACGCCGTGGTTCTTCCAGGGGATCCGCATTCAGATCTTTCCCACCGAGCATCTGAAAATCGAGCCCTGGATCGTTAACGGCTGGCAATCCTACGGTTCGCCGGGCACGCGCAAAGGAATCGGCGGGCAGCTCAAGTGGACGCCCTACCCGTGGATGAACATCATCAGCAACAACTACGGCCTGGGTAACGACGATCTTGGCGTTCCCGGCCGCGAGCGCGTTCACACCGACAATAGCCTTGAGATCAAGTACTACGACAAGCCTACGAGTAACGGGATTGATAAGATGGCTTTCAGCTTCACGGGCGACGTGGGCTGCGAATTCGGCAACGGGGTCGAATGCCACGGCGGCACTCTGTCCTCAACTAGAGGACCGAAGCAGAGCATGATCGGATACATGGTCTACGACCGCCTCTGGACCAACCATGACCATGACGGCTTCACCCTCGGCGGAGGTCAACTCAACAACCCCGGACGCTACCTGGTTCTGCTGCCGCCAATCAACGGCGAGTCAGCATCGTCTGACGCCATCAACGCACCTTACTTCACCGGCAACCCCGGTGATCCGTTCAAGGCGTGGGACGTTTCGGCGACCTATGATTACATGCCGGTAGAGTGGCTGACGTGGCGCTGGGAGTACGGCTACCGGCACGCCAACGTTCCCTACTGGGCGGGACACGGAGGCATGACACCGCCAGCCTATGCAGGGGCGTTATACGGCGCCAACAATGGGAGCCCGACCGAATTCGCCTGCATGGACGGCTCGGCGGTCGCGCCGCCTGCAGGACAACCGATTGGTCAGGTTCCCAACAACGCTGATGGATTTGGAGCACCTGCCTATGTCGGTGCCTATTGCGGCACAACCAGCAGCGGCCCGCACGGCGGCATCTGGTATCCCGATTTGCGCAAGGACGAGCAGTATGTCGACATCGATTTGATGGTGAAGTTCTAACCTGTAATCAGGGCCCGGTCCGCACGTAAATGAGTTACACGCGGTTCCGGGCCTTCATGCAGCCATACGCAAATCACATTCTTCCCTCATAAGTTCCTCATTCCCTGGAATGGAAGCGCCGGCGCCGCAATTGTCCGGCGCTCTTTCTTTATCGCGTAAATCGCGCCGAAGTGAAACCTATAAGGAAACCATAAGTTCATCCTCTAAGTGAACCGCGTATTCATGCCTCCTTCACAGGTTTCCGTCCATGCTTTCTCAATGAGGGAGGTTACTGAATAATGCGGAAGGTGAAATCGGTAATTGCGTGTGCGGCTGGAATATTAGTTGCCTGCGTCGCGTGTGTCGGCCAAACCACTTCACCGAGTTTGAGTCACGCGGATCTGAAGAAGATGATCAGCGAAGCGCATACGGCGGAGCAGTACAAAACATTGGCGACTTACTTCAGCTTGCGGGGAGAAAGCTACGAGCAGAAGGCGGCTGAAGAGAAGCATGAATGGCTCGAGCTAAGCCGGGGAAATTTTGTGCCGAATCAGAAGTATCCGCGACCGGCGGATTCATCGAGAAACCGCTACGAGTACTTTACTTACAAGGCGCAGCAGATGAACGCGCAGGCAACCAACTACCAGGGACTCGCCGCGAGCGCTCAGCAGTAGACGGCAGGAGCAAATGGTATGCCGCGCGGCGTCAGGCTGAAAAGGGCGCCGCTAACCAAAGCCAGGCGATTCGAGCTGACATGGCCTCATGAGATGCTGGGCAGTTGAGGTCGGGCCCGCGCTTTTGAGGCCATTGGACTCTTTGTAACTTCCTTATGTTTCACTAACGACCCACTCACTAGGATTTCCATTGAATGTCTTGTATCTGGCCACGTCCGGCATCATGAAGATTTCAGAAATCCTTGGTGAACAAAACAGGTTCACCCGCAAGCAGTTTGTCGGCCAAAGCCTGTTGGGCGCCTGGGCCGTTGCGCTCCTTACGTTCGCGGGGTATACGCTTCACTTTAATCCGGCTCCGGTTGGATTCCTCTTCCTGCTGGTGGTGGTGTGCGTAGCGATCCTCGCCGGATTCTGGCAAGCGTCGATTGTTTCGGTTTTGGCGTGTGCCTGCCTGGATTATTTCTTCTATCCGCCGTTATTCCATTTCAGCATCGCTGATCCGCAGGACTGGGTCGCACTGGGAGCATTTGAAGCGAGCGCGCTGGTGGTGAGCCGCCTTTCGTCACGCGAACGCATGAACTCGTTTGAGGTGCAGTTGCAGCGCACGTCGATGGAGCAGCTTTACGAGCTGAGCCGGAGCACGTTGCTGATCAACATGCATAAGGCGCCAGGGCCGCAGATCGCACAACTGATCCAGAGAATATTTGGCGTCGAGGCCGTAGCTATCTACGACGCCAACTCGGGAACTTACGATACAGCGGGAACCTGGCGCGACCTGGAGAAGGACCTTGCCCGTGAATGTTTTGATGAGCAAACAGAAGGAGAAGACAAGGCGGCGGGAACGACGCAGCGGGTTTTGAGGGTTGGCGCTAATTCGGTTGGAGCAATCGTTGTGCGCGGCAATATGGGGTCTCTCGCGGCAGACGCCCTCGCTTCGCTGACGGCAATCACGCTGGACAGGTGCGCCTCATTCGAAAAGGAGAGCCAGATAGAGGCGGCACACCAGACTGAGAGGCTGCGGGCGGCGGTGCTTGACTCGCTGGCGCACGCGGTAAAAACCCCACTGACGGCGATCAGCACAGCCAGCGCGGGGCTGGGCGAAGTGGGTAAGCTGAACCAGGCGCAGCAGGAACTCGTTGCCTTGATCGAAGATGAGTCGAACAAACTGGGAGAGCTGAGCACGCGGCTGCTGCAAACAGCCAAGCTCGAGGCCGACGAGATCGGTGTGGCGCAGGATGAGATCCGGGTAGGAGAGCTGGTGCGGATGGCTTTGGAAGAACAGAAAGGAAGAATGTCGGGCCATCCGGTGGAGATGGCTGTACCCGACCCTTCGCTGACCGTGAGGGGCGACAGAGACCTGTTGTCGATGGCGCTGGCCCAGTATCTCGACAATGCCGCGAAGTACTCATTCGCAGGCACCGCGGTGAAGATAGCGGCGTGCCAGAGCCATTCTGAGGTGCTGATTTCAGTACATAACTTCGGGCCGGCCATTCCAATTGCCGACCGGGAGAAGATCTTCCAGCGCTTTTATCGCAGCGAGGGCACGACGCAGGTGGTGGCGGGCACCGGGATTGGGTTATCAACGGTGAAGATGGCGGCCGAGGCGCATCGCGGGCACGCATGGGTGATCAGCGACGCGAGCGAAGGTACCACGTTTTTCCTGTCGCTGCCCCACAATAAAGGAGACCGGGAATGAATCGGGATGCTGGCACCGTACTGATCGTGGACGACGAGCGGTCGATCCGGCTATCGCTGCGGACGATTCTGGCTAACCTCGGGTTCGAGATTGTGGAGGCGGCGCGAGGTGAAGAGGCGCTGGCACTGGTGAGGATGGCGCAATTCGACGCCGTGCTGCTCGACATCAACATGCCGGGAGTTGACGGCGTTGAAGTCTGCAGAATGATCCGCAAGGTATCTCCGCGGCTGCCGATCATTATGCTGACCGTTCAAGGCAGCGAAGACCGCAAGGTTGAGGCGCTCGATTCGGGCGCCGACGACTACATTACCAAGCCGTTCCAGCTGCGCGAACTCACCGCCCGCCTGCGCGCGGCGGTGAGGCGCAACAAGGCCTTTGAAGACACCGAGTCGCCCATCACGATCGGCGAGATGATGATCGATCCAAGCCGGCACCTGGTCGAAAAGCGCGGTCTGGCGATTCATCTGACGCCAAAGCAATTCGAGCTGCTCCACTACCTGATGGTGCACGCGGGCAAGCCGATTCCTCACGCCCAGCTGCTCCGCTCGGTGTGGGGGCCCGAATACGGGAACGAGCTCGAGTACCTGCGTACGTTTATCCGGCAGATCAGGATGAAGATCGAAGACGATCCCGCGAATCCCAGGTACCTGCAGACGGATTCGCATGTCGGCTACCGCTTCAGCGATCATGTTTGATTGGGATTTTTGAAGCGTTCTTTGCTCCAGGACCACCCTCAAGCGAGCGAAGAACGAGCGGCGGCTCGCACTTTGTGAATATTAAGATCGCGGAATCTGAAGGAACCCGGGCCTCCCTTTTCAGGCGACCCGGGTTCCCTCTTCTTCTCAAGCTTTTCTGTCAACCTCTGCTTGTAGACGATTGACGCAAAGCAGCCGGTCAATTCAATGGTGGTGTCGCCGGCTATGGCTTGTAGATGATTTTCGCAAACGTGCCGGCCAACTCCGCGGTGCCAATCCCCTGGCCCACGGTAACGAAGAGTTCGTTTGCCGCTCCGTTAGTTGTGTTCCCTCCGCCGAAAGCAATTCCCCACAGGTTGTTCAGGACGATTGGCTTCCCGTCATGGTCCCTTATCGTACCCACGAAATTCCCGGTAAGAGGGTCAAATGCATTGATGGTACCGGCGACGGAGTTGTTTGAAACCAGCAGAGTATTGCTCAACGGTCCAAAATTTGGGGGAGCCGCGGCCATGCCCCAGGCTTGGTTGAGTCGCGTTCCCTGGACCAGTGTTTTCACAAAGTCACCGGCCTCAGTGAAGACGTCAATGTAACCGCCGGCGCCGACGTTCGGGACAGCATACGCGACGTAGACCAGGCCATTGATGTCCTGGATGCCGAATACTGAGAAGGTCGTTGGAATCGACGGATCACTAAACGACTTCACCCATGTGAAGGTGCCGTCGTACATATCGATTACGTTGTTCGTGTTATCCGCGGCGTAGAGATAATTCCCCGAGGAATAACTGGTGATGGCCAGGCCTGTGTACATCGCCTTGTTGGCTGAGTTGTCGACCACGATCCACGACTCGTTGGCGTTTACTCCTGGCGCCCATGCGCTGATGGTGCCGTCCAGCGTGGCGAAAATGAAAGATGCTTTCTTGCCCTGAACCTGGAAGTCTGTCGACGATCCGTTGTACACGATTCCCGTCGGCGTGCCCGGTCCGTTTAGACCTGTCGGTTCGGTGGGTCCGTTGCCCTGGGTGGGAATCAAAACCCTGAGTGACTCTTGTGTCCCGGTGTCATCGTAGAGCGTAGACCAGCCGGTGTCGTTATCGCTGATCCACCAGGGGCTGGTTGCGCTCCGGGCTAATCCCCAGGGGTTGGCGAGCAGTGGATCGATGGTCTTGGCTTGCCCGACTTGATTCGAGACCAGATTGGTGATGCGATATTGCGCCTCGGCCTGGGCTGAAACCATGAGAAGGCCCAAGCCGAGCCACGCGCCGACTGCGATCCTGCGAACATGCATATTAATCTCTCCTTAGCGAAGTCAGAACAGATGGGGTTGATCCATTTGCGGGAATGGGTGGACAGGGGAACCTTCCCTGAGCTGCTAAGTGAGATGGTGTACGGGTTCCGACTCGAAGTTGTCAGCCGTTTGTCACCAGCTTGCAAATCCTTCTCATCCAAATGGCATCAGCACACGTCAGAGTTACACCGATGGTCAGTTGAAGTTGGTCCTCGATAACGGTATTTGGCCGCCCGGGACGGCGGAATTAAAGGGCATTCTGAAGGTCGACGAGCTGTGGTCGCTCATGGCGTACCTGCGGCATCTGCCCACAACACTAAACCGGGAAACTCCACGAATGTATACGCAGTAGAAGTGCTCCAGCGGCTCTGCGCGGAAAGTCGCAGCCCCCGAGGCCGGAGATTCAAACGCGTCTTAACTGTATTGAGGACGAAAACACTGCGGCGAAACGCGAAAAAGCCGGCAAATAACTCGGTCGAAGAGAAAAGTATTTGGGCTGGTAATTGTCATCGCATTGTAAAATCTTCAAATTCCTTAGCGAAAAGAACCCCTGAATCCCCGAAAATACAGAAGAAAGGTCCCTCAACATGATCCAGGATGCACCAGTGTCCATTGAAGAGCAACCCGAGCTTTCACCCTTGGCAAGCCTTGGGACCATCCTGGTGATTGAAGACGATCCACGCATGCAAAAAGTGTTGCGGAGGATCTTCGCAGAGGAGCGATATGCCATTGAGGTCGCGGGGGACGGGCTAACCGGTCTGAATCTGTTTCGCAGCCAGAGGCCGGTAGCCGTTGTTCTCGATTTGGTTCTGCCTAACATCTCGGGGCGCGAGCTATGCCAGTCGTTCAAGAGCATCTCAAACGACACTCCGATTGTGGTGTTGAGCGCCATTACTGAAGTTGCAGACAAAGTCCTGCTTCTCGAACTCGGCGCCGACGACTATGTCACCAAGCCATTCAGTCCACGGGAACTCATGGCAAGGGTGCAGGCAGCCATCCGCAGGCGGCGAAAACCCACCGTGCAAACGCTGCATCGCTTCGGAGATTGCGAAGTGGACTTTGCACGCATGACGGTGCGGCGCAGCGGCAAGCCAGTAACGCTTACTGCGCACGAGTTCAAGCTTCTCAAATTCTTTACCGAAAATGCCGAGCGGGTTCTTACACGCGACGTTCTGTTAAACGAGGTTTGGGGGTACAATTTCTATCCAACCACGCGGACTGTGGACAATCAGATTCTGAAGTTGCGCCAAAAGCTGGAGCCAGACCCTTCAAATCCCCGGCACCTGCTTACGATATACGGCGCAGGATACAAATTCGTCCCATGATGAGCAGGCTCTAGCATGCGCAAAAAGCAAGGCGTCAGAACGCACATGCTTCTGGTCGTCACCATGGCCTTGGTAATCTTCGTGGTCACCGGCCTCAGCCTGTTCCTCATCCGCCATCAACTGCGTGAACAAGTCGCAGAAGACTTGACCCTCGATCTCAATCACTCCGTGGTGACCTTCCAAACCTTGCAGGAGGAGCGTGTTTCGGCGCTTGAGCGCGAGAATGCGCTACTGGCCGAAAACTCGACGATAAAGGCGCTGATGACCAGCGGGGACGACCTGACCATTCAGAATGGTGCAACGGAGTTCTGGCGCCTGAGCGGCACGGATTTGTTTGTCCTGGCGGATTCAGGCGGCCGCGTCGTCGCGGCGTACGGGAAGAACTCGCCGGCCGATCAAGCCCTGCGGCAGAATCTGAAGACCCTGCTCTCGTCTCCCGGCAAACCGTTCCTGATCGATCGCGGCTCGTTATATGCATGTGCGGTTCGACCACTTTTCTTCGGCAGGGACGAGGACGGCACTTTGCTGGGGTACGTGGTCAGCTGTGTATCAATAGAACGCGCGGTACGGCAGATCAGCGAGGACACCGGGGTAGAGGCCGCATTTTTCAGCAATGGGCTGGTGGTGGCCAGCACGCTGGACCCGGCTTCGGAGTCGGCACTGGCTAAGCAACCGCCTCTCCTCATCGGCGCTTCGCAAGTGCCCGTTACCGTGACCATCGGAAACACGCCATATCTCTGGGCGATGAGAAATCTTTCTGCCACGGCGGCATCGCCGCTGCAACTGGTCGTATTTAAGTCGCTGGAACCCGCGGAGCGCTCCATCAATCGCATTAACCGGATTGTGCTGGTCGCGGGCCTGTTGGCCCTGCTTTCGGGCACGGCGCTGATGATTGTGGTCTCTCGCGCCGTGACCCGGCCCCTCGAAGAACTCTCCAAGAGCGTCACGGCTTTCGGACTCGGAGATGTGAAGCATCGCGTTCCGCTCCATGGCACCCAGGAGGTGCAGCAATTGAGCTCGGCGTTTGCTGAGATGCGCGAAGAGATTCACAAGGCCAATCAGGCGGTGCTCGAGTCGGAGCGGCTGGCCACGATCGGCCGCATGGCAAGCTCGGTTTCGCACGACCTGCGCCACTACCTTGCCGCCATCTATGCCAATTCGGAGTTTCTGGCCAGCGACCGGCTTTCTGTCAAAGACCGTGCGGAGATCTTTGGTGAGATTCGGGCAGCCGTCAATGAAACCGCAGACCTCATCGAGTCCCTGTTGATCTTCAGTCGAACCGGCGTCGGAACGCGAAGACATCCCGAACTGATGGCCGCGATCGTCGAGCGCTCGACTTCACTGCTAAAGGCGCATCCTGATGCCGAAGGGGTGACGGTGACGGCCTATTGTGAAAACCCCGCGGAAACCTCGGTGTTGGTCGATGGAAAGCAAATGGAGAGGGCGATCTCAAATCTCTTGCTCAATGCTTGCCAGTCCGCGCGTTCCTTGGGTACTCAGGCTCGCGTTGATGTAGTACTGGAAGCGCGGGGACAGCAAGTAACGGTGAATGTGATCGACAACGGTCCAGGGGTTCCGGAAAAAGTTCGCGAGCGCCTTTTCGAACCGTTTGTCAGCGAAGGGAAGCAAAAGGGCACAGGACTTGGTCTAACTCTTGCCCGTTGCATCGCTCTGGAGCACGGAGGCGACGTCGTCTTGTTGAGCAGCCGGCCGGGTGAAACGATCTTCCAGATGAAGGTAGTGCGCGAGTCTTCGCGGTGCGACGGGATGGATTGCAAGCCCTATGCGCAGGTGATCCCAGATGAAGACATGCGAAGATAAGCAGAATCGGAAAGCAGGCGTCTGGCAGGCGAAATGGTGGCGGCCGGCGCTCTTACTTGCAGTCGTAATTGTTCCGGCTGCGCAAGTCTCCCATGCACAGTCCTCCAGCGAGCCGAGCGTGACGCAACAGATCGCGGAATTGATCCAGGCTATGGCGCGCACGCAGGCGCAACTGGAACAGTCGCAGCGCCAGCTCGAAGAAATGCGCAGTCAATTGGCTGAGCTCGAAATCCGGGTGGCGCAGGCGGAACGGGGCACGGCTGCGCAGACGCGCCCGCCAATCGCTGCATCTGCCGCGGAGCCTCAAAGCAATTCGCAAACAGAGACTGACCCGCTCGAGGCGATGCGCGAGCGGCAGCAGATCGATGAGGCGCAAATTGCAACCCACGAGCAATCGAAGGTGGAGAGCGAATCAAAGTATCCAGTCAAGATCACGGGGCTGCTGTTGTTTAATGGGTTCGTGAATACGGGAGCGGTGGATATGGCGCCTGCGCCAACTGTCGCGGTGCCCGGGTCCGGCAGCACTGGAGAGTCTATTCGCCAAACGGTACTTGGTTTCGACGCGCGCGGTCCGCATCTCTTCGGTGCGCGTAGCTATGCCGATCTTCGCGTGGATTTCTACGGAAGCCCGGCCACCGGCAGCCCGGCGAGCGAATACTCCGGAGTTTTCAACACCAACACTGCTTTGCTGCGGTTGCGTACGGCACATGCCGGATTGCAATGGGAGAGCACCGAAGCGTATTTTGCGCTCGACCGCCCGATTATCACCCCAGATACACCAACTTCGCTGACGGCTGTAGCCGAACCTCCGTTGGCCTGGTCGGGAAATCTATGGACGTGGAACCCTCAATTGGGTGTGACCAGACGATTCAATGGCGGTGGCCGGCTCGGTGTCGAGTCGGAGGCAGCATTGATCGATGTGGGAGACGCTCCGTTGACTCCTCAATTCGAATCTTCCGCTCCGCCACCCAGCAGCGCGGAGCAGAGCCGCTGGCCTGGGATAGTAGCACGCGTCGCATTGCTGGGCAACGAGCGCGACCAGGAGCGGAGCCACTTCGGTCTGGGAGGCTTTTTCGCACCGCATAACAGTTCATTGGAGCAGAGCTTCGATTCCTGGGCAGCGACGGCGGATGCGCGTTTCTTTTTGCCTGCGCACCTTGAGTTCTCAGGAAGCGGTTATCGCGGGGCGGCGCTGGGCGGGCTGGGCGGCGGCGCGTACAAGGATATCGCGTATAGCGTCAATGAAATTACAGGGGAGTCTTACCTGGTCCCGTTGGACGACGCCGGAGGCTGGGTGCAACTCAAAGAAAGATTCACTGAACGGCTGGAATCAAACGCAGCATTTGGCATGGACAATGCCTTTGCAGGTGAGTTGCTGCGCTTTGCTTCAACCGGAGGATCGATGTACCAGAACCTGGCTAGAAATCGCACCTTCACCGGCAACTTCATCTACAGTCCGAGCGCATTTCTGCTTTTCTCAATCGAATACCGGCGCTTGGATAGCTTCCCGGTTCTTGCAGCTCCGGCGAGGAGTAACGTGATTGGCCTGGGCGCGGGGTATAAGTTCTGATGCGGGCACGGGCGTTGGGTGCATGGTTCGCCGCCGCCGTTATGGCCTCCGCATTTGCGTGCGCGCAGTCCCAGAGCACCGAGTTGCGCCTCCATCTTCTCTCCTCTATGCCCGGCAAGAGCCGCCCGGTGCCGGCCGTCATCTGGCTTGAACCGCTGCCCGGAACTTCGGGGGTCCCTTTCGTTCCCCACGGCCACTACACGCTGCTGCAGAAGAACCGCACGTTTATTCCGCACCTGCAAGTGATTCCCGTTGGCAGCGTGGTCCAGTTTCCCAACGCCGATCCGTTTTATCACAATGTCTTTTCTCTCTTCGAAGGCAAGCGCTTCAACCTTGGACTCTACGAAGCCGGATCGAGCAAATCGACAACTTTTTCACGTCAGGGAGTCTCCTACATCTTCTGCAATATTCACCCGGAGATGAGCGCAGTTGTAATCACGCTTTCAACCGGCCTCTACGCGATTGCGGACCAGAAGAGCGGATTTGATCTGCGCAACGTTCCACAAGGCGACTACGAGCTCCATCTGTGGATCGAAGGCGTGCCGCAATCCACGCTCCAGGGCTTCATCCGCGCCGTACATCTTTCTGCGCGCCTGGTGGACCTGGGCGCGTTAACTGCGCCGATTCCGCTCGTGGGAACCATGGCACACGGCAACATGTACGGTGAAGATTACGGAAAGGACCCTCCTTCGACTTATTAGCGCTGCACCGCAGCGGCAACGAAGGCCCTGCTCGCGTCAGCGAATATTGAAGCTGTAAACCACGCTGTAGGAAAACATCGGATACACAGTGATCTTGCCCAAATCTCTGCGCCACTTCCCGAGCTGGGTCTGCAGCGACGAATTAAATTGCTGCGCAACAGGATTCGTCTTATCGCTGATGTTCGCGCAATTTGTCTGCGCCTTGTCCGCGCAAACCCACCCGCTCGTTGTCACGTTTGCCGTCGGCGCACCCATGAACACCACTCCGAACTCCGAAGGAAACGACCAGTGCCGCTCCGAGCGCGGGACAAATTTGCCAAACCCACCTGCCGCCGTAAACGCGATTGGCCGCGGATGCAGTCCCAGAATGCCCATGCCTGTAAGCGGTGTCACGCCCGTGGCGGCGTTCGATGATGCACCGTAAAATGTCTGCCCGTCGAGCGAAAAACTCGTTCCACCCTGAACCACCGCATTCGCTGTGAACTGGTTGCCGTTAAAAAACATCACGCCTGGACTCAGCCGCCACACGCTGTTGTACGGATACCAATCGAGCGATGCCGCCATCGATGCCAGGTGTATATTCGCCGTAGTCCGAAAGCCTTCCACTTCGAACTGCGGGATCGTGTAACTGAAGTAGTTCCCCATCAGCCGCGCGTCGAAGTAATCGGAAAGAACGGTGGTTCCGTTGATCCCAATTCCCAGCGGCGAAACATTGGCCCCAATCCCAATCCGCGAGAAAGGCGCCTGGTGAGAAGTGCCCGCGGGAGCCGTGTCCCATTTTTCTTTCGCCCCGCCGTCTGCCCCGCCGCCGTCGCCCGGCTCGATCGCAGATCCGGTTTCCGCCATGGAACCTCGACCCGCCATGGAACTCGGCTCCGCTCGAGACTGTGCTATGTATCTAAGTCCCTGCGTGCAAGGATTCTCGATCAAACTCCAACTCTCGGCGCAGGATTGGGCGCGCGCATTAGTGCGCGCAGTTAGCACACACACAGCCAGAGCGCCAAAAATCGCGACCAATTGGAACCTGACGGACATCGCATTTCTTCTCAGAGCGGTAACGCCCTGCTGGAGCATTGATGGGGACACTTCGCCGATTCACACTGCCCGCTAGGGCGCGGCTTTAGAGGAGTTTGAAATCTCTTTCTATCACGGTTTCTCGGAATCCTCCGGGCGGTCATCCTTTTTTCATAATGGGGAAAATCGGAACCATCATGCCTGCGTGCAAGCGCTGCACCGATCATTCGGCTAAACCTCAGTCTCCCTTTTGGAACCCGGGTTCCGCGTCTGCCGCTATTCTCATCCACGGCGCACATCGGCCGAAAATACCCAGCAGGCCAAGCGTAGCCGGCTGTTGGATGCGGGGATGTGATTTAAATCACACCTGGCCCAAGCCGCGAGCCCGGTTGACCGTCTTTAACCGCAAGTAAATAAAGTGCTTCCTGATCCAGGGTAAGTCAGCCGAACCGCGCCATGGCTAGAATCCGGGCTGGGAATGCCCCAGGCGGTAGCTGATGCCCCCACTGTACATCATCTCGTCAAGTCCCGGATTGCTGGGCACCACAAAACCGTTCGACTGGTGGAAGACGCCAAACCCGGCGCGGAACTCCATGCGTTCGCTGAGGCGGAATTGCATGCCAACGCTCTGATCCAGGCAGAAGTTCTCATACGCAGCGTCCTGAGAGAAAGTCTTCTTGGTGTAGCCCGTCATTCCGGCTTTAATAACGTAATAGGGCTTAACTCGTTTACCGTCCAGCCAAAGCAGGCGCATGCCAATGGGCAAGATTCCCACGCCTGGCACGATTTCCCGGTTTGTGCGGCCTGCGCCTAAGGGGTTTCCCCATATGTCGGTTTCGGTCGGCTGGCGAAGAATCACCACCGGCAGTATCTCCGCTGAATAATCCACGCGCGCTCCAATAAAATTCCCCCACGAATGGCGGTCGTACTCCACGCCGCCGGTCGAAAGATAACTCCACCAGGAGTTGGCAAAAATGTGGAAATGGCCAACCGAATTCATGCCCTCGAAGATGATTTCGCTCTCCACCGGTGTCCGCGACGAGCTCTCCCCGTTCGGCATCACCACCGATCCCTCCCGCGGCAGCCACACCATCCCCACCGAAAGGCGCCCAAAGTAATTCGGAATTCCGTTCAGATGATAGGGCTGGGAAAGCGGTGGCAGCGTGATGGGCTCAAAACCCGAGTGCTGCATTCCGCCCTCAACCCGTATCGCCGCGTGACGTCCAACCGGCGTGTCGATCCCTCCACCCAGAAACGCGGCAAAAGACGCGATCATTCCGGTATTGCCGTTCTTGTAGCCGCTCGCGTTGGCTACGTACCAGTTACCGTTCAGCCCGCCTTCGCCGGCCAGAGCCTCGGCAAAGAATCGCTCGCGGTGAAACATCGCCTCGTACTGTCCTCCTCCCAGAATGAAAAAGGCGTGCTGCGGAACGCCTGCATTCGTCCCCCGGTACATTGAGTAATCGAGTTTGAAGCGCAGGTGATGCCACGGCTGAAAGGCCACGCCCGCATTCCAGCCGTTTAACGCGTTCTGCGACCCCGGCACTCCATTAAAACTGTTTGAGAGCCACGAATACCCGCCATTGATCTGCATCGGTGGCGGACCCTCTCTCTGCGCCGCCGCACCAGCCGCACCACTCAAAAGGGCAGCGAAAATGAGAATCCCAATCAGGACCCCCTTCTTCGCCGGCATCTCCTTCGTTCCCGGCATCTCCTTCATTCCCAGCAGTTCCTTCATTCTTTGGCCGTGAGAAACCGTTGCACCGATTCGAGCCATCTCGCTTGCCTCCCAAAACGCGATATTCGGGCCCGGAGTGCGGCCATTATCCCATCACCGAAGAACATTGCCGCAAAGCCGGAGTACCCTTCAGCGGTTCTCAAATTGGTGTAGAGCGGAACCGGCACCGTTCCGTGGCGTTTTCCCTGAGAAAACGCCGCCTGGCCAGCGCTTTTCGACTCCGCGGGGACTGGAGAGCCGCCATAAGCCTGATTTCTGAGATGCAGAAAGCGGTAAGATCACTGCTTTCAATCCGCAGCAATCAGGGGGTGCCCCACAGTCCCAAGTTGCGAACCGGCACCAGACGGGGTGCAAAATGAGGGCGCACCCTGCTACTCCGAGGGTGCCCCATCCTAACGGCGCTTTTCGCCGTTAGGGTGGGAGACCTTGATCCTCAACCGGCCTCTCTCCCCCAGCGACAACGTCCGGGTGCCCCATGCCTGGATTTTCAGACACGGGAAAGCACAGAACCCAACGCGCCCCATTCGTCCCATAGGGACGATATGAAAATAGCCCATGGATGGACCCTGACCCTGAGCGCAGCCGAAGGGGAAGGGGGAATCCTGGGAATCGAACCCAAAAAGGATCTCTCCGTCCCGTAGGGCAGGACCGAATCTCCGTCCGCCGCGCCTCATCTTTTCCACTGTCTCTCCGTGAAAAGGGTGGGAAACCACGATCTCGGAGGGAGCAGGGGCATTCATGCCCCTGAATGCGAACGGAAGAAACCGCGGCCTTCAGGCCCGGATGTGTTTCCTGAAAAAGAACTCGCCCCGAATACATGCAGCCGGGTGCCCCATGCCTGGATTTTTCAGACATGGGAAAGCACGAACCCCAACCCGCCAACGTGCGCGCGAATGCACGCCAACGTCGCCTGAGCGAAGCCAGCTCGCCAGCGCGCACCTCAGCGCATCCTCGTTCCCTTGTTTCCTTGTTCCCTTGTTTCCTTGTTCCCTCGTTCCCTTGTTCCCTTGTTCCCTCGTTCCCTTGTTCCCTCGTTCCCTTGTTCCCTCGTTCCCTCGTTCCCTTGTTCCCTCGTTCCCTTGTTCCCTTGTTCCCTCGTTCCCTTGTTCCCTCGTTCCCTTGTTCCCTTGTTCCCTCGTTCCCTTGTTCCCTTGTTCCCTCGTTCCCTTGTTCCCTCGTTCCCTTGTTCCCTTGTTCCCTCGTTCCCTTGTTCCCTCGTTCCCTTGTTCCCTCGT
>DATJSB010000352.1:0-15817 GCA_035504315.1 Occallatibacter sp.
CTTCGCGCCGAACCGCCGCAGCTTTTCGAGCGTCGCCGCGGCCTGGCCTGAATCGATGGCCTCGGCCCCCATGGCCACGCCTTCCTTCAAATCGCCGGCCATCCCCGCCGCAACCAGCGCCGCGGCCGCATTCAGCAGAACGATGTCGCGCCGCGCGCCGGGAATCCCCGTAAGCACGTCGAAGAGCAGCGACATATTCGTCGCCACGTCGCCGCCGGTAAAGTGATCGAGTGTAGTCCGCGGCAACCCCGCCATCTCCGGCGTTACGTCGCCGCGCCCCATCGATATCTCTCCGGTCTCCGACTCCAGGACGCGCACCACAATCGAGGCACCCGTCGTCGTCAACTCGTCGATTCCATCCGACCCGTGCACCACAAAGGCCCGCTTTGCGCCCAGCGCGGCCAGCGTGCGCCCCACCAGCAGCACCTTGCTCGGCGCCAGCACGCCGATCACCTGGGTTCGCGCGCCGGCAGGATTAGTCAGCGGCCCGCACAAATTCAAAATCGTCCTGAAGCCCAACGCCCTGCGCAACTGCCCCAGCGTCTTCATCGCCGGATGGTAAAGCGGCGCGAAGAGGAAGACAAAGCCCGTTTCGCGCAAGCATTCGACGGCCAGCCGCGGCGAAAGGTCGATAGGAACGCCGAGGGCTTCAAGGACGTCGGCGGCGCCGCAACGCGAAGTAACAGCGCGGTTGCCGTGCTTGGCCACGCGCGCACCGGCAGCCGCAGCCACCAGCGCGGCCCCACACGAGATGTTGAAAGTCTGCGGCCCACCGCCGCCGGTGCCGACGCAATCGACGAGCTCCGCTCTTTCCTCTTCGGAGAAGGGCAGCGGCACGACGTGCGCGCGCATCACGTCAACAAAGCCCGAGAGCTCTGGCGCCTGTTCGCCGCGGGTGGCCATCACCGCCAGCAGCGCAGCCGTTTCCACCTCCGGCACTTCGCCCGCTACGATGCTCTCAAGCACCGCCGCCGCCTGCTCGCGCGTCAACGCGCGCCCATCCTCGGCCATCGGCTTCAACAACTCTTTTACCAATCCCATATATTCCCATGGTAACGGTGCCGCGCGCGACGATCGGCGAATTGCCCAGCCAAAGTCCGCCAAGATAGTATTTGATTACCGCTGCAACGGCCGCGCCGGCACGACCGCGCGATCGCAATCGACCCATCAACAGCGGCCGGGGCGAAACCCAATCCAATGAAGATTCACGAGTACCAGGCGAAGGAAATCCTTGCGAAGTATGGCGTTGCCGTGCCGAAAGGCGAGATGGCAAACACCCTTGAAGAAGCTAACGACGTGGCCCGCGGGCTGTTTGCCGAGGGCGCGTCGGGCGTAGTTGTCAAAGCGCAGATTCATGCGGGCGGCCGCGGCAAAGGCGGCGGCGTCAAAGTTGCCAAATCGCGCGAAGAGGCCGAAATGCACGCCAAAAACATCCTTGGCATGCAACTGGTGACCCACCAGACCGGCCCTCAGGGCCAGAAGGTGCAGCGGCTGCTGATTGAAGAAACCGCGGCCATCGACCGCGAGCTTTATCTCGGTATCGTGCTTGACCGCGCCACCGGCAAGCTGGTCTTTATGGCTTCGCAGGCCGGTGGCATGGAGATCGAAGAGGTTGCGGCCAAGACCCCTGAAGCCATCTTCAAAGAAACCATCGACCCGGCGGTCGGCTTTGGCGCATGGCAGGCGCGTAAACTGGCCTTCGCGCTGGGCCTCAAGCCCACGCAGATCAACCAGGCCGTCGCGTTCTTCCAGAGCCTGTACAAAGCGTTCATTGAGACTGACGCTTCGCTGGTCGAGATCAATCCCTTCATCACCACGAAAGACGACAAGCTCTTCGCGCTGGACGCCAAGATCAACTTCGACGACAATGCGCTCTTCCGCCACCCCGCCATCAAAGCCCTGCGCGACACGGCAGAAGAAGACCCGCTCGAAGTCGAAGCCAGCAAATACGCGCTCAACTACATTAAGCTCGATGGATCGATCGCCTGCATGGTAAATGGCGCCGGCTTGGCCATGGCCACGATGGACATCATTCAGTACGCCGGCGGCAGCCCGGCCAATTTCCTGGACGTGGGCGGCGGCGCTACTCAAGAACAAATTGAGCATGCCTTTGAGATCCTGCTCTCCGACGCGCACGTCAAGGCCATCTTCATTAACATCTTTGGCGGCATTCTGCGCGTCGACCGTCTGGCGACTGGCGTGGTGGCAGCGGCCCGCAATCTGAATGTCAAGGTGCCCATCGTGCTTCGGCTCGAAGGTACTAACGTCGAAGAGGGCCGGCAGATTCTCAAGGAGTCGGGCCTGAATTTCCAGGTGGGCGCAACGATGAAGGAGGCTGCGGAGATGGTTGTGAAAGCAGCGGCAGCGTGAGTGCGAGTGTGGGTGTGAGTGTGAAAGGCAATGAGATGGCAAAGTCTTTTCGTGAGCTGTTGGTTTGGCAAAAGGGGATCCAGTTGTCGGTTCTTGTTTACCGGCTATCGAAGCAGTTTCCTCGCGAAGAGACCTATGGACTCTCGAACCAGATGCGCTGAGCGGCAGTATCGATACCAAGCAATATTGCTGAGGGCGCGGGACGGCTGAATACTCGGGAATACAAGCAGTATCTTGGCGTCGCCGGAGGTTCCAGTTTTGAATTGCAAACGCAGTTGACCATAGCCAGGGAATTGGGATTGGGAGATCTTGAGCAGCTTCGCGAAGCCGAGGCTACTTGCGATGAGATAGGGAGGATGCTCTTCGGAGTTATTCAAACCCTGGGTGCTAAACATGAATAGTCCACGGAAGCTTCCGCACACTCACACTCACACCCACACTCACACCCAAGACTGGAAGCAGGTAGCTAGGAGCTTTTTGAATGTCAGTTCTCGTTGATAAAGACACCCGCCTCATCGTTCAGGGGATCACCGGCAAGGAAGGCACCTTCCACGCCAAAGGCTGCGCCGAATACGGCACCAACGTGGTGGGAGGCGTTACGCCCGGCAAGGGCGGAACGACCCATGAGGGTTGGCCGGTCTTTAATACTGTGGCGGACGCCGTGGCAAAAACCGGCGCCAACGCGACCATGATCTTTGTGCCGCCGCCGTTTGCGGCCGACGCCATTCTCGAAGCCGAAGACGCGGGCATTCCGCTCATCGTCTGTATCACCGAAGGCATTCCCACGCTCGACATGGTCAAGGTGTGGGCCAAGCTCAAGACCTCGAAGTCGCGGCTCATCGGTCCCAACTGCCCGGGCGTGATCTCGCCAGGCAAAGCCAAAATCGGCATCATGCCCGGCCGCATTCACAAAGAGGGTTCTGTCGGCATCGTTTCGCGCTCTGGAACCCTCACTTACGAGGCCGTTCATCAACTCACCCAGCGCGGCATCGGCCAGTCCACAGCAATTGGAATTGGCGGCGATCCCATCATTGGAACCACGCACATCGATGCGCTGCGCCTGCTGAACGACGATCCCGATACTGAGGCCATCATCATGATCGGCGAGATCGGCGGCTCAGCCGAAGAAGCCGCGGCAGCCTTCGTCAAAGCAAATGTGAAGAAGCCGGTTGTCGGCTTCATTGCCGGCCAGACCGCGCCTCCCGGCCGCCGCATGGGCCATGCGGGCGCCATCATCAGCGGAGGACAGGGGACTGCGGCCGACAAGATGAAGGCCATGCGCGAAGCCGGTATTCATGTTGTGGTTTCGCCGGCTGAGATTGGCGAAATGCTGGCCAAAGCGATCGGAAAAGCGTAAGTACAGCCACTAGCTTCTAGCGTCTAGCACATGAACCGGAAAACGCGATAGCCGCCCCCAGGCTTGAATTCGGCCGGGACAGAAACATAGGAGCCGGGTAAGGCAACGGTTAGGCAAGGCGCGCCCTGGGCACGAAGTTGCCGTCCGGCGGCGCAGCGGCGGACCGGAAGTAAACGTATAACAATTTCTCCCTGAACTGCCTCCAGAAGCCATAGGATTTGAACGGGAGAAAGAGACTCATGGTCAAGGCACTCTGTGGCATCATTCTGGCGACGATGACAGCGATTTCTGCAGCCGCGCAATCGCGCTCTGTGACATTCGACCAGGGCCAGCAGGTTTTCCGCCTCGACGGCGGCAACATGACCTACGCGTTTGGGGTGAATGCCCGCGGCGAACTCGAGCAGATGTACTGGGGTGGCAGGCTGGCTGCCGGCGATACATTTTCGCGGCCCGTTGCCGAGCGGGAGTGGGTGTCGTTTGACGATTCGTACACCAATACACCGCAGGAATATGCCGGTTGGGGTGCCGGGTTGTTTGTAGAACCGGCGTTGAAGATCACGTTCGCCGATGGCAACCGCGACCTGGTGCTGCACTACGAAAGTCACACGATCAGGACCGACGGGGTAGAAGTTGTTTTGAAAGACATCGAGCGGCCCGTCTATGTGACCTTGCACTACACAGTCGACGCGGCAACCGGAATACTGGCGCGGTCGGCAACAATCGAAAATCGCGGCAATGAACCGGTAACGGTGGAACAGGCGGCCGCCGCTGCGTGGCGTTTGCCTCCCGCACATTACATGTTGAATTACCTGACCGGGCGCTGGGCCGGGGAATGGAATCTGACCCAGGAGACGCTCGACGCAGGCGCACGAGTGATCGAAAGCCGGCGCGGTTCGACCGGGCACCAGGCCAATCCATGGTTCGCGTTGCAGCAGGGAAACACCGATGAAGACCACGGCGAAGTGTGGTTCGGGGCGCTCGCCTGGAGCGGCTCCTGGAGGATCACCGTCGAACGCGATCAACTTGATGCAGTCCGCGTCACTGGCGGCTTCAACCCCTTCGATTTCGGTTATGTTCTGCATCCGGGAGAGAAACTTGAGACGCCGGTGTTTTATGGCGGCTATTCGAACCAGGGGCTAGGCGGAGCTTCGCGGCTGATGCACAAGTTTGAGCTCACCAGGATTCTGCCCCACACCGCGGCCACCGAACAACTGCCCATGCCGAAGCCCCGGCCAGTGATCTACAACTCCTGGGAAGCGACCGAGATGAATGTGAACGAGGCCGGGCAGATGGCGCTTGCTGAAAAAGCAGCGGCGCTGGGCGTGGATCGCTTTGTGATGGACGACGGCTGGTTTGGGCAGCGCAATACCGATCACGCCGGCCTGGGCGACTGGTATGTGAACCCTGAGAAGTTTCCCCATGGTTTGAAACCGTTGATCGACAAGGTCCATTCACTGGGGATGAGCTTTGGGCTTTGGGTCGAGCCGGAGATGGTGAATCCGGATTCGGACCTCTACCGCAAGCATCCTGACTGGGTGCTGAATTTTCCGGGCCGGCCGCGAACCGAGCAGCGCAACCAGCTTGTGCTGAATCTCGCCCGGCCCGACGTTCGCGACTATGTTCTTGGCTTCCTTGACAAGCTGCTAACCGAGAACGACATTGCGTTCTTGAAGTGGGATTACAACCGCAACTGGAGCGAGCCGGGATGGGATCAGATGCCGGCCAACGAGCAGAAGGCGGTGTACGTTGACTTCACCCGCAATCTGTACGCGATATTGGCCGAATTGCGCCAGCGGCACCCGAATCTTGAGATCGAATCGTGCTCAGGGGGCGGCGGGCGTGTCGATCTCGGCATTCTTCGCTATACCGATGAGGTGTGGCCCTCTGACAATACCGACCCCTTCGACCGGTTGAGCCAGCAGGATGGATTTACTTACGCCTACACCCCGCAGATCATGATGGCCTGGGCAACGGACTCTCCCCACTGGCTCAACAACCGCTCCACATCGCTCACCTACCGGATGCTGAGCGCGATGCAAGGTTCGCTGGGCATTGGCGCCAATATTGCCAAATGGAGTGACGAAGAGACCGCGACGGCCAAGCGGCTGATTGCCGCTTACCACCAGGTGCAAAGCACGATCGTGCAGGGCGATCTCTACCGGCTGATTTCCCCGCGCAATGGCAGTGAGTTTTCGGCAACACAGACGGTGAACAGCGATAAAAGCCAGTCGGTGGTCTTCGCCTTCATCCATTCAACGCAACAGGGGCGGGGCTTCCCGATTCTCAAGCTCAAGGGACTGGACCCTGCCCGGCGATATGCCGTGAGCCCCATCGAGGGGAAACTGCGCTCAGGCAGTCCGGCAGCAGCCTCAGGCGCATGGTGGATGAACCACGGGATGGAGATGGACGAGGACTTCAGAGGAGATTTCAAGGCTGCGGCATTCCGCCTCGACGCCGTTCAGCAGTAAATTCCCGGGAAATACTCCATTTAACGAAAGAAAAAATCCTCACCGCAAAAAGACTAGCGTGCTCAGATCGCGCTATACTGCGGCATCGACCGGTACCGCTATTGGCACCGGCCGATTAGTTTCATTCGGTTTCAAAAGTCGTCACACGAATCTCGAGCGCAGGGGCGCAGCCTGAAGATCGTGGTTGAACGCAATTGCGACGGCAGAATAGCCGGGGTCTCGACCGTCGCAAACCATCAGGAGGGTCCAATGAAGATTACCGACTCGATTGCATCAGTGTTGAAGCACAAGGGACCAGGCAAGATCCTGTCGATTGCGCCTGAACAGTCGGTGTACGAGGCCCTGGAGTTGTTGGCCAAGCACGACGTCGGAGCGCTGCTGGTTCTCTCCAACACCAAGTTGGTCGGGATCCTCTCAGAGCGTGACTACGCACGTAAAGGCGTTCTACGCGGCCACCACTCCAAAGAGACGCTGGTGAGCGAGATCATGACCAGCCCGGTTTTGTATGTGACACCCCAGCAAACCGTGGACGATTGCATGACCATGATGACCGAGCATCACTTTCGCCATTTGCCGGTACTGGAGGGCGAGTCGGTTGTCGGCGTTATTTCCATTGGCGACATGGTGAAGTGGGTGATCTCGGGTCAGGAACACACCATCCAGGCGCTGGAGGGCTATATTACGGGATCATACCCGGGATAATCGCGGCTGAATTATCGGCATTGGCGACGGTTTTGAAGGCCTCCTTGCGGGCGGCATTGTGACACTCGACTCCCCTGACAACTTATAATCTGCGCAGGACGGCTTGCGGCTTTCGCGGCGTTCCCCCAGGCCTTCCATTTTCCCTGCAAAGCGAGAGATTTCCTTGGCATGTGAGACTGTTACCGCGCGTCTTGAGCGAAAAATCTGTATCTCTGAAGTCGCCCAGTGCTATCACTTCGATTTTGCGGTCGACAGCATGGAGCACTTCAACTTTGCGCCCGGCCAGTTCGTTTCGGCGGTTGCATACGATACGAACGGAAAGCAGCAGACGCGCGCCTACTCTATTTCATCGGCACCCCGCGGAAACCATTTCGATCTTTGCGTAAACCGCGTCGAGAACGGATTCTTCTCGAACCACCTGGCCGATCTTACCGATCTGCCGCCCGGCGGCACAATCCAGATTCATGGGCCGCACGGCCACTTTGTGCTGCATGAGCCAGTTACCGACTCCATCCTGATTGCGACGGGTACCGGCGTTGCTCCCATGCGCGCTTACGCGCAGTGGCTCTTCCCTGAAGATGGTCCCGACCTTAGCCAGGGCAAGGATATCTGGCTGGTTTACGGTACACGCTACGAAACCGACATCTATTACCACGAGGAGTTTGAAGCGCTTGCCGCAAGGGTCCCGAACTTTCACTATCTGCCCACGCTGAGCCGATCGCAGGATAGTTGGACCGGTTTGCGCGGCTACGTGCAGGATCACGTTACCCGCATTGTTGAGGAACGCGCCGCGAAGCTCGGCCAGAAGCTGCCGGTTGCGCCGGTGGACCCCTCGATTCCGCCGAACGAATTGACCTTCGATATTTATTCGTACATCTGTGGCCTGAACTTTATGGTGTCAAGCGTGCGCGAAAAGCTCGCCAGTTTTGGATGGCACCGCAAGCAGATTGTGTTTGAGCGGTACGACTGAGGCGCGAAACGTGAGTCGCGCAGGCGCATGGTTCGCGAGCTGCGACCAGAACAGCACCCATCGCGTGAAGCGGCTTTTCCGCGTAGAATTCATGCTCCACAGATGCAAATCCCGGCGTTAATCGGCTATAAACCGAAGTGTATGAAGTCACGTCTCGGCATATTTGCGTTTCGACTCTTTTTGGCGATTGCCTGCGGGGTCATCATGCGCCAGGTAGTAGACCTTCACCCCGATTGGTGGGCCGTGTGGCTGGCTCCGGGGCTGCTGCTCACCATCGCCCTTCGCTATCCTCCACGCACGGCGCCCTGGATGGTCGCCCTCGCTGCCGTGATGGGAACCAGTGTCAACTTCCATTACTTCCGGCTGGTGATGCCGCTGACCGGGGCGATGCTTTCAGTCGTGTTGCAGGCTTTGCTCTGGATATTCCTGGTGCTGGCATCGAGCCGGGTTGTGCTTCGCTACCGCGCCTGGTGGACGGTATTTGTGTATCCCGTTCTCTGGGTGGCGGCAGACACGCTGATGGCTGCCCTGCTACCCGACGGCGATTGGGGCAGCCTGGCCTATTCGCAGGGCGACAACCTGTTGGTATTACAGATTGCGTCGGTCTTCGGCATGTGTGGAGTGCTGTTCCTGCTCGCGCTCGTTCCTTCGGCGCTGGCAATGGCTGTTGGGCTTGGCAGCGGTGTGCGGCGCGGATGGCTGGCTTATGCATGCACTGTGGTGGTACTCGGGGCGTCGCTGCTATATGGATATTTCAGACTGCAGACGCCGGTGAGCGGCACGCCGATGGTCTTCGGACTGGTATCGATCGACAATCCGATTGGAGTGAAGGCGTCGGCGCAATACGCCGCGAACATTCTCGACGAATACGACCGCCGGGTAGCTGGCCTGGCAATTCAGGGCGCGCAATATGTCGTCCTGCCTGAGAAGATTGGCGTTTTCAGGCCGGTGGCGGCAGACGATGAAAAGCGCCGCTTGAGCGCCGATGCGCAGCAAGACCATGTCTGGCTGGAAGCGGGAATAGGAATCGACGACGGCACCAGACCCACCAATTGGGCATGGCTGTTTGCGCCTGACGGCTCTCTTGCTGCGAGCTACGAGAAGCATCACATGGCTCCGCCGGAGCGACGTGAGAACTATGCAGTCGGCCACGATTACACGGTTGCGACAGTTGACGGTGGGCGATGGGGCATGGCCATCTGCAAGGATATGCACTTCGCCGCGCTGGGACGGGAATACGGCGAGCGGCATGCCGCTGTGATGCTGGTGCCCGCATGGGACTTCGCTTATCTCGATGGATGGCTCGAAGCTCGTACGACCGTGATGCGAGGTATTGAGAATGGCTACTCTATCGTTCGCGCCTCCCGCGAAGGGTTGCTCACGGTCAGCGATCCGTACGGACGCATTCTCGCCGAGACGGCCAGCAGTGCCATGCCGGGAAGATCGCTGCTGGTGAAGGCTCAGATTCCGCCGCAGGTGCAAACTCTTTACACCAGGATCGGCAACCTGCTCGGGTGGTTCTGCGTCGTAGCCGCGGCCGTGTTTTTGGCGATGGGCCGCAGGCGACCGGCGGTAAGAGACATAACGTGAGCGGAGCGCCGGCGGCAGGAGTCTCGGTTTTCCCCTTATTACTACTGAATTTTCGACGATGGCCGCTCTCAGTGCGCGAACCAGCCAAGCGAGATGGCCTCGCCCATCGCCTTGTATCCGGCGGGCGAAGGATGCAGATGATCTCCGCAATCGAAAGCGGGCAGAAGCTGGTCGGGATGCTGTGGATCGCGGACCACGGCGTCGAAGTCGATCACGCCATCAAAATGCCCTGCAGCGCGAATCCACGCGTTGATGGCCTGGCGGTCGGCCTCGTCCGACGGGAAGGGATGATAGTAGCTCGAGCCGCCATAAGGTGTGATCGTCGCGCCAAAAACACTGATGCCATGCGCATGCGCACGGGCGATCATTTGCGCGTAAGCCGCCTCGATGTTTGTGACCATGGCCGCGTGGGCTGGCGGAGGTGCGTCGCCCCCGATGCTTAAATCGCCGAGGTCGTTGACGCCTTCAAAGACAATCAGCCATTTGACGCCCGAGGGAGCCAGCACATCGCGATCGAATCGGGCGAGGGCATTGGGACCCAGGCCGTCAACGAGGAGGTGATTGCCGCCGGTGCCCCGATTTGATACCGCGACGTCGCGCGTTGCCGGAGTGCTTTGAAGATGCGCCGCAAATACGTCGGTCCAGCGATCGTTGCCGTTAGTCGTGGCTCCGTGGCCGTCAGTGAGGGAGTCGCCGAGAGCGACCACAGTGCCCGCGCCGGGAGCGTCATCGATGACATCGATTCCGGTCACCTGGTACCAGTGCTCAACGTGTTTGGCATCGGGCAGATCTGAAGCTGAGACCCGATCTCCATGAACGTACCAGGTTGTTGCCCGCGAGCCGGGATGGCTGGTTTCGCGCATCGGAGGATCGTCGAGATGATAGCTGACGGTGACACTCGAAAGTGCCTCAACCGGGAATTGGATCGAGTCCGAAACCATTTCAGCGCCGGGAGGAACTGACACGCCGGTTTGGCCGGCAAAGGTGAGGGGTTTGTCGGTGGCGGCGTCGATGGCCGAGGACGACAGCGATAGGGGCCTGGCAATGTGGACCGAGGTGAAATGCAGCGGCTGAAATCCGAAGGCATTTGTCACGTGCACGCGAAGCATTGTGCCCCCGACCGAGAGGTGAAAGATCTGGCGAATGGTCGCGTCGCGCATGTCTTCGGCAGGCAGCGCGTTCTCCGGCTCGGGGATCTGCTGCGACGCTCCCCAGCTTTCGATCCAAGGTTCAGCGGGGGTCTCGGCTACTTTCTGTGATTTGTTTTTGGTCTTTGCCGGGGCGTCCGCAACCGCTGCGAGCAACACTGCACCGCATACTGAAACCGCCAGAAAACCTCGTGCGTACATCATGATTCACCAATTAAGATCGAATGCCGAAGAAAATAGCTTCGAGAAAATCGCACCAAGAATACCATCTGCGAGGAATTATGCACGCCACCTACCGATCGTCAGTCATCCTGCTTGTCTCACTATCGGCCGCGCTGGCGGCGCAGACTGCCTCGCAACCGGCGCCGGTGAATCTTACCGCCGATCAGGACCACCAGAACATGATGGACCAGCTCGGTATCAAGGCATTGCGGCCGGGGCCGAGCGGCAACGAGAACGCACCCAACCACGCCAACTACGATGAGTCGAAGGCGAACCCTTATCCTAACCTGCCCGATCCGCTCACCATGAACGACGGACGCAATGTAACCACGGCGAAGATGTGGTGGGACCAGCGGCGTCCCGAGATCGTGGACATGTACGAAAAGTATGTTTATGGCCGGGTTCCAAACAATGTCCCCAAGGTGAACTGGAGAGTGACGGCGGTTGATCACGAGTTCATCGGCTTCAACCCCGTAACCGCCAGGGACATCGTCGGCGAAGTGGACAACTCCTCGTACCCGGCGATCAGCGTAAAGATTCACATGATTCTGGTGACGCCGGCGAGGGCGCAGGGCCCGGTGCCGGTGCTGATCATGTTTGGGCCGGCAGAGTTTCCGAACCCCAACGAGCCGCGCGGCGAGGATATGGAGAAGTTGAACGCAGCGATGAAGTCTCTGCTGATCCAGCAGGACCCGTCGCTCAAAGACGTATTTGAGAACCACCCGGCGTGGGAACCGTTCAAGAACTCGCCATTTTTTCAACCTCCGCAGCTGAATGCCGATGGCGACCCGCCCAATACGTGGCAGTTGATTGCAGCGGGCTGGGGATTTGCGCTGCTCGATCCGGCCAGCATCCAGGCTGACAACGGCCAGGGATTGAATCGGGGCATCATCGGCCTGGTGAACCAGGGCCAGCCGCGCACGCCTGAGCAGTGGGGCGCGCTGAGGGCGTGGGGCTGGGGCGCGAGCCGCGCTCTGGATTATTTGGAGACCGATCCATCGATTGACGCCAGGCACGCGGGTATTGAAGGCGTTTCGCGTTACGGCAAGGCTGCGCTGGTGACCATGGCCTTCGATCAGCGCTTCGCGATGGCTCTGGTGGGCTCATCGGGCAAGGGCGGGGCCACGCTCTTGCGCCGCAACTACGGCGAGGCGGTGGAGAGCCTGACGGGCGGCGAGTACTACTGGATGGCCGGGAACTTTCTCAAGTACGGCGCGTCGGAAGCGACCTTCGGCAGCGGGAATCCGGGCCAGATCCCGGTAGATTCGAATGAGCTGATCGCGTTGTGCGCACCGCGGCTCACATTTATCAGTTATGGCGTGCCTGAAAAGGGCGATGCGCACTGGCTCGATCACCAGGGCAGCTTCATGGCCACCGTGGATGCGAGTCGCGTGTTTGCGCTGCTGGGCGCCAAGGGACTGGAAGGCTTCGGCGACTACCGAACGGCAAAGATGCCGCCCGTGAACCAGGGCGTGCTCGAAGGCCAGCTTGCGTGGCGGCAGCATGACGGCGGCCACACCGACGCGCCCAACATGAAGTACTTCATCCAATGGGCCGACAAGTTCATCGGCCACGCGCCGCCGCAGTAGCGAGCCAGCCCTAAGCACGAAAATGGGTGTCCCTCCTGAGCGAGGCGGAGACGAGTCGAAGGACCTGCTTCTTGATTTCGAATGCGTTTAGGATGGGAAGGCACGAACCTCACCCAGCCACCGTTTAGACGATCTCTGTTCTCTTTTCTCCATTCACAGCTTGAACAGCTCGCGCAGACGCTTGGTCTGCGCGCGGCTGACCGGAATCTCGGTCTGCTGCTTGTCGTTCATGCGCAGCTGGTAGCTGGACTTGAACCACGGCACCACTTCGCGAATGTGGTTGATGTTGACCACGAATCCGCGATGAGCGCGCCAGAAGCTCGCGGAATCGAGGAGTTCCTGCAGCTCTTCGAGGGTGCGGCACTTTGACTGTCCTTCGAAGGTGCGCGTCACGATGCGGATGACGCCCTCGTCGATGGCGGCGAAGCAGATCTCGGCCTGGTCGACGAGTAGCAGCCGGCTCTGCAATTGCACAATCAATTTGGCTGGCTGCGCAGGGGCGCGCTCGGCGCCCTGGTTGCGGTTGAGCAGCTTGAGCAGCGCTTCGATCTGTGAGCTGGTAGGTTTTTCGCCACCCGATTCCCCGCTGCCCGAGACGATCCTCGTGCGCGCGCGCTCCACGGCCTCGCTGACGCGGCTGCGGTCGAAGGGCTTGAGCAGGTAATCAACCGCGTTCACAGCGAAGGCGCGTACAGCGTACTGATCGTATGCGGTTGCGAAGACGATCTGCGGCATTGGCTCGCCGCCGTTCCCGCGACGCCTTTCGGCGAGCTTCTGAATCACCTGAAAACCGTCGAGCCCGGGCATCTGCACGTCGAGAAAAACCAGATCGGGGTGAAACTCCTCGATGAGCTTGACTGCTTCGATGCCGTTCGCGCCCTGGGCGACAACGTCGACCCCGCCCACTTCGTCGAGCAGGTACTTGAGCTCCTCGCGAGCCAGTTGTTCGTCGTCGATGATGAGGGCTGAGATTGCCATGGACCGGAAACCCTGATTGTAGGGAGGCGAGTGGAAGGGGGTCAATTTCGCGCCATCGGCAAATGGGATACGGGCACTGAACGCATGGGGTATACCCCCTATTTCCTGCAATTAACTCGCGTGAATTCTTCAGCTTAGCAAAGAGTTTATCTGCTAAACGATAGAAAGAAACGCGTTATTTACAACGATTCAGGAATCAACGAGTTACGGAACAACGCGGGCGGCGACGCGGGCGGCAGCTTGAATGCGGCCTTCTTTGCCGGCCCTCTCACCGGAGATGGTAATTCTCATCATGTTCCCGGTCGCATTCCATCCTATTAAGAATCTTGCGCCAAAGAGTGGAAATTATCGGCAAAAACGGTGGTGGCGGGCAGGCGTTGTGGTTCGGTGCGAGCGCGGAGTGTGCAGAGCGCATGGGTGAGGGTCGTGGTTTCCAAGTTCCCAAAGTCGAGACTCGGGGCACCCGTCACCGAGCCACAAGGCAGATGGGCGATTTTCACTTTCTCTGAAAGCCAAATCTGCGCTACACTCGAAAGACCCGCCGAACTGAAGGCCAACGGAGGAGAACAATGTTCCAGCCCATCATTGTCATTCGACCTCGAGTGTCTCGCTGAACATTGCCTCGGGCTTCCCAGCCATTTAACCCGAGGACGACTCAGCCCCGGGTGATTACACTGCATAATCCAGCTTGATCGCAGCGTGACCCCTTCGCTCGTGCCCGCGCGATTTGCGTGGCACCCCGGAGCCTTTCCATGTCCCTGCTTGAATCTACTGCGCCGCAGCCGGCGCAGGATGGGCGTTCGCTCACATTCTGGTCATCGGTGCGCGAAGCCCTGCGCGGCACGCACCAGGACTTCACGACCGGCAGTCTCAACCGCTCCATTCTCCTGCTCGCTATTCCCATGGTGCTGGAGATGGTGCTCGAATCGCTCTTCGCCGTGGTCGATGTCTTCTGGGTCGGCCGGCTGGGAGCCAATGCTGTCGCAACCGTCGGCCTCACCGAGTCGCTCATCGCGCTGGTCTTCGCCATCGGCCTGGGCCTCTCACTTTCGACAACGGCCATGGTCGCGCGCCGCATCGGTGAAAAAGACCCTGAAGACGCGGCCATCGCCGGGGTGCAGGCCATCGTGCTCGGCCTCGTGATCTCGCTCGGAATGGGCATCCCGGCCGGCATCTGCGCGCCGCAATTGCTCAAGCTGATGGGCGCCTCTGCGGCCATCGTGAATGTGGGCTCGGGCTACGCGCGCATCGCTTTGGGCGGATGCGGAGCCATCATCATGCTGTTCCTCAACAACGCCATCTTCCGCGGAGCCGGCGATGCGGCCATCGCCATGCGCCTGCTGTGGGTGTCGAACATCATCAACCTCATTCTCGATCCGTGCCTCATCTTCGGCCTCGGACCATTTCCGCATCTCGGCGTAACCGGCGCGGCGCTGGCCACGTTTTCCGGTCGCAGCATCGGCGTGCTGTACCAGTTTTACCGGCTGCTCAAGGGCACCGAGCGCATTCGCGTACTGGCGCGCCATGTGCGCGTCAGCATGCGCGTAATGCTGCGCCTGTTGCGCGTTTCGCTGACAGGCATGCTGCAGTTTGCAATTGCCAATGCCAGCTGGATCTTCCTGGTGCGCATTGTCTCGGTGTTCGGATCGGCTTCAGTAGCCGGATTCACGGTGGCCATCCGCATCGTCACGTTTTTCATCCTGCCGTCGTGGGGACTGAGCAACGCCGCGGCTACCCTGGTGGGTCAGAATCTCGGCGCCCGGCTGCCCGATCGCGCAGCGCGGGCAGTGTGGCGCACCGGCTTTTACAACATGCTGTTTCTGGGAACCATCGGCATCTTCTTCGCCGTGTTCGCTGCACCCGTGGTCAAACTCTTCGTTGACGATCCATCAGTCATTCCCATCGCCGCGCTTGCGCTGCGCACGTTCAGTTATGGCAACGTGGGCTACGCATACGGAATGGTGATGCTCCAGGCCTTCAACGGGGCGGGCGACACGTTCACGCCCACCATCGTCAACTTCTTCGGCTTCTGGGTGCTGGAGTTGCCCCTGGCCTGGGTGCTTGCCGTAAGACTTGGGATTCATGCAGAAGGCGCGTTCCTGGCCATCGTCATTGCCGAGTGCTCGATGGCTGCCGCCGGAATCGTGCTGTTCCGCCAGGGCCGGTGGAAGAAACAGCAAATCTAGGGCCTGTTAACAGGCCCTAGCATTTCTCGCGAATAGCGCGAAGGGCATATCCCCACCCCCTATATCCGATACCCCCGCCCCCTGCGAAAAATCTCTAAAGTGGGGTAGCTGCCTTAATACAGTAGACTCAAGATATTGTGGTTCGCACGCCTGAAGTCGCGAAGCAGCCTGATTATCCAGGGACTTGGCAGCAGTTTCGCGCGTGGTTTCCTGACGAGCAGTCGTGCGTTTGCTATT
>DATJSB010000353.1:0-17432 GCA_035504315.1 Occallatibacter sp.
CGTGAAGGCGGCGAGTTCGAATCCGAGCCCGGCCCGGGAAGTAACGGCGAGGGCGCGGCCAGGAACGTGCGCACCGAAGGTCTGTGGATCAAGTGCCCCGGTTGCCGCGCCACCATCTGGAAAGCCGACCTTGAGGCGAACCTGAATGTTTGCCCGAAGTGCCAGCACCACTTCAAGCTCAGCGCTCGCAGCCGTCTCGACATGCTTCTCGAACCGGGGTACGAGCTGTTCGACACCGGTCTGAAGTCGACCGATCCGCTGAGTTTCACTGATGTAAAGCCCTACAAGCAGCGTCTGCGCGCCGCGCGGGAGCAGACCGGGCTCAACGACGCGATTCTGAGCGCCGTGGGGCAGCTTGGGCCCCACGCGGTTGTGCTCTGCGCCATGGAATACGCCTTTGCCGGCGGCTCGATGGGCGCGGTCGTCGGCGAGACCATCGCCCGTGCCGTCGATCGGGCGCGGGTGAGCCGTAAGCCGCTGGTCATCGTTTCAGTTTCTGGCGGAGCGCGCATGCAGGAGGGCATCGTAAGCCTGATGCAGATGGCCAAGATCTCAACCGCGCTGGCGCAGCTCGACGATGCCAAGGTGCCTTACATCTGCGTTCTTGCCGATCCAACCACCGGCGGCGTCACCGCGAGTTTTGCCATGCTGGGCGATTTGAATATCGCCGAGCCGGGCGCGCTGATTGGCTTCGCTGGCCCGCGCGTCATCGAGCAGACCATCCGCCAGAAGCTGCCGGAAGGGTTCCAGCGCGCCGAGTTCCTGCTCGAGAAGGGATTTCTCGACACCGTGGTGCATCGCAAGGACCTGAAAGCCTACCTGATCCGCGCCTTCGATTTCATGACGCCGCAGCAAACCGGCCAGGCCGCGGCGCAGGGTTCCTGAACAGGGAGCTTCAGAGTTGCCGGGAGCAAGACAAGAGCCCCGTAAATTCCGGGGCTCTTGTCTTTGGTTGGCATCTGGGATTCAGAACTGGATCTTGCCACTCAACTGTACGTTGCGGTTGCCGGGCCCGGCACCAAATGCACCTCCGGCGGCAGGGCTTTCTGCCGTTGTGCCGAAGGCCTCGTACGTGCTCAAAAACAGATTGGGGCTAGCCAGTGAATCTTCGATGTTCACGTCAGGCGTCCCGTAGTACGCGCGGTTGAGCGCGTTGAATGCGCTCATTTGCAGGTTCATGCTGACGCGCTCGTTGATGCGAAAGCTCTTGCCGATTGAAAGATCGAGGTTGTTGAAGCTGTCGCCGCGCAGAATATTGCGGCCGACACCTGGGAAGGGATTGTTGACCGCGATCGCTTCGTCCTGGTTGTTCCAGAGCCAGTGTTCGTTCGCCGCCGTGGTCGGGCTGCCGGTTACGTAGTCGTAGTAGCCCAGCGGTCCGAGGTTGATGCCGATCGAGTTCAGCGGAGCGCTCTTGTTTGAGAGAACGGGCCTGCACGGATTCCCGAAGTTCTCGGCCCACACAATGTCGCAGAAGCTGGTTGTCGCCCGCTGAATAGCCAGAGCCGCCGCAGTGTCCCCCGGAGCGGGCGTGCAGTTGGAGTCGGGGGCCGTGTAGGCTCCGCAGACGATGGCATTGATTGGACCCGATTGCACGGAGATGGCATTCTGAATCGGGTTGAAAGGCTGACCGCCGTTGTACTGGTAGAAGGCGTTGAAGAAATAGCCTCCCAGCAGACGCCCGAGCATTCCCGATTGGTTCTTGAACCACGGCGTGTTATAGGCCAGTTGCAATCCAACCACGTTGGGGTAGGAGTTGCCGCTTACCCCGCGCTCGCCAATGTTGGTATTGAGCGGGTTCTGAGCGATGGCGCTGGTGTTGCCGCCCGAGCCGGTTCCGAAGATCTCGCTCGAATTGTCAATGGTCCGGCTGAAGGTGTAGGAAACCGTCCCGGTCCAGCTGTGAAAGTCGCGGACGGTGAGCGAGGTCTGCAATCCGTCGTACAACGAGAAAGCTGTATTGCCGACCTGGAGGTTCAGGAAATTACTGCAACTCGGCCGCGTGTAGCCGGGAGCGGTCGTGTCTGTGCAGGGTGTCGTGTTGCTGCCGTAGTTGGGAAATGCGCTTTGCACGTCGAGAATATCGGGATTGGCGTTGATTGACTGAAATTGGTCGAAGGTGTGATTGCCGACGTAACGGACCTCAGCGACCGCAGACGGGAATATCTGGTACTGGAAGCCGAGTGTGTATGTTTCGGCCATCGGGTTGCGGAAGTTGGTTGGCACGGTTTCGTAGAGATTGACGCGCGGATCGCCGCCCGTGGGAATGAACTTAAGATCTCCTGTCTGCACGGTGGAATAGTTGAGACCGTTGGCGGGAACGCACTGAGGATTCGTACCACCGCAGTTGAAAGCCCCCGCGTTGACCAGCGGCGCCAGGGTTGCTATGTCGAGGAAGATGTTGTAAAACTCGGGGTCGGCATTGATAGCGTATCCGCCGTGCACCACCATCTTGTTCATCCAGCTTGGTGTGTAGGCAAACCCGAATCGCGGCTCGATATTTCTGAAATCGGAGTTGGTCTTGGGGAAGGTGGTCACCGAGAGAGGCAGACTGGTGCTCCAGAATGGATTCGGACCGGTCTGCTGCGCGACGGATTCATCGTGCAAAAGATTAATGCTTTGCGAGAAGAACTCATAGCGCAGGCCGAGGTTCAAGGTCAGGTTTTCCATCACCTTCCAGTTGTCCTGGATGTAACCGGCGTAATCCGGCTCCTTGAAGGGAATGGAGGCGTTGCCGGCGGTAAGGGTGGTATGAGAAATTCCTTCAAGACTTCCGGTGATGCCGTTGCTGCAATCGTTGCCTCCCGTGGTCGGGTCTTCGCAGCCACCGGAGGTCGTCGAGGTTGTCAAGCTGCTGGGCGTATAGCTGAAAGCTGTGGGTGATGCGCCGGGGGAGAAGTTGAATGACCCGTTGAATCCGGCCGGAAAGACGTTGGGAGAATTCTGGTGGTCAAACTCCCCGCCGAAGACGATGGTATGTCGGCCTCTGGTCCAGGTCGCGTTGTCCTGCACCTGGTTCACCTTCACCACGCGGCCCTGCGGCAGGTTACCGGGATACCCGTACCCGGTCAGATTGCCTAGCGAGCTACTGCCAAGCGTGACTGACGAAGTGCAGGGGGAAAAACTGGAGATCGTGCAATTGGGAATTGCGCCGCCCTCGAAGGCGATGGTGGACTGCTGGAACGAGTAACGCAATTGGTCGATCAAGTGAGGGGTGAAGGTATGCGTCCAGTCGGCGCCCACCTCATGGGTAATCCCGTTGACATCAACCCACCCCGCACCGACGAAGCTGCCGCAGCATGGAACCGTGGGATTGGCCTGATAGTTGTACCGGATGTAGAACCGATCGTTCGGAGTCATCTGGTAATCGAGCCGGCCGATGTCTTCCTGGTCGAGGGTGTAGCTGGGCAGGGCGAGTTTGACCTGCGCGGTTTCGATGTCAGCCACCGAATTGCCATCGGTAACGGGAAACATTTCGGTGCTGCCAAAGCTTGTGGGGTTGCCAGCCGTGACTGAGAGCGGCCCATTCAATGTGAGCGCCGCAACCGCCGGGTTATTGGGGAAGGAGGCTGCCAGTTCTTTCAGACCGTTCGCATCCGGGAAAAAAGCTCCCCCCGATGTAATCTGGGCGCCGGTCGAATAGGTGTGGCTGAAGAATGTTCCGCCGAAGAACCACAGCTTGTCTCTCAACACCGGGCCGCCCAGCGTACCACCCCAGTTGTTCTGCACGAATCGGGGAACATAGGTCGGCGAGCAACCGGTCGTCACTCCTCCGCTGCACCAGCCGAATTGGGGCGCCTTTTGAGTCTGGGTGAGCGACGAGAGCCAATCGCCCGTGTACATCTCAAACCCGGTGCCGTGGAAGCTATTGCTGCCGCTTTTGGTGATGTAATTGACCACCGAGCCCATGTTGCGGCCGTACTGGGCGCCGAAATCGTTGCTGATGACCGAGATCTCCTGGATCGCATCCTGGTTGGAGAAAAAGAAACTCGGGCCGGCTACCGAGTTGTCGTTGTTCGACTGTCCGTCAATCTCAAAGTTGTTGGAGCGGCCGCGTTCGCCGTTGGCAGAGAAGTTTGTGCCGTTGGTATTCGACATGCCGTCGTCGTGGGTCATTACGATGCCCGGCACCACCAGCGCTACGTCGTCGAATCCGCCGTTCACGGGCAGGGTTTGCAACTGCGCGCTATCGAGAACCACTTCGCCTTGCGCCGACTCAGTGTTGATCAACTCGGCCGCACCACCCTCAACCTCCACCGTTTGAGAGGTGGTACCCAGGCTCATGGCCATTCTGCCCACGGGCGTTTCCTTGCCCGAGGCCACCTGGACGTGGCTGACTGTTTTGGGGCCGAATCCACTGGCAGAGACTGTGACTGTGTAGGAGCCCACGGGAACATTCCGGAATTCGAAGGCTCCCTGCGCGTCGGATGTTGTCTGCATCGTGATTCCGGTGGCTTCGCCCAATACCTTAACCGTCGCGGCAGGGATGATCGCGCCGGTTTGATCGGTGACTGTACCCGAGATTCCGCCGGTGTCGATGCCTTGCGCGGCTGCCGTCATTCCAGCAGCAAGCAGAAGAACGAACACTGGCAACCAGCAAGCTATCGATGTGAAGAGCCTTTTGCGTTGCATTGCATGCCTCCTTTTGGGATATAGCCAAATGGCTTAAACGGCCCTCGCAGCCTCCTGGATCGAAAGAGACTGGGCAGGGCTTTCTGGTGCGCTTTCTTGTGATCGTGCGAATTGCTCTTACCGACCAGCAAATTGCGTCTGCTCTTCAGGCACGGCACTGCGGTCGAGCGATTCAGCCCGCGAGCATGCAAAGGCTTATGCGCGGCCTCAAAGAAGGCCGCGAACATAGTCGTTCAACTTGCTGGATACGTTCTGCTCAGGCGATCAAGTTAATGCGAACAAGGGAAGTTTCGAATATAATCCGCGCCACAGGACGCTCCGGGCAGCGGCCGGAACCTCAGGGATCGGGTCCGGATGAAATTCAGTATATTGCAAATTTTTAAAATGCAAAAACAAAAGCCCCGGAAATTCCGGGGCTCTTGCTTCTGTTTTCAGCTCGCCTACCAGCCGATTCTGGCCGAGAAGGTGATGGTCCGGCTGCTGCTGGAGGTGACCTCCGGATTGCCGAAGCCCGCGTAAGCCTGGTCGTAACCCGCATCGTCGAGATAAGGATCGACGCTCGAGTAGTTGGGGTGGTTAAACACGTTGGTGAAGTTGGCGCGGAGCTGAGCCTGCATGCGCTCGTGCAACCGGATGGCCTTGATGAGCGAGAAGTTGCCGGTGTTGGTCCAGGCGTCGCGAGCGTCGTTGCGAGCGACGTTGCCCCACGGTGATCCAAACGCCGCCTGGGACTGAACGCTGTTCACGATGTAACGCACCTGGTTGTTGGTGACGTTGACCACGGTCGAACCGCCGCTTTGGTTGAGGCTGTTCAAGCTGACGAGCTGGTTGGGTGAAGCAGCGCACGAGGGACCGCCAAAGTAGTTGCAGGCGTCGCCCGCGTACATGCCGACTTGTTTCACATTCGCGCTGCGGCTGCCGAGGAACGGACGGAGATCGTCCGGCCCCGCGCCATACTCGGCGTTGAAGGTGTAGTCCGGGACGCCTGAGTAGCTGCCGTAGTAGTCAAGGCCATATTGAATCGGCGTATAGGTCTGGCCGGAGGCGATGTAGTAGGTTCCGGAGAGATCCCATCCACCCAGAAGCCGGCCGATCATGCCCTGCTGCTGCTTGAATGCCGGAATCTGCTCGACAAAGTTGATGGTGAGGTTCTGCGGGAAGTCCAAACCGGACAGGCCATGCTCACCCGCGGTGTAGTTCAGCGGATCCTGGGCGATGGCGGAGGTAACGCCGCCTGCGCCGTTGCTGAAGATTTCTGAAGCGTTGTCAGTGGTCTTGCTCCACGTGTAGGAAGCGGTGAACAGCGCTTGATGGAAGAGATTGTTGGCGCGCAGTTCGGTCTGCAGGGCGTTGTAATTGGAATACGCTGTGTTGGTGCGCTCGCGGAGCAAAAAGTGGGTGCCGTCCTCGCGCCCACCGCACTGAGGACAGGTGGGATTATTGACAGGTGAAACGGTGACCGAGGAGGGGATCTGGCCGGGGAAGGCTGCCTGGAGGCCGGCCAGGTACGGGTTGTCGTTGATGGTCTGGAAGAGGTTGCCGCCCTTGTTTCCGACATAGCGGGCTTCTGCGACCAGCTCACTCGAAATCTCGTGCTGGATGCCGAACGACCAGCTCGAAACATAGTCGGCGGTAAAGTTGGGCGAAACCGTGATCTCCGCACCCTGGCGTGGGTCCTGGACGCCGAAGACGAGGGACGAGGACAGGGCGCTGCGGACATTAGGACCGGCCGGATTCGCCGGCAAGACGCCATTGACCGACAAAGGTGCGGTTAGCGTTTCCGCGAGGACCTGCGGGGCTGCTTCGGCAACGTTCAGATAAATGTTGTAGAACGGCGGGTCATAGGCAAGCCGGTAGCCGCCGCGAAGCACTGTTTTGCGGCCGCTGCCCAGGAAGCCGGGTGTCCAGGCGAAACCTGCGCCGGGCCCGAACAGATTGTAATGGCTGGGCAGGATGGGGAACGTGGTGACGGAGAGTGGAAGAGATGGATTCCACAGTGGGTTGGGGCCGGATTGAATCGGTGCCTCTTCCTGGTGGAAGAGGTTAGCGGGCTGGCCGTAGAAAGTCCAGGTGAGGCCCAGGTTGAGGGTAAGGTTCGGCGTCACCTGCCAGTCGTCGCCGCCGTAGATGAAGGTATCGTGTTCCTTGAAGTCGAGCCGGTCGTTGCCTTCGGCAACGGCGATCTCGGATGGAGTACTTGTCAGATAGCTCGACCAGTTGCCGAAGTCGAAAGTGCCGTTGATGTTGGGCAGGAAGATATTGGGCGATTTCTGGAAGGTCCAGTTGATGCCGGCCTTCAGGTGGTGCTTGCCCATCTGGTAGGTGAAGTTGTCCTGAATCTGGGTGTTGTTGACGACTCGGCCCTGAGGCAGGTTATCGGCAGGTCCATAGCCAAGGCTCCCAAAGGACTGGCCACTGCTACCGATGTTGATATGGGCGACGCCGTCTGCAATGTCGGCCGTGGATGGATCGGAGTTGTCGCTGCTGGAGCCAAACTGGACATTCTGGCGTCCGTAGCCGAATGAGAGCTCGTTCACCATCCTCTGGGTGAAGGCACGGGTCCAGCCGAGCTTGACGGCCTGGGCAAGCGCAGGCTCGTTATAGAACCAACCTCCGGGACCATTATCGGGAATATCGAAGAAGTTGTTGCGCTGGAAAATATAACGGGCGACGAAGGTGTCCCTGCCGTTGGAGTAGTCGACACGCGGCAGCCAGTTGAACTCATGGCTGCTTTCAGGCAGGCTGCGATACACATAGCCATACTCGATTGGGCAGCTGGTGCTGCCGTTCGTGATTGTGCTCTCAATTGGGGCGCCGTATACAACGGGACTGCCCGCGCTGAACGCCCATGGTCCGTAGGTCTCCAGCGCGTCCAGCGCATTGGAGTTCACGAACGAGCAGGCTCCGGCCTCAGCCAGGCCAGTTGCGGTTGGCGTCGCCGAGCCGGAGACTGAGACGTCGTCGACATGGTAGAGCTGCTCATCGAAGCCGTTAAAGAAGAAAAGCCGGTCTTTCACGATGGGGAAACCGACCGTGAAGCCGCCGAACTCGGTGTTGGAGCGGGGCTGCGATTTCAGGTCCTCGTAGCTCTTCTCGTAGGTGCTCAGCGCTTCAAGGTCGCTGTTGGTCCAGTAACCGTAGATGCTGCCGTGGAGATTGTTGGTGCCGGACTTGGTGACCACGTCGATCACCGAGCCGCCGTTGCGGCCATATTCAGGTCCGAAGTTGTTGGTGACGATCTGGTACTCGCTGGCAAACTCGGCGTCACTGACTGCCAATGCCGGCCCGGTAACCGAGTTGTCGTTGTTGTTTTGACCGTCGATCTGTTCGTCGTTGCTGCGGCCGCGGCTGCCATTGGAGGCGACGGCCGCGCCGTTGGTGTCGTTGTAATCAAGATCGCGGCTGGCGTTGACGCCGGGAACCAGCAGAGCGAGATTGTCGAGACCCTGGTTTTCATCCACGTTGGTGAATAGTTGGATGTCCTGCGTAGGGAAGGTATCGGTAATCTGGGCCTGCGTGGTTTCGATCAACTGAGTCGCGGAGGCGGAGACTTCCACGGTCGTCTGCGCTCCGGCAACCCCAAGGGAGACCGTGCCGAGGCCGGCATCCTGAGAGGTCGACACCACAACGTTGCTGACGATCTTCGACCCAAAGCCGATTTTTGAGATCTCGATCCGGTAGGTGCCGGGCGGAATCAGACTGAAGTGAAATTCGCCGGATCTCTCAGATTTGACCTGAAACACGGCGCCGGTCTGCGTGTCGGTAGCCTTCAACGTGGCGTCGCTAATGACGGCACCCGACGCATCGACAATCGTACCGGAGATTGAGCCTTTGGTGACCTGGGCATGTGCTACTTCCACCGCCCCAAGCAGCACGAGGAAAAACACTGACAACCAAACAACCGTGCAATTCAGGTTTTTGCGTTGCATTGAATGCCTCCAATGGGATAAAGCCAATCAATTAAACGAACTAGAGAAAACAAACTCATGGAACTGAAAACAGCGGGCCGGCTTTCCTGGGCCGTGCTCAATACTCTTGCAAACGATCGCAGAACCAACGTGGATGTGTCCGGAGGCTGCTGCGCTCAAGCCGGCGCGGCCAGCAGGGAGCGGCGACCCCGAACCCAAATCCTAAAGGGCACTGTAACTCTGGTTTTGCCTTAACAAACTTGTATTGCTTGATTGAAACGTGCGCGTCTCAAAGATCTCGCACGGGGAATAAAGATGAAATCAACGCGTGCGCGAAAATCAGGCCACGCGACTCCCTTTGCTCCTAAGGCTCGTAAACTTCGTCACACCGTGGTTAAGAGCTTGGGAATACAACCTCCCGCTCCGGGGGAATGCGGAAGCAATCTTGCTTTCAGGTTCAAGTATGAAGCCCGGATTAAAAGAGTATGCGGTTTCAGCCAGATTGTGTAAAGAAGAAAATTACGTGGAGAAACGCGATGTAATCCTCCCCTGAGCCGGGAGGGTTGATGAGATCCGCTGGCTCCCAGTTACTTCTGCCCTTTCGGAGGCGATGCCGAGGCGATTTTAGGGGATTCCTGCATTACGAGCGGACTCCCCGATGGGAAGCCGATCTCAAGAAGACTCAGAGCGAATCAAGCCGGAAAACAAGAATCAAGCCGAAAAACGAGAAGGCCCGGCCGGGAATGGTGTGCTCTTCCCGTCCGGGCCTTTGTACTTACGCCTGGCGCTAGAAGTCGTAGCGCAGGCTCAATTGGGTGATGCGCGGCTGGGCATCGCCAAGAGAAAGACCGAAGTCGCCGCTGTTGATGTCTGTCACAGGATTACCGAAGTTCGTGTGGTTGAAAAAGTTGAAGAAGTTGCCTTCCAAAGTGAATCCGGAGCGCTCATTAATCGGGAAGCGCTTCAAAATGCCCAGATCCAGGTCCTTGTATGCAGGTCCGGTGAGGGCATTCCTCTCTGCCGGGGGATCGCACCAGAGCTTGCCTGACGGGCAGGTGTATGCCGCGTAGCTCCCTGGTTTCAAGTAGCCGAGCGCCGGGGTTTGGCTATGCGTGATGGCGTTCTTCGGAGTGCCGCTTCCAGCGTAGACGGCGCGATCTCCCGTACGCCCATCTTCGATCGGGTTATACGAACCGGCTGAGTCGTAGACGCTGAAAGGCGTACCGCTGTGCATGAATACGATTGGCGAAACACCCCATCCGCCCAGCAGCATGTTCTTCTTCTTCCACTGCTCCTGGTAATTCATGGTCAGGGTAAAGTTCTGCCGCATGTCGAAGTCGGCCGGACCGTAGTCATAAGCCTTGTTGTAGGGGTCCGTGGTGCCGGTGAGAGCCGTGCGAACTGTGAAGACGTCGCTGATTTCGTCGAGCGCCTTGGAGTAAGTGTAGTTCGCCATGAACTGCAGGCCATTTGCATAGCCCTTGCGAAGACTGGTCTCAAACCCGTTGTAGTTAGAGTTGAATCCGTTGGTGCGGAAGTTGTCGTTGTTGAAGGTGGTGTTCAACCGCGTTGTCGCGAAGCCATTCGGATATCCCGCCGCTCCGCAGGGCGAAGATGGGTTGTAGGTTCCGGGCGGGCAGGCATCGCGTCCGGCAAAGGTGTTGATGTTGTCGAGGCCCACAAGTTGCCGGCCGAGTGTTCCAACATAATTCACTTCCCACACATAGCCTGGGTGCACCTGGTACTCATAACCAAAGCTGATTTGCTCGTAATAGGCGTCCTTCAAGCGCTGGTCGACGTGCCTTGGAACCGGCTTGGCGCCCCACGCAGAAAAGAGCGAGTTTCCGGTGAAGGGAACCTCGTAGAGCCCGGGCTCATAGAGGGCTCCGGCCACAACCGATGTGCCGTAACCGATCGCATTGTCAGAGTACTTGGGGTAGTTGAAGCGAATATTCTCGTAGACGTTGTTATAGAGACGGTCGTAACCGATGCTGTAACCGCCGCGGATGGCCAATTTGCCGGTGCCGGTCACGTCGTAGGAGAAACCAACGTGTGGTCCGATTGCCGAGGTGTCTTTATTCCAGATGTTGCTGTTCTTCTGCACGAAGTTGGCAGACTGCTCCGCGCCTGCGAGAGAAGTCTGGGGCACGAATGGATTGCCGGTCGGGGTAGGAGTGCCAAAGGTTCCAAAGTACACGTTTGAGTCGTAGCCCGGCTGGAAGTTATGCGGGGGCCCGAAATAATCCCAGCGCACGCCGAGGTTGAGAGTCAGGCGACCATTAACTTTCCAGTCATCCTGCACGTATGCGGCGAACTCGTTGGCGCGGTAGCCACGATAGAAATTCGGCATGGTGTTGTCGGTCGTGTCCCATGCGGCCGACGCGGTGTAAATCGAGCCGTACGGTGCGCCATATGGGTAAGCGCCGTAGGTGTTGTAGGAGTACATCTCGAACTGGTCGTAGAGCTGCGCGTCTGTCAAGAGGTTCTCGGTGTCCCAAACGCCCAGAGTTCCGTTCATGTCGGCAAAAAAGCTTGACCCGTTGCGGGTGCGGATATATTTGAACCCCGTCTTGAACGCGTGACGGGAAATTGTCTTTGTGAGCGAATCCTCGTAAAGGAATTCGTTCTCGGTAAAGAGCTGAGGAATGTTGTCGGCGGCCCCGAATCCCGTATATGTGGGATCGGCTGCGAAAATCTCCGGCACACCTTCGGTTCCGGGCTCGGTAAAGTTGCTCACGTGACGCAGGTACCCGGCGCGGAAGATGTTGAGCATGGTCGGACTGAAGGTGTGGGTCCAGGTCGTGCTGAAGTTCTGGGCGCCGCCTACATCCTGTCCGGGAGGTCCAAAGGCGCTGGTGCCGGCTTCATCGGAGTTTTGGTCGAGGTAGAGGTCGGCCAGATAAGCAAAGCTCAGCTGATCGCTGTCCGTGAGCTTGTGGTCGATCTTCAGGCTGCCACGGTTCTGGTTGAGCGCGTCTGTGTCGGATTTCGTCGTTGTGGCGTAGATGTTGACGGGGTAGATAACTGCTCCACCGGTGTAGAGCCCGGCGGCGACATTGGTGCCATTTTGTGTGTCGAGCGGATATGCCGTGGGTTCAGCCGCCAGTAAAGTTTGGAAGATCGGCCCCAGCGTTGCGGCGTCAGACAGAGCGCCCGGGCAAGGAGCGCCGAAATATGCTGGGCAAAGACCAATCTGCCCCGTAGAAGAGTCCTGCTGCGTGGTGCCTTCCATGAAGGTCTCGAAGGCTCCGCTCTTGACGAAGTTGAGGAAGTCCGGCGTTGTAACCACGCCGGTGGTCGGGGTGCTCTGCCGCCGATGGTGGATTTCAACCGTCGCGTAGAAGAAGGTCTTGTCCTTGTAAATCTTGCCACCGACCGACCCGCCGAATTGATTGCGAACCAGGTGATCTTCAATGCCGGCCCTTTTGCTGAAGTAATCGTCGGCCGCAAGCGCCTGGATGCGGTTGTATTCGAAGAGTGAGCCATGCCACTTTTCGGTGCCGCTCTTCAGAACAGTGTCGGTTGCGAAGCCGCCCGCTCGTCCGTATTCGGCAGGGACATCGTGGGAAATGACGCGGTATTCCTGAATAGCGTCAGGTGAGATCGTAGTGACTGCGCCGCCGCCACCAACTGCGTTGCCGCCGCCCAGTCCCTGGTCGTTGTTATCCATTCCATCAACCAGAAAGTTGCCGGTTCCGGTGCGCGCGCCGTCAACGGCCGATCCGCGCCCGGTGCCGCTGTCGGGAGTAGCCCCGGCAGTCAAATTGACGAATGCATTCTGAGTGCGCTCCTCCAGTGGCGAGCTTTGCCAGATCTGCGAGTCAATCAGCTCGCTGATGGCCGCCGTCTCAGTCTGTACCTGCTCGACATTTTCGCTGGATGTTACTTCCACCGTGTCCACTGTCGCGCCCACCGGCAGAGTTACGTCCTGCGTCAGGACCGTGCCCACGCTTGTCGACAGGTTTTGGATATCGACGGTCTTGAAGCCTTTCGCTGATACCTTCAGCTCATAACCGCCGGTAATCTCCAACGCGAAGAAGCGAAAGCTCCCGGTGTTGGCCGTGATCTGGGTGGCAACGAAGCCGGTTGCGTCGTTCGAGAGAGTTACGGTGGCTCCGGCGACCACTGCGTGCGTGGAATCGGTCACCGTCCCCGCCAGACTCCCCAGACCCGCCTGTGCCTTCGAGAAGCTCACGGCAGTGAGAAACAGAACCAATACGGCAAGTGACTTGGTTGACAACTGCTTTTTAGTGATGACTATTTGCATGAGAATGCCTCCGAGGTGAATGAGGCCGCACTCCTCTCAATAGAAGAGCCGGCGTCGACAGTTTTGCCTTCTCGTTCTCCAAATTCAATGCAGACTCGAGATCTCTCTCTTGTCCGCACCTGGAGACGGTAGTCTGAGGTCAAGCTCCGCAAATTCCCCCCAATGCCTGCGAAGCTGGCCCTATTGCTGAAACCGAGCCGTTAACGACTAACTAAATATGGCAACAACGAAAAACGAAACCTGGCGACCAGAGTTGGCGCCGCCAATTACTGCAACTAAATCAAGATTCCACAGGGTATTGAAGAAAGTATGGAGTCTTTATTGGAAGCTGTAAAGAAGAAAATGTCATAAGTAAAAACACGAATATCACCTCCTGAGGCTGGAGCTTAGCGCGCGTTCCAGCTGGAAAATGCCTCGAGGCGGCGAGTGGAGTGCTTAAGGCGACGAATAGAGTGTTTAATGCGCCAAATGGAGTCGTTAGGGCGACAATATCGACTGGTTATAGATAGTAAACAGTTATCCGGGAGGCCCGCCGCGGGGCAGTTCGGAACTGGGTGTCTTGATATCGCCGGAGCAGGTACTCAGATCCGCATCGGCATCAGCACGTAGCGGTACTTGTACTCGGCTTCCGGGTCCTCAGGGCGCATCTGGCCGGCTGACTGCGAGTCCTTGAACTCCAGCCGCACCTCGCCTTCGTTATTCAGCGCCTTGAGGAAGTCGAGGATATAAACCGAGTTGAAGCCTACAACAATCGGGTCGGAAGAGTATGGCGTGTCGATGGTGTCTTCTGACTCGCCGGCCTCGGCCGAATTGGCGCTGATCTTGAGCTCGTTGCTGTCGAGGCGCAGACGGATGGCTCCGGAGCGCTCATCGGCAAACTGCGCGACGCGCTGGATAGCGCTCGAAAGCTCGGTCGAGCGGACGACGGCGAACTTGGTGTTGTCGCGCGGCATCACGGCCTCAAAGTTGGGGAACTGGCCCGAGAGCTTGCGCGTGCTGAGTGTGCGATGGCCGACGCGGAAGAACAGCGTGTGTTCGTCGTCGGCAAAGTCGATCTTCTCAACTTCGCTGGCCGAGAGCAACCCCTGCAGCTCCTGCAGAGCCTTGCGGGGAATCAGCACACGCTTTTCGCCGCTGATGCCCTCAAGAGTCTCGTTGGGCTTTTCGACCAGCGAGAGCCGATGGCCGTCGGTGGCTACCATAGCCATCGACTCAGCTTTGAGGACAAGCAGCGCGCCATTGAGGGTATAGCGCGACTCCTCGTTCGAAATGGCGAAGATGGTGCGGGCAATCAGCGTCTTGAGGGCCACTGCAGAAACGCTGGTCGCTGCGATAGAGGGAAACTCGGGCACCTGGGGATAGTTGGCGCGCGCCATCCCCACCATCTTGGTGTTGGAACGGCCGCTGCGAATCTGTACCCAGTGGTTCTCAAGCAGCTTGATTGAGATTTCGCCATCAGGCAGAAGCTTGATGTAGTCGTAGAATTTCCGCGCTGGAATTGTGCACGAACCCGGCTTCTTGACTTTTACAGGGGCGCTGGTGCGAATGGCCTGGTCGAGATCGGTGGCTGTGATGTTCAGTTGCTCACCCTCAGCTTCGATCAGAAAATTGGAGAGAATCGGGATCGTCGTCTTGCGTTCCACCACGCTCTGCGTCGCAGTTAATTCCTTCACCAGATCCTGGCGGCTTACGGTAATCTCCATTGCTGCCCCCTGCGCAGCCGGCTTCTCAAGCTCCGTTTCAACGGTCGGCATAGGCCAAACTCTACTCCAGAAGCCGCTTTGCACCCTCGCCATAACTCTACAACACCGTGCAGCGTGCGGAAAGCGGCTGTCTTTTCTTCGTCTTGATTGTATTCAGGTTTTGGTTTGCTTGCGCGTGGAAAACCGGGTCATAACTCTGAAATTCAGGTCCGTGCCCACTATCGCGCTGGGCTTTTGCCCATGATGCGGAACGAGCAGCAGCCTTCAGGCCACAGAACAATCGCGCAAAACCAGAACATCCTTAGCCGCGGCTCTTTCCAATCCCGCTTGCATGGAGCCATCGCTGAGATCGAGCGCGGACTGCTGAGCCAAGCTGCCGTGAGCCCCGTAAATTGCATACGCCGGTCGCGCGACGGGTGTGTATTTAAGGGTTTATTAGATTAGAAAAACTTAGTAGTACCCGTAGGACAGAAGGAAAAGTAGGATTTCGAGCAAAGTGTATGTGGCCCTGCTGGATGCGTAGTGGGTAGCTTTTCTAAATCGTGGTTGAGGAAAAGAGGAGAATTGTAAAAGTGGGCAAAAGCGGGTGAGTAGCGGGCTTTGTTTCCCACGACTCCCACAGGACATGCAAAGAGTGGTGTGGATTTTGAGAGGATTGTGTGAATCGGCCGTCCAACACTCTTGGGGAGAACGGGTTGAAGGGAGCGCGGGATTCACAGGTTGAGGCGTTTTACGAAGAGCCGGCGAAGATGCAATTTGGTGTGCGGAGTGGCAGGATTATGCGTAAGCAGGGGTGCCGGACGCTGGTTGAATCGGTACGGAAAATGACCAACAACCGACCCGGAGGAAGCGGGAGCATTCATGCCCCTGAATGCGGATGTAGGAAGCCGTGGCCTTCGGGCCCAGAAGCCCAATGTAACGACCCACGAACCGAGGATGTCGCGTGCATCTTTTGGAGGTTGCGTTGTCAAAACTGACTTTTGTTTCAATGGTGGTCCTTTGTGCATCGGCCGCTGTTGCGCAGGCTCCGGCAGAGACCCCTAGCGCCACGCAGTCTTTTGAAGTGGCCACAATCAAGCCGGCTTCGCTGGACCAGAAGGGCCGATACATCACCATGCAGGGAACGAACCGCTTTGTGGTGAAGTACTACACGCTTAAACTGCTGGTCGCCGCAGCCTACAACCTCAGCCCGAAGGTGATTTCAGGCGGGCCTGACTGGGTTGAGTCAGGACATTTTGACATCCTTGCGCTCACGCCAGGCGAAACGCGGCCGAGTCATGATGAGCAGATGGCGATGTTGCGCACACTGCTGAGCGAGCGCTTTAAGCTGAGCTTCCACCGTGAGGCAAAAGACTTTTCAATCTACAGGCTCGAGGTGGCCAAGGCGGGATCGAAACTGAAAGAAAGCACTGCGGCGCCGGATGACCCTGCACAATTGATCTCCACGGTTTATCCGCAACATATCCATTTGCCCGCGCGAAATGCAACCATGGGGGATTTTGCCTCCCTGCTGCAGCGGGCGCTGCTCGATCGGCCGGTAGTCGACAGCACCGGACTGACCGGGAGATATGACTTCGATCTTGACTGGGCGCCGGATGAAACGCAGTTCGGAGGCGAAGTTCCGGTTGCGTCCGCCGACGCCCAAGCCCCGCCGTTCTTCACGGCCATCAAAGAGCAACTTGGGCTCGAACTTGAAGCCACGCGCGGCAGCGTGCAGGCCCTGGTAATCGACCACGCCGAACCGCCATCGGCAAATTAGGACAGTTAATTGGCGCCCGGCAGGTCAGGAAGTGACAGAGCACACGCGGCAATGCCGCGCCTGTGTGGCCACGTTTCTTATACTTAAGCTTCCATGTCTTACGCCGCGGCTATTGAACAACTGAATGCCATGACGCCTGAGCTCTATGCCAGAGCCGGGCAGCCGCGTAGGAAATTCTCGCTCGACGAGGTCAGAATCCTGCTGGCCGAGTTGGGCAACCCGCAATTGAAATTCCCGTCAATTCTGATTGCCGGAACCAACGGAAAGGGTTCGACGGCAGCCACGCTCGCGTCGATCTTGAGCGCTGCAGGGGTGCGCACCGGCCTCTACACCTCGCCGCACCTCGAGCGTGCCAATGAGCGCATCCGAATCGACCGGGCTGAGATCGGGGACGACGATTTTGCGCGGCTGTTTTTCCGCGTCCATGACGTTGCCCAGGAGCTTATGCTTGCCAGGCGGCTGCCGCAACTGCCCAGCTACTTTGAGATTCTGACTGCACTGACGTTCCTTTATTTTGCCGAATCACGCGCTGAGATCGCCGTGCTTGAGGTCGGCATGGGTGGCCGGCTCGATGCCACCAATATCGTCGATCCCCTGTTCTCGGTCATCACCGACATCTCGCTCGACCACATGGAGTGGCTGGGCCCGACCATTGGTGCTATCGCCCGCGAGAAAGCGGGAATCATGCGCCCCAACGGCACGCTCGTCACGCTGCCTCAGCATCCTGAAGCGAACCACGTGCTGGGCGAAGTAGCCGCCGAGCTGAATGTGCGTGGCGTGAATGCCGCGCGCTACATGCCCGCCCTCAGCGACGTGTCTGGCCCCTACACAATTGAGGCTCTCGGCACGCAGGTTGAAGTCAATTCGCCGCTAAAGGGTGCGCATCAGCATCGCAATCTGGCGCTGGCGATTGCCGCCGCGGTTGAATTGGCTGAGCAACACGCATTTCAGGTAACCCCGCAGGCGATTGCCGAGGGCATCAGCCTCACCCGTTGGCCGGGCCGGCTGGAGCGAGTGACCGCGCGTGGCCTCGATTGGATTCTGGATGTAGCCCACAATCCTGCCGGAGCCTGGGCGCTGCGCGCGGGGCTGCGCAGCCTGCTTGGCGATCAACCGCTAAAGGTGCTCATCTTTGGTTGCCTGCGCGACAAGCCCATTGCGGA